>NZ_JPDP02000038.1:0-50316 GCF_000732685.2 Sphingomonas sp. STIS6.2
CGGCGAACGGCGTGCGTATCGCGGTCAAGCTGACCCTGCCGCTCTATATCGTCGCCGATCCGGCCGCCAAGGCTGACGTCGCCTGGACTGCTTGGCGGCGTCCGGCCGGCGATATCGTCCTCGAAGCGCGCAACACCGGCGGCGCCATCGCGCAGGTCACCGGCATCGCACATCGGACGGGGACGGGGACGGGCGGCACATCGACCGTGCTGAGCAACGCGATGGGCGTCGTCCTGCCGCAGAGCATGCGCCAATGGGAGATCGGCAAGCACCCCGAACTCACGACCGGGACGCCGCTGACGCTTGCGATCCGCACCGCCGATGGCGAGCACGAAGTCACGGCGAATCTGGCCGCGCGCTAGTCTGGCAATCGTGCTTCTGGCCGCGGGTTCGCCCAGCATCGCTGCCGACCCCGCGCCCATCCCGGCGGCGGGGCAGGCTGCGGCGCCGGCGGACCTGCGTCTGGCGTTGCTCGCGATCCGGATCAACGGCATCGATCAGCCCGATCCGGTCTGGGTGCTGTACGATGCGGATGCGCTGTACGTCACCGGAGACGCGGCGCTCGCCTGGCGGCTGGTGCTGAAAGAGGACGACACGCGGCTATTCGAGGGCGAGACCTATCTTCGGCTCGACACGGCGGAAGGACTCGTCGCCGGCCTCGACGATGCGACGCAGACGTTGTCGATCACCGCGCCGGCTGCATTGTTCATGCCGTCGAGCGCGCTGCTGTCGGGCCGGACCGACGGGCCGATGACGCGCAGCGGGATCGGCGGCTTCCTCAATTACGACCTGTCCGCACAGACCGCGTCAGGCGCGTCCTCGCTCGACGGTCTGTTCGAGCTGGGCGCGTTCAGCGGCGCGGGGACGATGGGGACGGGCTTCATCGCCGGCACGGGGAATAGTGGCGACGGACGGCGCAGCCTCGTCAGGCTGGATACCAACTGGACGATCGACGACCCGGCGCGGCTGCGATCGCTGCGGATCGGCGACGGCGTGACGCGCGGCAGCACCGGAACCGGCGCGCTGCGGTTCGCGGGCCTTCAGCTCGCGACCAATTTCGCGACGCAGCCGGGCTATCTGACGATGGCGCTGCCGACGCTGAACGGCAGCGCGGCCGTCCCCTCGGTCGTCGACCTCTATGTCAACAACATCCTCCAGAACCGCCAGACGGTCGCGTCCGGACCGTTCGCGCTGACCGACGTCCCGGTGGTCAATGGCAGCGGCGATATCCAGCTGGTGGTGCGTGACGCGCTGGGTCGCGAGACGCGGGTGACGCAATCCTATTATGCCGCGCCGCAGATCCTGCGCCGGGGGCTGCATGATTTCTCGTACGAGATCGGCGTGTTGCGCCACAATTTCACGCGGGCGAGCTTCGACTATGGCACGCCGATCCTGTCGGCGACGCATCGCTACGGCGTGACCGAGCGGCTGACGGTCGAGGCGCATGGCGAAACCACCCGCAAGATGCAGGCGACCAGCATGCAGGTCAGCGCCTTGTGGCCCGCGGTCGGGATCTTCTCGCTCTCGGCCGCGGGCAGCCATTCGGACCGGGGCGGCGGCGGCCTGTTCGGGATCGGGTTCGAACGCCAGACGCGCGGCCTGTCGCTGGGCGGCAATGGCGAGATCACCACCGCGGACTATGCGACGGTCGGCGATTCGACCGCCTATCGGCGCGCGCGCAGCACGGTGACCGGCTTTATCGGCACGCCCACGCCCTATGGATCGGTCACAGCTTCTCTCCTGTGGCGCCGCAGCCGCGACCAGCGCGGGGATATCCTGTCGGGCAATGCCAATGCGTCGATGCGGCTCCGCCGGATCGGCGCGCTCAGCCTCAATGCGAGCCGGAGCTTTGCCGGCGCGCGCGACACGACGGTGCAGTTCCGCCTCACCGTCCCGTTCGGCCAGCGGACCAGTGCTACCGCCGGCGTGCAGCAGCGCGACGGCGAACTTGGCGCAACGACGACGCTGCAACGCAACCTCCCTTATGGCGACGGCGTCGGATACCGGCTGCAGGCGGAAACCGGGGCGATCGAGCGGCTTGATGCAGAGGTCAATGCCCAGAGCGGCATCGGCCGGATCGATGCGCAGGTGACCCGGCTGAACGGTGCGTCGGGCGGGCGGCTGCAGCTGGTCGGATCGGTCGCGACGGTCGATGGCGCGGTATTCGCCGCGCGTCGGATCGAGCAGAGCTTCGGGACCGTGCGCGTCGGCCCCTACGCCAATGTCCGCGTCTATTCGGACAACCAGCTGGTCGGCCGGACGAACGCGGCGGGCGTGCTGGTCATCCCGCGACTGCTGCCGTTTCAGGACAATCATATCCGGATCGAGGCCGAGGATCTGCCGCTCGACGCGATCATCGACGAGACCGCGCGCACGGTGCGGCCCTATGATCGCAGCGGCGTCGCGGTACGGTTCGGCGCACGCGCCGCAAGCGATGCGCGGCTCCGGGTGGTCGGTGCGGACGGCAACCCGCTTCCCGCCGGCACCGTGCTCCACCTGAACGGCGCGGGCGAAGCCTTTCTGCTGGCGCCCGGCGGCGACGCCTATCTGACCGGGCTGGCCACGCGCAATCGCGTGTCTGCCACCTTTGCCGGCGGCGGATGCGCTTTCGCCTTCGACTTCGTCCCCGCCGGACAGACCCAACCCGATCTCGGAACCTTCACATGCACCTCATGATCGGTCGCAGCGCGATCACCGCCGCGTTTGTCTTCGCACTACTCGCGACCGCGGCGCCGGCAGCGGCTGCCAGTTGCAGCGTCAGTCCGCAGCAACTGAGTCTGGGCCGCTATGATCCGTTCGCATCGGCGCCACAGGATGCCGTCACCAGCATCGCGATCAGCTGCGACGTCGAAACCAGCGTCGTCATCGCGATCGGCCCGGGCAATGGCGATTATGGCGCGCGGACCATGACCGGCGGCGCCCAGGCGCTGCTCTACAATCTCTATATCGATCCTGCGCACTCACGGGTCTGGGGCGACGGCACCAATGGCAGCAGCACCGTCAGCAGCACCGCGGTCGCCACCAGCACCGCGATTCCCGTCTATGCCCGCGCACCGGCCCGCCAGACGCAGCTGAAGCCGGGATCCTACAGCGACATCCTCTGGGTCAGCATCACCTATTGAACGCCCGCGACAGCCCCCTCGAACTCTTGGACTTTACCGTGTAACGCCGAATTTCATCGTCCCGGCCGCGGCACCATTCTTTGGCCCCTGGCACCGCCACCGACCGGAGCAGCCATGATCCTATACGTCATCGACGACGACAGCGGCACGCGGCGGCATCTGCAGGCCTGTCTGAAGCCGTCGGGCATCACGGTCTGGCCCTTTGCCCATGCCGACCTGTTCCTCGAGCAATTGCCGACGCTCAAGCCCGCGCCGATCCTGATCGAACTGCGAACGCCGCCGGCGCACGGCCTGGGGCTGCTCTCCGCGCTGGCACAACGCGACATCCGCTGGCCGGCGATCGCGATCACGGCGCGGACCGATGCGACGGTCACCGTCGAGGCGATGAAACTGGGCGCGACCGAAGTGCTCGACATGCCGCTCGAGCCCGAAACGCTGGCGGCCGCGCTGGACCGCGCGTTCGAACGGGTCGCGACGCTGGTGAACTGGACGCTGCAGCGCGGCGCGGCGCGCGCGCGTCTCGACCTGCTGACCGAGCGCGGGCGCAATGTCGTGCGCGCGATGATCGTCGGCCAGACGAACAAGGCGATCGCGCAGGCGATGGCGATCAGCCCGCGTACGGTCGAGGGGCATCGCGCGCAGGCGCTGCGCAAGCTGAACGTCAGCAGCGTGGCGGAGATGGTCTATGTCGCGGTCGATGGCGGGCTTGCCCCCCGCGAACGCTGGCTCGACACCCCCGAACTCGCGCGCAGCCTGCGTGAGGGGTCGCCGCTGGCGAACCACGTGCCGCAGCTGCCCGACCCGGGCCGGTCCCGCTTCGACAATTTCGCCGCGACCTCTCCCGATGGCATTCTATGTGCGGATCATGACGGCCGGATCATCGTCTGGAACGCGGCGTGCGAGACGCTGTTCGGTTTCAGCACCAACCAGGCGCTGGGTCAGACGATCGCCATCATCGACCCGCGAGAACGGGGTAATCCCCTGAGCCTGCAGCAGCTCGCGGCCCGCGGGGCTGCGCATCTGGTCGGGACGACCGCCACCCTCGAGGCGACGCACCGCGGCGGGTCGAAACTGGCCGTCACCCTGTCGCTGTCGATGTGGCGCGAGGACGGCCAGACGCATTTCGGCGCGATCATCCGCAAGACCGACGCGCCACGCAGGGCCGAACCGGACTGACGCACACGGATCGAACGATCCCTGCGCGTCGGTCCGGGGAAGCGAAACGCGCCCTAGACGTCGAGATTGGCGACGTTGAGCGCGTTGTCCTGGATGAACTCGCGGCGTGGCTCAACGACTTCGCCCATCAGCTGCGTGAATATCTCGTTCGCGCTCTCGGCATTGACCGCGGTGACGCGCAGCATCGAGCGGACCGACGGATCGAGCGTGGTTTCCCACAGCTGTTCCGCGTTCATCTCGCCCAGCCCCTTGTAGCGCTGGATCGCAAGGCCCTTGCGGCCGGCGGCGAGGATCGCGTCGAGCAGATGGCTCGGGCGCGACACCTGCGTCGAGCCGCGCGTCGCGACCGCGGTGGCGGACCCGATCACGCCGGCACCGGTCTCTGCGGCGTCTTCCACCTCGGGCTCGTCGGCATGCGCCGCCTTGCTCGCGGGGACGAGGTTCGAGGTGCGCGCATAGCTGTCCGACTGCTCGGCCGACAGGGCGTGCAGCTTGCGCGCCTCGGCCGAGACGAGGAAGCTCGCCTCGATGATGTGGTGATCAGTCACCCCGCGCCACGCGCGCTGGAAATGGATGCCGCCATCCTGCGTCAGCTCGGCGGTCCAGCGCGCATCGCCGTCGTCGAGTTCGAGGCGACGCGTGACGATCTCGAGCCGCGACGTGCGGTCCGCGACCGACGCCTCGGGATCGAACACGCCGCCCAGCGCCAGCGCCTCGATCATGCCCGCGTCATAGCGCTTGGGGACGTAGCGCATCAGCGTGCGCATGCGGCGCGCATGATCGACCAGATCCTTCAGGTCGCGACCCGAGCGGGCGCCACCGGGCCCTTCGAGGACCATCGACCCGACGCCTGCATCGACCAGATATTCGTCGAGCGCGGCATCGTCCTTCAGGTACATCTCGGAGCGGCCCTTGGTCGCCTTGTAGAGCGGCGGCTGCGCGATGTAGAGATAGCCGCCCTCGATGATCTTGGGCATGTGACGGTAGAACAGCGTCAGCAGCAGCGTGCGGATGTGCGCGCCATCGACGTCTGCGTCGGTCATGATGACGATCTTGTGGTAGCGCAGCTTGTCCGCGTTGAAATCGTCGCGGATGCCGGTGCCCATCGCGGTGATGAGCGTGCCGATCTCGCGGCTCGACAACATGCGGTCCTCGCGCGCGCGCTCGGTGTTCAGGATCTTGCCGCGCAGGGGGAGGATCGCCTGGAAATGGCGATCGCGGCCCTGCTTTGCCGAACCGCCGGCCGAGTCACCCTCGACGAGGAACAACTCAGACTTGGCGGGATCGCGCTCCTGGCAGTCGGCGAGCTTGCCGGGCAGCGAGGCGATGTCCATCACGCCCTTGCGGCGAGTCAGTTCGCGCGCGCGCTTGGCAGCTTCGCGGGCGGCGGCGGCGTCGATGATCTTGGCGACGATCGCCTTGCCGTGCGCGGGGTTCTCCTCGAGCCATTCGGCCATCTTGTCGGCCATCAGGCTTTCCAAGGGCTGGCGGACTTCGGACGAGACGAGCTTGTCCTTGGTCTGGCTGCTGAACTTCGGGTCGGGCAGCTTGACCGAGACGATCGCGGTCAGACCCTCGCGCATGTCCTCGCCAGTGAGCTGGACCTTTTCCTTCTTCAACAGGCCCGACTTCTCGGCATAATTGTTAAGCGTGCGGGTCAGCGCGGCGCGGAACGCGGCCATGTGCGTGCCGCCGTCGCGCTGCGGGATGTTGTTCGTGAAGGCGAGGACGTTCTCGTAATAAGAGTCGTTCCACTGAAGCGCGACGTCCATCGTGACGTCGTCGCGCGTGCCCGAAATCGCGACCGGCTCGGGCATCAACGGCAGCTTGGCGCGATCGAGATACTTCACGAACGCGGCAATCCCGCCTTCGTAATAGAGCTCGACGGTCTTCAGTTCCTCGTGCCGCGCGTCGGTCAGGAACAGGCGCACGCCCGAATTGAGGAAGGCGAGTTCGCGGTAGCGGTGCTCGAGCTTGTCGAAGTCGAAATCGGTGATCTTGAAGGTCGCGGGCGACGGGAAGAATGTGACTCGCGTCCCCTTCTGGCCCTCGGCCGCGTCGCCGACGATCTTGAGCGGGAGCACCGCGTCGCCGAACGCGAAGCGCATGTAATGCTCCTTGCCGTCGCGCCAGATCGTCAGGTCGAGCCATTCGCTGAGTGCGTTGACGACCGAGACGCCGACGCCGTGCAGGCCGCCCGAGACCTTGTAGGCGTTCTCGTCGCTGGTGTTCTCGAACTTACCGCCAGCGTGGAGCTGGGTCATGATGACCTCGGCTGCGGACACGCCTTCCTCGGTGTGGATGCCGGTGGGGATGCCGCGGCCATTGTCGGTGACGCTGACCGAACCGTCGGCGTTCAGGACGATGTCGATCCGGTCGCAATGCCCGGCCAGCGCCTCGTCGATCGCGTTGTCGCTGACCTCGAACACCATGTGGTGGAGGCCCGACCCGTCGTCGGTGTCGCCGATATACATGCCGGGGCGCTTGCGGACCGCGTCGAGGCCCTTGAGGACCTTGATCGAGTCTGCGCCATAGTCGCCCTGGTTGGGCAGGTTGGGATTGTTGGATTCAGGGTTGGATGCCATGCCCAGCATATAGGCATCGCACGCCCGAAACGGAAGCGAAATGGCCTGTGGCGCGGGGGTCGGGTCGTGAGGCGTAGGACAGCGGTCGGCTCTGGCCTTGCTCCAAACACGCCGCCTCCCCGGCGGAGGCCGGGGCCCAGTTGGAAAGGTCGTCGTAACGCAGCGACGCCTTCCGTCAGATGACGTCCCCCACCTGGGCCCCGGCCTTCGCCGGGGTGGTGGAGGCAGGCCTGCCCCTCTCCCCTCGGGGGAGAGGGAGGGAGGCGCCGCAGGCGACGGAAGGGTGAGGGGCTTTGGCGCGCGCTCCCGAGCCTCACTTGCCCTCACCCTTCCCACGGCAAGGGCCGCGGGCCCCTTCCCTCTCCCCCGGGGGGAGAGGGAGTTCACCGTCAGAAGCGGTCGGCGCGTTGGCCGAGCAGGGTGACTTCGACGCGGCGGTTGAGGCGCATGCCGGCGGCGGTCGCGTTGGTCGCGACCGGCTGGCGCTCGCCATGGCCGACGACGCTGAAGCGCGCGCGGACGACGTCCATGTCGTCGAACGCCTGGCGGACGCTCGCCGCGCGGCGCTCGGACAGGTCCTGGTTGTGCGCATCGGACCCGCGCGAATCGGTGAATCCGTCGATCGCGACGCGGACGCCCGGATTGCCGCGCAGATAGCGCGATAGCGGGCGCAGCTTCTCGATCGCGCCGGGGCGCAGCACCGCGCTGTCGGTGCGGAACAGCACGTCCTCCTGCAGGGTCAGCGTCGCGCCGCGTGGCGTCTGGCGGAAGCCGTAGTTGCGCATCGCGCCGCGGTCCCAGGTCGTGGTGGTCTCGACTACAGTGGTGCCGCCGCCGCGGTCGCCGCGATAGCCTCCCGGGTCGCGGCCATAGGCGGCCCAGTCGAACCGGTCGCGACGCGGCCCGGCGATGCGGGCGAATTCGCGGTTGGCGTCACCGGCCTCCTGCCGGTTGATCCGGCCATCGCCGTTCGCGTCGAAATTGGGCATCACGAACGCACGGCCCCGCGCGGTATTGCGGAGTTCGGGAAACAGGATCGGCACGCCCGCGCCCGCCAGCCTGTAACCGGGGCGCGACCAGGGCGGGTTGCTCATGTCATAGCGCGCCTGCGCGAATGCCGGTGCGGTGGTTGCCGCGATCATGACCAGTCCGAATGCGGCGCGTGCGATAGTCGTCTTCATCATGTCTCTCCGTCGCCCCCGCTATGGACCGGGGCGCGATGAACCGGGATTTGCCCGCGCCCGCTTGAACGCGCCGTGACGCGCATTGACAGCGCGCGTTCAGCCGGGCCCGACCGCGATCCGCGTCGCCTGCGCGTCGATCGCATCGAACAGCGCATCCTCGGTGCCGGTCATCCACACCTGCCCGCGTCCCGCCAGCCGATCGAACAGCGCCGCACGCCGCGCCGGATCGAGATGTGCCGCGACCTCGTCGAGCAGCAGGACCGGCGGCTGGCCGGTCCGCTCGGCGACCAGTTCGGCATGCGCAAGGACGATGCCGAGCAGCAGCGCCTTCTGCTCGCCGGTCGAGGCGAGCGACGCGGCGCGCGCCTTGTCGTGGTGCGTGACGATCAGGTCGACACGGTGCGGCCCGACCAGGGTCCGCCCGGCGGCGGCATCGCGCGCGCGACCCTGGGCGAGCGCAACCGCGAGCGGCGCGGCATCGCCGGCCCAGCCGTCGAGCGCGAGGCCCGCCCGCGGAAATGCGCCGTCCGTCTCGCCCGCCAGCCGCGCGCCGAGCAGATCGACCGTTTCGCGGCGCGCGGCATCGAGCGCGTCGCCATGGTCGGCCATCTGCGCCTCGAGCGCGGACAGCCAGTCGCCATCGGGACGGCCTTCGTCGCCAAGCAGCCGGTTGCGCGCGCGCATCGCCGCCTCGTAGCGCGCGGCATGATGCGCGTGCCCGGGTGCAAGCGCGAGCGTCAGCCGGTCGAGAAAGCCGCGGCGTTCGCCCGCGGGGGCGACGAACAGCCGGTCCATCGCGGGGGTGAGCCACAGCACCGTCAGCCATTCGGCGAGCGTATTGGCGGTGGTGGTCGCACCCTGGACGCGGACGATGCGGCGCTCGGGCGCCGATGTCAGCGCGCCGGTCGCGATATCGACATCGCCGATGTGGCTACCGGCGTCAGCATGCTGGTCGCGTTCGTCCCCAGCTACGGACGTCTCACCTCGCGCGGAGGGGCAGAGCGTCGCCGCGACGCCGAAACCGCCCGCACCGCCCTGCCGCGCCATCTCGCCGAGCGCCGCCCGGCGCAGCCCCCGGCCGGGGGCGAACAGCGAGACCGCCTCGAGGATATTGGTCTTGCCCGCGCCGTTCGCACCGGTCAGCACCACGAACCCCGCCCCCGGCTGGAGCGTCAGGTCGGCATGATTGCGGAAATCGGTAAGGACGAGGCGCGACAGCATCGCACCGGCCTTAGCGGCAATCCCGGCGTGCTGTCAGCCTTTGCGTCAGGCGGCGATCCGCTCGGGAACGGCGCCCGCCTTCTGCGCGCTCAGATAGGAGGCGAGCGCGGGGCCGAGTTCGCGCTGCGCGTGCAGATAGGCGACCGGCGTCGCGATCCCGAGCCGCGCGCGTGCCGCATCGAGCGGCTCGTGCAGCAGGGTCAGATAATCCTCGCCCGAAATCCATTCTGCCTTGCGGCCGTTGCGATAGCCCTCCCAGACCGCCTTTGCGAACAAGGCGTTGCCGGTGACGCGGAGGCTCTTGAGCGCCGCCGCCGACCCGATCAGCGCCCAGCCGAGCCCGCCGACCTGCGCATAGCTGAACGCGACGAGCGCCGCCTCACCGAGACTCTCGTCCGCCTTGTAGCCGGTCAGCACGTGCCAGATGTCATGCGTGTCGCGCACCCGCCGGCCGAACCACGCATAGGGATGCGCCAGATCGTCCTCGCTCGGCACCAGCCGCGACACCTCGACGAGCCCGTCCGCCGAATAACCCGTGGTCTCGAGGAAATGGCGATAGGCCGCGCCGACCGTGCCGGGCGCAAAGCTCGCGACGAACACCGGATCGGAGAAGCGCCGCGCCAGCTCGACCTGCTCATAGGCGATCCGCCCGCCCCGCTCGGTCGCGATCAGCCGCGCATAGTTCATCGGCGCATTGCCGACGTTCAGCGCGCGCATGATCCGGAACACCTGAGTCGTGTCGTCGCCATTGGCGAGGAGCTTCCGGATCGCATCCATCGCGGTCCGCCAGTCGCGACGACCGGTCGTACCAGGAAAGGGAGGAAGCTTCGCCATCGAGTCGACTCCTTACTAACAGCAATGTCAGTATCAGATCCGATCGAGCCTTCAAACGAAAAAGGCCACCCCGCAGGATGGCCTTTCACGCGATCGCCAGCGTGCGACGGTCAGACGCGCATCGGCATCAGCACGTAGAGCGCGGGCGACTTGTCGTTTTCGCGGATCAGCGTCGGGGCGGCGGCGTCGGCGAGGTGGACCTCGACCATGTCGCCATCGATCTGCGCGAGGATGTCCATCAGATAGCGGCTGTTGAAGCCGATCTCGAACGGGAGCGCGACATAATCGCCGGGAACTTCCTCGGCGGCGGTGCCGTTTTCGGGCGAGGTCACCGACAGCGTGATCTTGTCGCGGTCGAGCGCCATCTTGACGGCGCGGGTCTTCTCGGTGGCGATCGTCGACACGCGGTCGACGCCTTCCATGAAGCTCTTGGGGTCGATCTTGAGGATCTTGTCGTTGCCGGTCGGGATCACGCGGCTGTAATCGGGGAAGGTGCCGTCGATCAGCTTCGAGGTCAGGATCGCCTGGCCGAGGTCGAAGCGGATCTTGGTGGGCGACAGCGACACGCCGACAGAGCCGTCGACCTCGTCGAGCAGTTTCCGGAGCTCGGCGATGCATTTGCGCGGCACGATCACGTCGGGCATCGATTCGGCGCCCTCGGGCCGCGGCAGCGTGACGCGCGCGAGGCGGTGGCCGTCGGTCGCGGCGGCCTTCAGCACCGGGTTCGCGCTGTCGCCGTCCGCGACGTGGAGGAAGATGCCGTTGAGATAATAGCGCGTCTCTTCGGTCGAGATCGCGAAGCGCGTCTTGTCGATGATCTGCTTCAAGGTCTCGGCGGGCAGTTCGAACTGGGTGGGCAGTTCGCCTTCCGCGATCACCGGGAAGTCGTCGCGCGGCAGCGTGCCGAGCGAGAAGCGTGCGCGGCCCGCGATGATGCTCATCCGGCCTTCCGAGGCGGCGAGCTGGACCTGGCTGCCCTCGGGCAGTTTGCGCGCGATGTCGAACAGCGTGTGCGCGGACACGGTGGTCGCGCCGGGCTGGTCGACCGCGGCTGCAATCGATTCGTTGATCTGCAGATCCAGATCGGTCGCCATCAGCTTCAGCGTGCCTTCGGCCGTCGCCTCGATCAGCACGTTCGACAGGATGGGGATGGTGTTGCGCCGTTCCACCACGGACTGGACATGGCTCAGCCCCTTGAGGAGCGTTGCGCGTTCGATCGTCGCCTTCATCAAAATTCCCCCGGCCTCCACAGCCGGATTCGGGGCTGGGGGCAATCCGCAGATGGCTTACCCAACAATAAAGGGTCGGAGCAAGCGCCCCGACCCTTCTTTGATCACGGTAAACGTCGCGTTAAACCGCAATCAGAAGCGGAAGCCATAGCTGGCGACGACCTGATGACGATCGGTGTCGACGTCGAATCGGCCGCTGGTGCCGCCGGTCGCATAGTCGATGTTGCTGCGCTCATAGTTCGAATAGCGATATTCGAGCTTGGCATAGCTGTTCGGGCCGACCGCATGCTCGGCGCCCGCGCCGATCCGCCAGCCGTCGAGGTTGAAGTCGGTGTCGGTGGTCTGGTTGGTGTCGCCCGCGAGCACGTTCAGCTTGGCGTTGGTGTAGCCGCCCTTCGCGTAGATCATGGTCGTCGGCGCGACGACATAGCCGACGCGGCCACCGACATAGATGTCGCGGCCCTGCTTGACGCGACCGAAGCCGAAGTCGCTGGTATAGTCGTTGCGGTCGCTCTTCGCGGTCGAACCGGTCAGTTCGGCCTCGGCGCCGAGCACGATGTTGCTCGAGGTCGCGATGTCGTAGCCAATGCCGCCGCCGTACAGCAGGCCGTCGATCTTCTGGTCGTCGCGCCCGTTGTTGTTGGACACGCTGCTGCCGGCGCCGGTGTGGTCGTAGCCGAGCGTGGCCTCGACGCGCGGGCCGGTGAAGGTCGGGTTGGTCTGTGCCAGCGCGGGGGCGGCAATGGCGGTGGTCGCGAACAGCGATGCGGCGATAAGCTTACGCATTGGGATACTCCATTGATCTTCGTCACCCCCGAACGCGGGGTGGATGGCTCCAATGGACCAATCCGACAGGCGTTGCATGAACCCCAGATAAACACGGAAATCCGTTGCTTTTGCGCAACAGGGGGTTGAAATGCGGGCCATGATTCCAATCCCTCGGCAACGTGCAGCGGACCTCGGTCCAACCGGCAAACCGCCCGTCAGGCTTGGCCGGGATTTCGTCGCACGGCATGGCGAAACCGTGTTCAACGCCGCGCACCGGTTGCAGGGCAATGCCGCCCACACGCCGCTGACGCGCGCCGGATTCGCGCAGGCCGACGAGCTCGGCCGTGCGTTGCGGGACCTGCTCGGGGCCAGGCCTGTGCTGACGCTGTGGGCGTCGCCGACCGGGCGTGCGCTGCAGACGCTGGCGGTGATCTGCGAGCATCTCGAGCTCGACTGGCACGATGCGCGCACCGACCCGCGGCTGGTCGAGATCGACATGGGGTCGTGGGGCGGCCGCTATTACGCCGATGTCGTCGACGAGGTCGGGCCGGTGATGATGCCCGGCGGCACGCTGAAACCCGCGCCCGACGGAGAGACCTATCCGCAGATCGCGGCACGGGTCGGCGGCTGGCTGACGGACACCGCGCAGGATCCGGGCGACCGGCTCGTGATCATGCACGGGATTTCGAGCCGGGTGATGCTGGGCGCGATGACGGGTGCGCCGGTCGACCCGGTGCTCGGCGCCGCGGTTGCACCCGGATTGCCGCAAGGGTCGGTGACATTGGTCGAGCAGGGCCGCGCGACCGTCCCGCACCGCGGCACCGGCTTCGCCCCCGCGTGAAGCTGGCGGTGCTGCTGGCCTTCGCGGTCGCGACACCGGCGACGGCGCGCGACACGATCGGCATCTACCGGGGATGGGGCGCGTTCCGCGACGCGGCGCCGCCGCGCTGCTACGCGATCGCGCGGCCGGTGATGGCGGGCGGGCGCACGACGGGTTTCGCGACCATCGCGACCTGGCCGAAGCGCGGCCTGCGCGCCTCGCTGTACATCCGCCTGAGCCGCGAGCGCGATCGCTCCGCCGGGGTGACGCTGACGGTCGGCGAACGCCGGTTCGCGCTGGTCGCGAACGGGCTGGACGCATGGGCGAGCGACGCCCCCAGCGACCGCGCGATCGTCGCCGCGCTGCGATCGGGGCGGAGCATGAGCGTCGAGGCGGTCGGCGTCGGCGGGCGGCCGTTCGCGGATGTCTATGCGCTGTCGGGCGCGGCGACGGCGATCGATGCCGCGGTGCTGGCGTGTCGCGGGGGGTAGCCTCCCTTCTCTCTACCTCCCCGGCAAAGGCCGGGGGCCAGGTGGAAAGGTGGTCGTAACGACGGGCTAACCGTCCTTACCTCCGCCCCCCAACTGGGCCCCGGCCTTCGCCGGGGAGGTGTTATTGTGTGGGGCTATGCGTGGTGATCATGGCGGCAACGCTTCGCTCCACGCAGCCTGTAGAAAAATCGGCAAATTTCCGCTAAGGGCCGCCCCATGCAGACCGCCGCGAACCTCATGCCCATCCCCGGGCACATCGATCCCGTGCCCGTTCCCCGCAGCTTCGTGCCGCGCAGCGACGGGCGTATCGACCTGCTCGGGCTGTCGCTCGCCGATCTGCGGATGGCGCTGGAGACGTCGCAGCTCGAGGAGAAACAGGCCAAGCTGCGCGCGAAACAGCTGTGGCACTGGATCTACAATCGCGGCGCGACCGAGTTTTCGGCGATGACCGACATCTCGAAGACGATGCACCCGTGGCTCGAGCAGCGCTTCGTGATCAGCCGGCCCAACGTGGTCGAGGCACAGGTGTCGACCGACGGCACGCGCAAGTGGCTGCTGCGATCGGACGACGCGCAGGATTACGAGATGGTGTTCATCCCCGACGCGGATCGCGGCACGCTCTGCGTGTCGAGCCAGGTCGGCTGCACGCTGAACTGCACCTTCTGCCACACCGGCACGATGCGGCTGGTCCGCAACCTGACCCCCGCCGAGATCGTCGGCCAGGTGATGCTCGCGCGCGATTCGCTCGGCGAATGGCCGAGCCAGCCCGAGGGGCGGATGCTCACCAACATCGTGATGATGGGGATGGGCGAGCCGCTGTATAATTTCGAGAATGTCCGCGATGCGCTGAAGCTGGTGATGGACGGTGCGGGGCTCGCACTCAGCCGCCGGCGGATCACGCTGTCGACCAGCGGCGTGGTGCCGATGATGGCGCGCGCGGGGGCGGAGATCGGCGTGAACCTCGCGGTGTCGCTGCACGCGGTGACCAAGGAGGTGCGCGACGAGATCGTGCCGCTCAACCGGAAATACGGGATCGAGGAACTGCTACAGGCGTGCGCGGATTATCCCGGCACGAACAATGCGCGGCGGATCACGTTCGAGTACGTGATGTTGAAGGACAAGAACGATTCGGACGCCGATGCGCACGAACTCGTCCGGCTGCTGCGCAAATATGAGCTGCCCGCCAAGGTGAACCTGATCCCGTTCAACCCGTGGCCGGGCGCCGTCTATGAGTGCTCGACGCCCGAGCGGATCAAGTCGTTTTCGAGCATCGTGTTCGGCGCGGGCATTTCCGCGCCGGTGCGCACCCCGCGCGGTCGCGACATCGATGCGGCGTGCGGGCAGCTGAAGACCGCGTCGGAGAAGAAGAGCCGCGCACAGCTCGATCGCGAAGCCGCGCTTGCCTGATTTGGGTGTGGTGGCACTGGCGGCGGGTGCGGGATTCCTGGGCGGCGCGATGAACGCGCTGGCGGGTGGCGGCAGTTTTGCGACGATGCCCGCGCTGATCGGGCTGGGCGTGCCGTCGACCTTCGCCAACGCGACGAGCAACGTCTCGCTCCAGCCAGGCGCGATGGCTAGCGCATGGACCTACCGGCACGGGCTGGAGCCGGTGTCGGGCGTCGGCATGCGGACGATGGCGGGGATCACGTTCGTCGGCGGGCTCGTCGGCAGCCTGTTGCTCGTCGCGACCTCGGCGCGCGCGTTCGACCTGATCGTGCCGTGGCTGCTGCTGTTCGCGACGCTGGCGATCGCGTTCGGCACGCAGGCGTCGCTCTGGCTGCGGTCGCGCGTCGAGATCGGGCCGAAATCGCTGGTCGCGGTGCAGGCGATGCTGGGCGTCTATGGCGGCTATTTCGGCGGCGGTGTCGGGCTGATGCTGACCGCCGCCTGGGGGCTGTTGTCGGGCGCAACGCCCGCCATGCTTGCCGCACCGCGCACGCTGATGCTCGCGGTCGCCAATCTGGCGGCGACGTTCGTCTTCATCGCCACCGGCATGGTCTATTGGGCGCTGTGCATACCGATGCTGCTCGGCGGGATCGTCGGCGGGCATTTCGGCGCGAAGCTCGGGCTGGTGCTGCCCGCCAAGGTCATCCGGGTGTGGACGCTGCTGGTAACGATCGCGACGACGATCGTGTTCTTCTGGCGGGCGTATGGCTGAGAATTGTTTCCCCGCGAAGGCGGGGAACCAGTCTGGGCACCGCCTTCGCGGGTGAACCAACCTCCTCAGGTCAACCCGGCCGACGCATCTTGAACAGCGACTCCTCGGTGATCGCGAAGTAATCCGCCGGGCCGCCGCCGCGCAGGATCGGTTCGCCGCGCGCGGTCTGGTACACGCCGTCGTCGAGCATCGCCGGGTCGATATGGATCGCGACCGCCTCGCCGAGCACCAGCCACTGGTCGAGTTCGCGCCTCTCCTTGGTTTCCAGCCGGACGATCTGCGTCACCTTGCATTCGAACTGCGCACGGCTCGCCGCGACGCGCGGCGGCTTCACGTGCAGCGACGCCAGCGTCTCGAGCCCCGCAAGCGCGAATTCGTCGACGTCCGCCGCGACATTGGCAGCGGTCGCGTTCATCGCCTCGCCCAGGTCGCGGCTGACGAGGTTCCAGACGAATTCGCCGGTCGCGGCGATGTTGGCGACGCTGTCCTTCCACCCCATCGACGAAAAGCCGATCAGCGGCGGGGTGTAGTTGAACAGGTTGAAGAAGCTGTAGGGCGCGAGATTGGGCACGCCGTCCGCGGACAGCGTGCTCACCCAGCCGATCGGGCGCGGCGCGACGATCGCGTTGAGCGGATCATGCGGCAGGCGATGGCCGCTCGCCGGTTCGTAAGAATGCCATTCGGTCATACGCGTATCCCTGCTATGGTCGGAGCTTGTCGCCTAAAGCGAAGGCCAAGCATGAACGATCCCGCCCGCCCTATCGCCACTGCCCCTGTCACCGTCATCAAACGCCACCGGATCGCGACGCGGTTGTGGCACTGGATCACCGCGGTGGCGATGTTCATCATGATCGGCAGCGGGATCGGCATCTTGAAGGCGCATCCGCGATTCTACTGGGGCCGCTATGGCGCGAACTTCGATCAGGCGTGGACGACGCTCGACCAATGGCCGGGCTGGGTGGTGACGCTGATCAACCTGCTGACGATCCCGGCGAGCTACAACCTCGCCATCTCGCGCCGCTGGCACCTGTTCTTCGCACTGGTCCTGTCGTTCGCGCTGCTCGGCTTCATGATCGTCAGCCTGTTCAACCGGCATTTCCAGCGCGACCTTCGCGTCCGGGCGGGCGAGCTTGCGCCGCGCGAGGTGGCGCATGACGTGCGCGAGCATCTGGCGCTGCGCTTCCACGATCCGAAGCGGCCCGCCGCGTACAACATCCTGCAGAAGCTGTCCTATGTCGCGACGATCTTCATCCTGCTGCCGGTGATGATCCTCACCGGGCTGGCGATGTCGCCGGCGATGGATGCCGCCTGGCCGTGGCTGCTCGACATTTTCGGCGGGCGGCAGTCGGCGCGGTCGATCCACTTCATCGCGATGGTCGCGCTCGTGCTGTTCATCATCGCCCACCTCGCGCTCGTGATCCTGGCGGGCGCGTGGAACGAGGTGCGATCGATGATCACCGGACGCTTTACCGTTCCGGGGCACGTCCCCGCGCATACCGGGGAGGACGCCGCATGAGCACCATCATCACCCGCCGCTCGCTGGTCGCGGGCGCGGCGGTCGGCGCCGGTGCGCTGCTCACCGGGTGCGACAAGATCATCCAGCATCCCGAGGCGCGCAAGATCCTGTTCATGGGCGAAGAGATGAACCGCGGGCTGCAACGCGCGCTGACCAACCGCAACGCACTCGTCCCCGAGTTCAGTGCGGCGCAGATGTCGCCGATCTTCCGGTCGAACGGCACGCGCAACCCCGGCACCCCGGCCTATACCGAGCTGCTGGTGAACAACTTCGCGGACTATCGGTTGCGCGTCGGCGGGCTGGTCGACCGGCCGCTGTCGCTCTCGCTGCCGCAGCTCCGCCAGATGCCCGCGCGCGCGCAGATCACGCGGCACGACTGTGTCGAGGGCTGGTCGGCGATCGCCAAGTGGCAGGGCCCGAAGCTTGCCACGCTGTTGCAGGCTGCGGGAATCCGCGACACCGCGCGCTACATCGTCTTCACCTGCGCCGACCTGTACCGGGGCACGCCCTATTACGAGTCGATCGACCTGATCGACGCATTCCACCCACAGACGATCCTCGCCTGGGCGTTGAATGACCAGATTCTCGACGTCGCGCACGGCGCCCCCGTCCGGCTGCGCGTCGAACGCCAGCTTGGCTACAAACATGCCAAATATATCATGGCGATAGACGCCGTCGCCAGCCTGGCCGGGATCGGCAAGGGCAAGGGCGGCTATTGGGAAGATAACGTGGATTATGATTGGTATGCGGGAATCTGACGCCGCCCGGGGGGTGGCGCATTTCCGTACCAGTCATTAGCTAACACGACATGGCCCTATTCGATCGCTTTCTCGCCCGGCAGGTAAAAACCGGCGAACTCACGCTGATCCACGCGGACGGTACCACCAAGCAGTTCGGCACGCCCGACCCTGCCTACAACCCCGTCACGATCCGCCTCACCGCCCCAGGTGTTGCGGGCGCGATCGTCCGCCACCCGGCGCTGGGCGCGGCGGAAGCGTTCATGGACGGCCGCCTGGTGATCGAGCGCGGCGACATTCGAGACCTCGTCAACCTGCTCAAGGGCAACAGCCCGTGGGAGCGCGGCGGCGGGCTCAATCCCTCGCTGCCGATCAAGCTGCTCGACAAGGTTGTCCACCGCGTCGACCGGGTGAATATGGCGCGCCGGTCGAAGAAGAACGTCGCGCATCATTACGACCTGTCCGACCGGCTGTACGACCTGTTCCTCGACGCCGATCGCCAATATTCGTGCGCGTACTTCACCGATGCCGGCAACAGCCTGGAACAGGCGCAGGACGACAAGAAGGCGCATATCGCCGCCAAGCTCGCGATCCAGCCCGGCATGCGCGTGCTCGACATCGGCTGCGGCTGGGGCGGCATGGCGCTGTACCTGCACGCCAAGACCGGGGCGGAGGTCCTGGGCGTCACGCTGAGCGAGGAACAGCTGAAGGTCGCGCGGCGGCGTGCCGAGGAGGCCGGCGTCGCGGACAAGGTGAAATTCGAGCTGATCGACTATCGCGCGCTGACGGGTACGTTCGACCGGATCGTGTCGGTCGGCATGTTCGAGCATGTCGGCCCGCCGCAGTACAAGACGTTCTTCCGCAAGTGCCGCGACCTGCTGAGCGCGGACGGGGTGATGCTGCTCCACACGATCGGCCGCATGGGCGGGCCCGGCGTGACCGACACCTTCACGACCAAGTACATCTTCCCCGGCGGCTACAACCCCGCACTGTCGGAGATCGTCCGCGGCTATGAGGGGCTGAAGTTCTTCCCGACCGATATCGAGGTGCTGCGCGTGCATTACGCGCTGACGATCGACCATTGGTACGACCGGACGGTTGCGGCGAAGGATGCGATCGTCGCGCTGTATGACGAGCGCTTCTACCGGATGTGGACCTTCTACCTTGCGGGTGCCGCCGCGGCGTTCCGGACCGGGGGGATGGTCAATTACCAGATCCAGCTGTCGAAGAGCCGGATTACGCTGCCGCTGACGCGCGACTATATGATCGAGGGTGAACGGGCGTTGCGCGCGGGCTGATTTCCCGCCGTTCGTCATTCCCGCGGAGGCGGGAATCCAGACTGGCAGGCTCCGGTGATGGAACCGAAAAGCCAGCCGGTCTGGATCCCCGCCTCCGCGGGGATGACGACTTTACGGGGGGGACTCCGTAGATGGATGCCCCCCTATAGGCGTGGCCTCAGCGGCTGCCCTGCATCTGCGACTTCGCGGCCGATCGCTCGTCGCCGCCGATCTTGCCGTCCTTGTTCGCGTCATATTTCGCAAAGGTCGCGGCGAGCAACGCCTGGGCCTCGGGCTGCGTGACCTTGCCGTCCTTGTTGGTGTCCGCGCTGCTGAACCACAGCTCGGCGAGCCGCTTGGCGTGGACCGGATCCGGGCGCCCCGGCCCGACCTTCATCTGGCTGATCCCCGCCTGGACCTCGGCGCGCGTCAGGACGCCGTCCTTGTTGGTATCGCGCGCGGCGAACTCGGCCTTGAACTTGGCGGACACGGAGGCGCGGGTCTCCTGCGCCAGCGCGGGCGTCGCGAGGCCGGCGAGGACGAACAGGGTAAGCGTTTGACGTAGCACGGTCGGGACACTCCAAATGATCTGGGGGCGCACGTAGCGCGGGTTGGTTGTACGCGCCATGAATGCGGCGGGTTGCATGCTCCGGTTGCATGCAGGACGTCCAGCGCATAGGGGCGCGGGCATTGGATATTGCCCAAAGGATCTTGCCCGTGACCGATCAGATCAACCGCGCCGCCGGCGACGCCGGCATCAATCGGGTCGTCCTCGCCTATTCGGGCGGCCTCGACACCAGCGTGATCCTGAAATGGCTCCAGCAGACCTACAACTGCGAAGTCGTCACCTTCACCGCGGATCTGGGCCAGGGCGAGGAGCTCGAGCCCGCACGCGCGAAGGCCGAGATGATGGGCGTCAAGCCCGAGCACATCTTCGTCGACGATCTGCGCGAGGAATTCGTGCGCGATTACGTGTTCCCGATGATGCGGTCGAACGCGCTGTACGAGGGGCTGTACCTGCTCGGCACGTCGATCGCACGCCCGCTGATCGCCAAGCGCCAGATCGAGATCGCCCGGATGGTCGGCGCCGACGCGGTCAGCCACGGCGCGACCGGCAAGGGCAACGACCAGGTCCGCTTCGAGCTCGGCTATTATGCGCTGTCGCCCGACATCAAGGTGATCGCACCGTGGCGCGAATGGGACCTGACCAGCCGCACCAGGCTGATCGAGTTCGCCGAACAGCACCAGATCCCGGTCAGCAAGGACAAGCGCGGCGAGGCACCCTTCTCGACCGATGCGAACATGCTCCACACCTCGTCCGAGGGGCTGGTGCTCGAGAATCCGTGGGACGAGGTCCCCGACTATGTCTATTCGCGCACGGTGAACCCCGAGGACGCGCCCGACGTCCCCGAGTACATCACGATCGATTTCGAGCGTGGCGACGGCGTCGCGATCAACGGCGAGGGGATGAGCCCGGCGACGTTGCTGTCGACGCTCAACGACTATGGCCGCCGTCACGGCATCGGCCGTCTCGACCTGGTCGAGAACCGCTTCGTCGGCATGAAGAGCCGCGGCATGTACGAGACGCCAGGCGGCACCATCTATCACCTCGCGCACCGCGGTATCGAGCAGCTGACGCTCGATCGCGGCGCGGCGCATCTGAAGGACGAGCTCGCGCCGCGCTATGCCGAGCTGCTGTACAACGGCTTCTGGTTCTCGCCCGAGCGCGAGATGCTCCAGGCAGCGATCGATCACAGCCAGGAGAAGGTGTCGGGCACCGTCCGGCTGAAGCTCTACAAGGGCGGCGTGTATGTGGTCGGCCGCAAGTCGCCCAACTCGCTCTATTCGGAAAAGGTCGTGACGTTCGAGGACGATCAGGGCGCCTATGACCAGCGCGACGCGGCCGGCTTCATCAAGCTGAACGCGCTGCGCCTGCGCCTGCTGGGCCGCCGCGACCAGGTGTGAGCGATACCGGCTCCCGTCCCCCGACACTCGGGGGCCGGGAGCCCCGGCGGTGTATTCCGTCGCAATGCGGCGCGGTCGGCGCTTGTCGAATGCCCCCCTGCGGCGCTAGGCGTCGAGGGATGGCGCGGGGGACAACAACGGAACTTCACTGGTGGCAGACGCGCACGTTCGTCGCGTGCGTTGCGCTGGCATCGATCATCCCGCTGCTGTGGCCGGAGGTGCCGCCGCTGGTCGATCTGCCCGGGCATATGGGGCGCTACCGCGTCCAGCTCGCGATCGGCGACAATCCCTGGCTCAGCCAATGGTATGATTTCCGCTGGCAGCTGATCGGCAATCTCGGCATCGACCTGTTGATCGTGCCGCTCGCGCCGATCTTCGGGTTGCAGCTCGCGGTGAAGCTGATCGTCATGGCGATCCCCGCGCTCACCGTCACCGGACTGCTCTGGATCGCGCGCGAGGTGCATGGCCGGATCCCGGCGACCGCGCTGTTCGCGCTGCCGCTCGCCTATAGCTATCCGTTCCAGTTCGGCTTCGTGAACTTCGCACTGGCGATGGCGCTCGCGCTCAACATGTTCGCGCTGTGGCTCCGCCTCGGGCGGCTCGAGCGGCTGCGGCTGCGCACGATCCTGTTCGTGCCCGGATCCTGCCTGCTCTGGCTGTGCCATACCTTCGGCTGGGGCGTGCTGGGCGTGCTCGCCTTCTCCGCCGAGCTGATCCGCCAGCACGACATCCGCAAGACCGGGGTGCGCGGCGAAGGCGCGATCAAGGGCTGGATCGGCGCGTTCATCCGCGCCGGGCTCAGCTGTATCCCGCTGGCGCTGCCGATGGTGATGATGGTGCTGTGGCGGTCGGGCGACCACGTCACCGGCAAGACGCAGGACTGGTTCAACTGGCGCTGGAAGATGAACTGGATCACGATGGTCCTGCGCGATCGCTGGATGGCGTTCGACATCGCGTCGGTCACCGTGCTGTTCGTGATCCTGTTCCGCGGCGTGCGCGACCAGACGATCGAATATTCGCGCAATCTCGCGCTGTCCGCGCTGTTCCTCGCGCTCGTCTATATCCTGTTGCCGCGCATCGTATTCGGCTCAGCCTATGCCGACATGCGCCTCGCGCCGTTCATGCTGGCGTTCGCGATCATCGCGCTGCGCCCGCGCAACCGCCTCTCGCTGCGCGGTGCCGCGACGCTGGCGGTGCTGGGGTTCAGCTTCTTCGCGGTCCGGCTGGCGGGCACCACGATCAGCTTCCTGATCTATGACCGCAGCTACGACCAGGCGATCGCCGCGATCGACACTGTGCCCGAGCGGGCGCGCGTGGTCTCGTTTGTCGGGCGGCGCTGTCGCGACGACTGGGCCTATTCGCGCCTCGAGCATGTCCCGGCGCTGCTGCTCGAGCGGCGGCTGGCCTTCACCAACGACCAGTGGTCGATGGCGGGCGGACAGCTGATGACGACGCGCTATCCGATCGCGCGCGGCTTCGCGCATGATCCGTCCGAGATCGTTACGGATATCCGCTGTCGTGGCCAGTTCTGGCGGCCGATCGCGATGGCGCTGGAGCATTTCCCGCGCGACGCGTTCGATTATGTATGGCTGATCCATCCGCCGGCGTTCGACCCCGCGCTGATCCGCGACCTGACCCCGATCCGCCGCGACGGCACCAGCGTGCTGTACAAGGTCAACCGGTCGGCGGTTCCGCCCGCCGAAACGGAGTAAGCTCGCCGAGATACTCGCGGTCGGAGGCGACCGCCTCGCGTTCGCGGACGAGAAAGTCGGCGATCGCGCGGCGGAAGCCCGGATCCGGGATGTAATGCGCCGAATAGGTCGCGACCGGCGCATAGCCGCGCGCAAGCTTGTGTTCGCCCTGTGCGCCCGCCTCGACCGTCGTCAGCCCGCGCGCGATCGCCGCATCGATCGCCTGATAATAGCAGAGCTCGAAATGGAGGAACGGCACCTCCTCGGTCGCGCCCCAATAGCGGCCGTAGAGCGTGTCCGCACCGATCAGGTTGAGCGCCCCCGCGATCGGCACGCCGTCACGCTCGGCGAGGATCAGCAGCACCCGGTCGCCCATCGTCTGACCGATCCGATCGAAAAAGCCGCGCGTCAGATAGGGCTGGCCCCATTTGCGGCTGCCCGTGTCCTGGTAGAAGACCCAGAACGCGTCCCAGTGCGCGGGCGTGATCTCCGCGCCCGTCAGGTGGCGGATCGTCAGTCCCTCGACCGCGGCGGCGCGCTCCTTGCGGATCGCCTTGCGCTTGCGGCTGGCGAGCGCGGCGAGGAAATCGTCGAAGCTCGCATAGCCGTCATTGGTCCAGTGGAACTGCGTGCCCTGACGGATCAGCCATCCGGCGGCCTCGAACAGCGCGACCTCGGCTGGAGCGATGAAGGTCGCATGCGCGGAGGACAGACCGCTCTGATCGGTCACCGCCTCGAGCGCGGCGATCAGCGCGGGCGCGACCGCCGGGTCGCGCAGGAGCAGCCGTGGGCCGGGTACCGGGCTGAACGGCGCGGCAATCTGCAATTTGGGGTAATACTGCCCCCCTGCCCGCTCCCACGCATCGGCCCAGCCCTGGTCGAAGACATATTCGCCCTGGCTGTGGCTCTTGGCATAAGCGGGCGCGATGCCGGCCGGCCTGCCGTCGTCGCCATCGACGACCACCGGCAGCGCCTGCCACCCCGATCGTCCACCGACGCTTCTGGACGCCTCGAGCGCGGCGAGGAAGGCGTGGCCGACGAACGGATTCGCGTCGCCGGCGCAGGCGTCCCAGTCCTCCGCCGCGATCGAGGTAACGCCTTGGGCGATGCGGGCGGTGATGGCTGTCATGCGCTCCTAAAATAGGCGCGCAGGCGTCAGGCTCAAGCGTCTGGGCTCAAGCGGCCGAGACCTGGACGATCGCATCGATCTCGACCGCGGCACCCAGCGGCAGCACGGGAACGCCGACGGCCGAGCGGGCATGCTTGCCGGCCTCGCCGAACAGCTGGACCATCAGGTCGGATGCGCCGTTCGCGACCTTGGGCTGATCGGTGAAGTCGCCGTGCGAATTGACGAACACGCCGAGCTTCACGATCCGCTCGACGCGGCCGAGCGAGCCGAGCGCCGCCTTCATCTGCGCGACCAGCATCAGCGCGCAGCGCTGCGCCGCGTCCTGCCCGTCCTCGAGCGACACGCCGTCGCCGAGGCGGCCGGTGACGATCTGGCCATCCTTGAACGGCAGCTGGCCGGAGATGTGGAGCAGCCCGTTCGCCTCGACGGCGGGAACATAGGATGCGACGGGGGCGGCGGCCTGCGGCAGCGTCAGGCCAAGCTCTTCGAGCTTGCGGTCGATACGATCGGTCATGTGCGCGATCTCACCACAGCCACGGGGGGCGGGTCAAGCGTCCGCGGGCACCCCGGCGGCGAACCGCGCGGCGATCCAGGCCTGCGCCTCGCGCCAGTCGTCGATCCGGGCATGCGCGGCGGGCGCCCTGGGCACCGCCCCCGCCAGCGTCGGCTCGGACACCATGTGCAGCCGGTGGACGCCCGGCGCATGCCGCGCGACCGATTCGTGATGCACCGCAAGGTCGTCGACGAACACCGTGACGGGGTTGCCATATTCGGCGACCAGCCGCGCGACGGGGTCGCCCTTGCCGCCCTGGTTGCACTCGACACGGTGGGCGATGTCGAACGCGGCGAGCTGCTCGATCCGCGGCAGGCGACATTCGTCCTGCAAATTGGTCAGGATCACGATGTCCGCGATCTCGGCGAGCGTCGCGAGCGCCTCGCGGGCATGCGGCACCAAAGTCTGGCGGTGCATCTCTGCAGGAAAGAACCCGCCGAGCAGTGCCCACATGTCCTCGCGCGTGGGCGCGGGCCCGCCGTCGCGGCGCGTCATGCTGTTGGCGAAATCGCCGTGGCCAATCTCGAAATCGATATCATGCGCCTCGTCGAGCCAGGTGCCGAAATGCTTGACCATGTGGAGCAGCACTTCGTCGCAATCGCTGATCAGCAGCGGCTTCATGCCTCGAACCCCGGATCGAGCGTCATCCGCGCGCGGACCAGCGCCTCGGGCCTGATGCCGAGCGTTTCGGCGCAGGCGACAAGATCGGGTTCGTGCGATTCGAGGAAACCGAGTACCGCCGCGAGCACGGCGGGCTCCCCTGCCCGCGTGCGCAGGTCGGCAGGGTCGAGTCCGGTCACCGACAACAGGCGCATCGCTCGGTCCGGCTCGCTCAGCGTCCATACCAGGGCTTGCAGCGCCAGGGCCTCAGCGTCTTCATTTGTAACGGCGCCGCGCATTGCCTATTGTCATCCTTCTTGAAACGAATGGTGGTTCGCGTGGCAAAGAAGGTGCTCGTTGTCGAGGACAACGAACTCAACCTGAAACTATTCTGCGACCTTTTGCGGGCGCATGATTACCTTGCCGAACCTGTACGCGACGGGCGCGAGGCGGTGATGCGGGCGCGCGAATTCGCCCCCGACCTGATCATCATGGACATCCAGATGCCGCACGTCACCGGCTATGAGATCATTCTTGAGCTCAAGGCCGACGACGTGCTCAGCACGATCCCGGTGATGGCGGTCACGGCCTATGCAGGTCGCGAGGACGAGGACCGGATCCGTGCCGCGGGCGCGGACGCCTATATCTCGAAGCCGATCAGCCTCGCCCGCTTCATGGAAGCGGTGCGCGCGTTCGTCTGAACGAACTGCGAGGCCCGCCGCGCAGGAACGCCAAAGGCCGCGGGTATCGCTACCCGCGGCCTTGCGATCGCATCGTAAACGCGCGACGGCATCGCCGCCGCGTCGACTTACTTGATCTTGGCTTCCTTGAACTCGACATGCTTGCGCACGACGGGATCATACTTGCTGAACGAGAGCTTCTCGGTCTTCGTGCGGGGATTCTTCTTGGTGACGTAGAAGAAGCCGGTGTCCGCGGTGCTGACGAGCTTGATCTTGACGGTAGTCGGCTTGGCCATGAGCCCAATCCTTAAGGCTGAAAATGCTAGGGCGGCAGCACGCATGCCACCGCCCGATCTGTCGCGGCGCATGGCGCATGCTGCCGGCCAAGTCAACCATATCACCCCATATTCGCCCCGGAATCCCGCATCACAGGGTGTTTAACCGCATCTTTATCGGCATGGGCGCATGATGCATCCCATAAGAAAGACAGGAGGCGGGATCATGGGGCAGGTTGCCGAGCGAGTCGCGGAATTCCAGGATCTGGCGCTGGTAAAGGCCGAGCTTGCGGCCCGGATCGCCGCGATCGACGTCCGCGCGCCCTATACCCGCGCGACCGATCTCGCGCCCGATATCGACGCGATCCGCCTGATCGCGCATCGCAACGGCATGAACCCCGCGGTGACCGTCACGCACTTCATCGATTCGGCACTGTCGCGCGGCGAACATGGCGCGCTGGTCCACGGCTGGCTGATGACGCTGAGCGACGCGATCTACAGCGAGCGGCAGGACGTCCAGGCCTGCCATGTCTTTGCCGCCGCCTGTTCGGTGCGGCTCGCGGGATGACCCGCGCATGACGCGTTAGCGATGGACGCGCTGATGGCGGCGCTCGTAGCCGCCGCGCTGGCGCAGGTCGGCGATCGAACCGCGTGGCTCGCCGCGATCCTGTCCGATCGGTATCGCAAGCCGCAGCTGGTGATCCTCGCGGCGGCGTTCGCGCTGCTGCTCGCCGGCAGCCTGGCGGTCGCGGGCGGGATCGCGGTCGCGCCGCTGCTGACCCCCAATGCGCGCCAGCTGATGCTGGCGCTGGCGCTGACCCTCCAGGGCGGCGGTGCGGTGCTGCCGGTCAAGGCGCCCGATCCACTGCGCGGGTGGCGGACCGGCGCGGTCGCCACCACCATGCTCGGGCTGTTCATCCTCGCGTTCGGCGACGGCATACAGTTCATCGTGGTCGCCCTCGCGCTTCGCAGTGCCGTACCGATGCTGGCCGCGATCGGCGCGACGATCGGATCGCTGGTGGTGATCGTCCCCGCGGCGATGATGGGTGAAGCCGCGTGGCGCCGATGGCCGCTCGCCCGACTGCGCACCGGCATCGGGCTGATATTCGTGATCCTGGGGGTCATTCTGGGCCTGAGCGCTGCGCGATTGATCTAGCGGAGCGATCACTCAGATGAGGAATGGCGCATGCGCGACGGGAGCATTTCAGCTATCGCTTCGTTGACGCAACGATCCACAGACATTCCCATGCATGGAGTTTTCGATGCCCGCCACCAACCCCGCACTCGACACGCCCACCGATCTCGTCAGCAACAGCACGAAGACGGTTGCCGAGGCGCTCAATGCCTCGCTCGCCGATTGCTATGCCTTGTATCTGAAGACCAAGAACTTTCACTGGCACATGTCGGGTCCGCATTTCCGTGACTATCATCTGTTGCTCGATGACCAGGCGGCACAGATCCTGGGCGTGACCGATGCGATCGCCGAGCGCGTCCGCAAGACCGGCAACACGACTCTTCGCTCGATCGGCGACATTTCGCGCCGTCAGAGCATCCCTGACAATGACAAGGATTTCGTCGGACCGACCGAAATGCTCGCCGAGCTGCGCGAAGACAATCTGAAGCTCGTCGAACAGTTCCGGATCGTCAAGGACGCCGCCGACGAGGCCAAGGACAATGCCACCAGCGGCATCGTCGACGAGTGGACCGATCAGGCCGAGGAGCGCGCCTGGTTCCTGTTCGAAGCCAGCCGCAAGGCCTGAATCCCGGCGCCCGTCCCGCCCGTGTCGGAACAGACATGGGCGGGACGGGTTCTGTCAGGAACAGGAGAATGCCCATGTTGAAGCTCGCCATCACCTTCTTGATCATCGGCCTCGTGCTGGCCCTGCTCGGATTTGGCGGCGTCGGCGGGGCGTTTATCGGCATCGCCAAGGTGCTGTTCTTCATCGCGATCGCGCTGTTCGTGATCTTCCTGGTGCTCGGTCTGCTGGCCGGCAAGGGAATCAAGAACGCGATCGACTGACGCGACGACATCGCATCGGCCCGCGCCGATGCCACGATAAGGCCCTCGCCGGTAACGGCGGGGGCCTTTTTGATGTAACGCCCGCAGCGACGTGGACGCCGGCCCGGAGCCGAGTGCCGGGCAGCGCGTTGTCGGATCATGCATGCTTTCGCCGCGCTCCTCGATGCCCTCACCTATACGCGGTCGCGCAATGCGAAGCTGAAGCTGATCGGCGATTATCTGCGCGTGACGCCGGACCCCGATCGTGGCTGGGCGATGGCGGCGCTGACCGGCGATCTCGATCTGCCGGGCGTCAAATCGGCGGTCATCCGCGGGTTGATCGAGGACCGGGTCGATCCCGTCCTCTTCCGGATGAGCCGCGATTATGTCGGCGATACCGCCGAGACCGTCGCCCTGCTGTGGCCCGAGCCCGAGCCCTTGGGGCCGGATCCGGTGCCGGCCGAACCGCTGTCGATCTCGCAGGTGGTCGACCGGCTGATGACGCTGTCGCGCGCCGAGGCGCCGGCGGCGCTTGCCGCGATGCTCGATCGCTCGGATGCGGAGGAGCGCTTCGCCCTGCTCAAGATGGCGACCGGCGGGCTGCGGATCGGCGTTTCGTCGCGCCTCGCGAAGACCGCGCTGGCGGACGCCTTCGGGCTCGACGTCGATGCGGTCGAGGAGGTGTGGCACGGGCTGGCAGCCCCCTATCCGACGCTGTTCGCCTGGGCGGAGGGGCATGGCGCGCAACCGACACCCGCCAACGTCCCCGTCTTCCGTCCCTTCATGCTCGCCCATGGTCTGGAGGATCTGCGCGTCGACCTGGCCGACTATGCGGCGGAGTGGAAATGGGACGGGATCCGCGTGCAGATCGTCCATGTCGCGGGCGAAACGCGACTCTACAGCCGGACCGGCGACGACGTGACCGCGAGCTTCCCCGAAATCGCCGCCGCCTTCGTCACGCCGGGGACGGTCGACGGCGAATTGCTGGTCAAGGGCGAGCATCAGGGCGGCACGCTGGAGGAGGGCGGCGGGGCAGCCAGCTTCAACGCGCTGCAGCAGCGGCTGGGGCGCAAGACCGTGTCGGCGAAGATGCTGGCCGAGTATCCGGCCTTTGTCCGCCTCTATGACCTGTTGATCGATGGCGACGAGGATCTGCGCGCACTGCCCTGGACCAAGCGACGCGCACGGCTCGAGGCGTTCATGCCGCAGCTCGATGCCGAGCGCTTCGACCTGAGCCAGGTCATCGATGCGGCAGACTTCACCGCGCTCGAGGCGGTGCGCGCGGGTGCGCGCGACTCGGCGATCGAGGGCGTGATGCTCAAGCGCCGCGATTCGCCCTATGTCGGCGGTCGCCGCGTCGGGCTGTGGTATAAATGGAAGCGCGACCCGCTCACCGCGGATTGCGTGATGATGTACGCGCAGCGCGGCAGCGGCCGGCGGTCCTCCTATTATTCGGACTATACCTTTGGCTGCTGGACCGAGGAGGGCGAGCTGCTGCCGGTCGGCAAGGCCTATTCGGGGATTACCGACGAGGAGCTGCGGATGCTCGATTCGTTCGTCCGCAAGAACACGCTCAACCGGTTCGGGCCGGTGCGCGAGGTCGCCAAGACGATGGTGCTCGAAATCGCGTTCGACGCGCTGCAGGAGTCGAAGCGGCACAAGTCGGGGATTGCGATGCGCTTCCCAAGGATCGCGCGGATCCGGACGGACAAGCCTGCGGCCGAGGCCGACCGGATCGACACGCTCCGCCGGATGATCCCCGCGCCCTAGCCGTTGATCCGGATCTCGAACAGGGTCGGCCAGAGCTTGCCGGTGACGAACAGCCGCTTTTTCGCGGCATCCCAAGCGATGCCGTTGAGGACCGCGTCGCGGTCGCGTGCGCCGATCTCGGCGACCAGCGGACGCAGGTCGATGATCGCGGTGACGCGGCCGGTGCCGGGGGCGATGCGGACGAGATATCCCGTCTGCCAGACATTGGCGAGGATCGCGCCATCGACATATTCGAGTTCGTTGAGCTGCGTCAGCGGACGTCCGTCGATCGTCACGCCGATCCGGCGACGCTCGGCCAATGTCCTCGGATCGCGCAGGATCAACGACGCGCTGCCGTCGGACTGGATCAGGCCGTCCTTGTCGCTCGTCAGGCCCCAGCCCTCCCCCGCATAGCGGTTGGTGCCGGTCGGCTTGAGCGTGCGGGCGTCCCAGCGGTGCGCGATGCCGTCATGCCAGGTCAGGCTGATCAGCTCGTTCTTCCACAGGCCGAGCCCCTCGCCGAACTGTGCCGGATCGATCCGCCGGCGCGCGACGATACGACCATCGAGCGTGACGCGGCGGACATCGGACTGCCCCTCCTTGCCCGTGCTCTCGTAGAGCGCCCCGTCGTGCCACAACAGGCCTTCGGTGAATGCCGTCGCATCGTGGGGATAGCGGGCCACGATGCTGACCGACAGGATCGGCACGGCTGGCGCGGGCGCAGGAGCGGCCAATGTGCGCGTGGCGGGCTGGGGCGCCGTTGCGCCCTGCGCCAGAACGGCAACGGCCGGCCCCGCAAGTGCGAGACCGGCCGCTATCAGGCTGTGTCCGATCGTCATGTTGGTTCGAAAAACCCCGATGACCGGACGGACGGGATTAGCCGCCTGCGCTCAGGTTGACCGCTGCATACTTGCCGCGACGATCGACTTCGAGCTCGAACTCGAGCTTGTCGCCCTCGTTCAGCGTCGCCATGCCGGCACGCTCGACCGCCGAGATGTGCACGAATGCGTCAGGCTGGCCGTCATCGCGCTGAATAAAGCCGAAGCCCTTCATCGCGTTGAAGAACTTGACCGTACCCGTTGCCTTCTCACCGGTCAGCTGGCGCTGCGGCGCGCCGCCTGCACCACGATCGGCACCGCCACGGGGTGCACCCGGGCCGGCATCGCGATCACGCGGCGGACCACGATCGGTCACGGCCATTGGCTCGCCATCGATCTTGAGATCGGTTGCCGAGATGCGGCCACCGCGATCGACGAGCGTGAAGCCGAGCGGCTGACCCTCGGCGAGAGCGACCATGCCGGCCTGCTCGACTGCGCTGATGTGGACGAACACGTCCTCGCCGCCGTCATCGCGAACGACGAAGCCGAAGCCCTTCTGTGCGTTGAAGAACTTTACGACGCCGGTGCCTTCACCAACGACCTGGGGGGGCATGCCGCGCCCGGCGCCACCGCCGCCGCCGCCGCTGAAGCCGCCGCCACCGCCGCCGCCGCGGTAACCACCGCCGCCACCGCCGCCGCCGCCGAAGCGATCACCGCCGCCGCCGAAGCTGCTGCCGCCGCCGTAGCTGCTGCCACCGCCACCATAGCTGCTGCCGCCGCCGAACCGGTCACCGCCGCCGCCGAAGCTGCTGCCGCCGCCGAAATCGTCGCTGCCGCCGCCGAAGCTGTCGCGCTTGTCGCGGCCACGCCCGCCACGGTTCCCGCGGCCACCTTTATCGAAACCCATAAGCCCTGATCGTCTTCCCGGTTCGCCCGCAAAATCTCTCCAAAAGCCGGCGTGTCCGGACGACGAACGCGGGCCCTCGGGCGCGAAACCTTTTGCGCCTTGGGGAAGGGCATAGCGCAAAAATCAAGCTATCGCGAACAGAATCTTGTCCGCTTGCCCCATTGGCGATGATCGCGGCAAAAGCATGGCGTACCCGCGTCATCGCGGAGGACCATTGAGCAAGGCGCCCCCGACCGCTAGGGCCACCGCATGACAGTGTATCTTCATGAAGGCGACATCCCGTCCGGGATCTTCGCACCGGGCGCCTCGATCGCCGTCGACACCGAGACCATGGGCCTCATCACGCCGCGCGACCGGCTCTGCGTCGTGCAGCTGTCGGATGGTGGCGCGGACGAACATCTCGTCCGGTTCGCGGCCGACAGCGACTATGCGGCGCCCAACCTCAAGGCGCTGCTCGCGGATCCGGAGCGGCTGAAACTCTACCATTTCGGACGATTCGATATCGCCGCGGTCCAGCATTATCTCGGCGTCGTCGCGGCGCCGGCCTATTGCACCAAGATCGCGTCGCGACTCGTCCGGACCTATACCGACCGGCACGGCCTCAAGGAGCTGGTCCGCGAACTGCTGGGCCAGGACGTGTCGAAGCAGCAGCAATCCTCCGACTGGGGGAGCCCGCAGCTCAGCGAGGCGCAGAAGGACTATGCCGCGTCCGACGTTCGCTTCCTGCACCGGATGAAGGAAGAGCTCGACAAGCGGTTGATTCGCGAAGGCCGCATGGAGCTCGCGCAGAAATGCTTCGACTTCCTGCCGACCCGTGCCGCGCTCGATCTCGCCGGATGGCCCGAGATCGACATCTTTGCGCATGCCTGACATGACCATGGCGCCCCCGTCCGACGCATCGGCGAAGACGATCCGGCAGGCCCGCTCGCCGCGTCAGGTCTGGGCGGCGCCGGGCAGCCGCCACGACCGCGTCGTCGGACTGGCGCGACTCGGCCTGCCGACCGCGATCGGCGTGCTGACCGCATTCCTTGTGATGGCGCCGCTGACCGCGGGCGGCGACGTATCGTTCGTGCTCGACAAGAACAAGGTCGAGGTCGCGCAGGAGCGCATGAAGCTGCAGGCCGCGCAATATCGCGGGCAGGATTCGAAGGGCCAGGCGTTCACGCTCGACGCCCGCTCGGCGATCCAGAAGAGTTCGGCCGAACCGATCGTGCAGCTCAACACGCTGAGCGCGCAGCTCCAGCTCGCCGACGGCCCCGCCAACATCAAGGCGAATTCCGGGCGCTACGACATGGACACCGAGAAGGTGCAGCTGAACGGCCCGCTCAACGTCACCGCTCCCAACGGCTATGACCTGAAAACCACCAATGCGACGCTCGACATGCGCGCGCGGACGATGGACAGCGGCAGTGCGGTGACGGGAACGGTGCCGCAGGGCGTGTTCAGTGCAAACAAGCTGCATGCCGATCTGGAAGCCCGCACCGTCAGGCTCGACGGCAATGCGCGCTTGCGGATCGTGCCGCGAGGGCCGAAATAGCCGCCATGCACCTCATACCAAGCTCCGTCCTCCTGATGCTCTCCGCGCTCGCGGCGACCGGCGTCTCCGCGCAACGTGCGCACAACTCGAACGCGCCGATCGATTTCGGCGCGGATCATATCGAGCTTCAGGACAAGGCGAACCGCGCCGTGCTGAGCGGGGGCGTGTCGGTCAAGCAGGCGGACATGACGCTGAATTCGGCGCGGATGACGGTGGCCTATACCGGCGAAGTGGTCGGCGGGAACCCGCAGGTGTCGCGCCTCGACGCGTCGGGCGGCGTGACGGTGCGCCGGCCGGACCAGACCGCGAAGAGCCAATATGCGATCTACGACCTCAACCGGCGGGTGATCACGATGCTCGGCGCGGTGACGCTGACCCAGGGTGGCAACACCGTGAATGGCGGGCGGCTGACGATGAACCTCGACACCGGCCGCGCGGTGATCGACGGATCGTCGGTCCGCGGCAGCGGCGGCGCAACCGCCAGCGGCGGCACCGTGACCCAGACGGGCGGGCGCGTGACGGGCACCTTCTCGGTTCCCAAGCGCAACTGATCCGATGCGCGCACCGCCGGTCATCCGCGAACCCCGCCAGCCGACCGCCGGCCGCTTTCACCCGCCCGCCCTCAGCAAGGCCAAAGCCTGATGGATGCCCCCACGCTGCCCCCGATCGAAACCCCCGGCCCGCACGGCGACGCGATCGTCGAAGCGCCGACGACCAACGGCCTTCAGGTCGTGTCGATCGCCAAATCCTATGACAAGCGCACCGTCCTGACCGATGTGTCGGTGTCGGTCGGGCGTGGCGAGGTGGTCGGGCTGCTCGGGCCGAACGGCGCCGGCAAGACGACGTGCTTCTATTCCGTGATGGGGCTGGTGAAGCCCGATTCGGGTCGGATCATGCTCGACGGCGACGATATCACGCGCCTGCCCATGTATCGGCGCGCGATCCTGGGCCTTGGCTATCTGCCGCAGGAAACGTCGATCTTCCGCGGGCTGACGATCGAGAAGAACATCCTGACGGTGCTCGAGCTGTCCGAGCCCGACAAGGCGGTGCGCGAGCGCAAGCTCGACACGCTGCTCGAGGAGTTCGGGCTGACCCGGCTGCGCGCCGCGCCCGCGATGGCGCTGTCGGGCGGCGAGCGTCGCCGCGCGGAGATCGCCCGCGCGCTGGCCGCCGAGCCGTCGATCATGCTGCTCGACGAACCGTTTGCAGGGATCGATCCGATCTCGATCGCCGACATTCGCGACCTCGTGAAGGATCTCAAGCGCCGCGATATCGGCGTGCTGATCACCGACCACAATGTCCGCGAGACGCTCGACATCGTCGACCGCGCCTACATCATCTACGATGGTCGCGTGCTGTTCTCGGGCAGCCCGGCCGAACTGGTCGCGGACGCGAACGTCCGCCGCCTCTATCTGGGCGAGGGCTTCTCGCTCTAGTGTCATGAGCCTCGCGCCTCGCCTGGACCTTCGCCAATCGCAGTCGCTGGTGATGACCCCGCAGCTGCAGCAGGCGATCAAGCTGCTGGCGTTGTCGAACCTGGAGATCGAGGGGTTCATCGCCGAGGAGATCGAGCGCAATCCGCTGCTCGAAGCGGGCGCCGCGGACGATGGCGACAGACCCGACCGCGACGCCGGGCCGGAACCGGACGCCGCCCCCCGCGACGCCCCCCGTGACGAACGCGTCGCCGCTGACGAGTTGGTGAGCGGCAGTGTCGGCAGCGACGAGCCCGCGCTCGACATCGACTATGCAACCGAGAGCCACCATCAGGACAGCGTCGCCGACGGTGGCAGCGGCACCGACGGCGCGCTGTCGATGAGCGGGGCCGGCGCGGGCGGTGGCAGCGATGGCGAGGGGAACGGTCTCGATCTGGACGGCTTTGCCGATACCGGGCTCAGCCTTGCCGATCATCTGCTGGCGCAGGCGGGCCCCGCGATCGCCGCGGATGATGCGTTCGTCGCGGCGCATCTGATCGACCAGATCGACGAGGCGGGGTATCTGACCATACCGCTGCTCGAAATCGCCAACCGGCTGGGCGTCGCGCTCGCCCGGGTCGAGCATGTCCTCGCGGTGATCCAGACCTTCGACCCGACCGGGGTGGGCGCGCGCGACCTTGCCGAATGCCTGACGATCCAGGCGCGCGAGGCGGACCGCTATGATCCCTGCATGGCGCGGCTGATCGACAATCTCGACCTGCTGGCGCGCGGCGAGATCGGACGCCTGAAACGGCTGTGTCAGGTCGACGACGAGGACATGGCGGACATGATCCGCGAGCTGCGCGGCTATGATCCGAAGCCCGGATGCCGGTTCGGCGGCGAACCAAGCCACGCGGTCGTGCCCGACCTGTTCGTCGCGCGGACCAAGACCGGCTGGAGCATCGAGATCAACACCGCGACGCTGCCGCGCATCCTCGTCAACCGCAGCTATTACACCGAACTGGCGCGGGGAGAGCAGGACAAGGCGTCGAAGGCGTGGCTCAGCGAGTGCCTCGCCAGCGCGAACTGGCTGGTCAAGGCGCTCGACCAGCGGCAGCGCACGATCATTAAGGTCGCGACCGAGATCGTGAAGCAGCAGGAGGCGTTCTTCCTCCACGGCGTCGCACATCTCAGGCCGATGACGCTGCGGATGGTCGCCGACGCGATCGAGATGCACGAATCGACCGTCAGCCGCGTGACCAGCAACAAATATGTCTCGTGCGGGCGCGGCCTGTACGAGCTGAAATATTTCTTCACCTCGGCGATCCAGTCGGCGGACGGCGGCGATGCGGTGTCGGCGCAGGCCGTCAAGAGCGCGATCAAGGCGCTGATCGCGAACGAGGGTGCCAAGATCCTGTCCGACGATACTTTGGTGGAATTGCTCGACGGCAAGGGCTTCGACATTGCCCGGCGCACCGTTGCCAAATATCGCGAGGCGCTCGGCATCGGCAGTTCGGTACAACGCCGCCGCGCCCGCGCGCTCGAGGGCACCGGCTGACGCTTGCCTTCGCACCGGATCGGCGTAGCGTCCGGCTTGCATCACGGGGGGGCCCAGACCGATGAACGACCTTTCCGCCAGCCGTGATGGCGACGCCGAGCGCGTCGCGACGTCGCCACCGATGACCGCGGCCGAGCCCGATGGCGCGCCGCGCATCGCGGTGCTCGATATCCTGCGCGGGATCGCGATCCTGGGCATCCTGTTCATGAACATCAACGACATGGGCGGGTCGCTCTACGCGTCGTTCGACGATATCCGGCATTTCGGCTGGACGACGCAGGACCAGATCGCCTGGTGGCTGCGCGAGGTGATCGCCAACGGGACCGCGCGCTGCATGCTCGAGATGCTGTTCGGCGCCGGGATGGTGATCCTGACCGACCGCGCCGCGGAGCTCGCGGGGACGCGCGTGGTGATGAAGCGCTATTATGCGCGCAACCTGCTGCTGTTCGCGTTCGGCGTGGTGCACATCCTCGTCCTGCTGTGGCCGGGCGACATCCTCCACACCTATGGTCTCGCGGCGCTGATCGCCTTCCTGTTTCGCGGACTGCGACCCCGCCTGCTGCTGACCATCGGCCTGTCCGCGGCCGCGCTGCAGTTCGCCGGCGGCACCTACGGCTATATCTCCACCACGCAGACCCAGGCGCAGGTCGCTGCGATCCAGAGCGCGCAGCGCACCGGGCGACCGGTCACCGCCGCAGACCGCACGCTGCTGACCAAGGTCGCCGAGGGGGCTGCAAGACGCGCCAGGACCAAGGCCGAGGATGCCGCGCGAATCGCCGCCGAGGACAAGGCGCGGACGGGCAGCTTCATGACCTGGGCGGCGTATCAGTGGAGTGTCATCGCCTATCTGCAGAGCCGCGGGCTCGAGCTGGTGTTCGTGTGGGAAGCGGCGGGCGTGATGCTGATCGGCGCGGCGCTGTACAAGCTCGGCGTCCTGCAGGGCGGACGATCGCGCGCCTTCTACGTACGGATGACGCTGGTCGCTTACGCCATCGCGATCCCGCTGCGGATGATCGGCGCGGCGGAGCAGATGCGCTTCGACACCGCGCCAAAGACGCTCTGGGCGACCGCGGAGGTCAGCCGGCTGGCGATGACGCTCGGCCATGTCGGCACCGTCCATCTGCTGGTCGGGACGATCGTCGGCGCGCGGCTGTTGCGCCCCTTCGCCGCCGCCGGCCGGACCGCGCTGTCGCTCTACGTCCTGCAGACGATCATCGGCCTGTGGATACTGTTCCCGCCCTTTGCGCTCGGGCTGTACGGCCAGTTCGGCTGGGCGGCGCTGATGGGAATCGCGCTGGCGATCAATATCGGCCTGTTGTGGCTCGCCAATGCCTATCTGCGCGCGTTCAATATCGCGCCGGTCGAATGGGCGTGGCGGTCGCTGCTCGAGCGGCGCCGGCTGCCGTGGCGCAAAACGCGTATCACCCCCGCGATGCGGACGGCATCCGCCTAGTCATCCTCGTCCTCGAACCCGACCAGCGCCAGCGCGCGTGCCTTGATCTGGCGGGTCATGCACCAGTGGACGAGCGCATCCTCACGGCCATGCGTGACCCATACCTCGCGCGGTGCGATCTCGGCGAGCGTGTCGATGAGCTCGTCCCAGTCGGCATGGTCGCTCAGGATCAGCGGCAATTCGACATTCTTCTGCCGCGCGCGCCCGCGGACGCGCATCCAGCCGCTCGCCATCGCGGTGATCGGGTCGGGCAGGCGCCGCGACCAGCGATCGTTGAGCGCGCCGGGCGGGCACATCACGACATGCCCCGCCATGTCGGCCTTCTTGGCGTCCGCAACCGGCAGCAGGGTGCCGAGACGGACGCCGTGATCGGCGTAGAGATCGCACAGCCGCTGGAGCGCACCATGAATGTAGATCGGCGCCTCGTGCCCGCGCGCGCGAAGTTCGGCGATCACGCGCTGCGCCTTGCCGAGCGCATAGGCCCCGACCAGCACGCAGCGGTCGGGATTGGCGTGCAATGCGGCGATCAGCTTGTCGATCTCGTCGCCGGTATCGGGGTGGCGAAAGACCGGCAGGCCGAAGGTCGCCTCGGTGACGAACACGTCGCATTTGACGGGCTCGAACGGCGTGCAGGTCGGATCGCTCCGCCGCTTGTAATCGCCCGAGACGACGACCCGTTCGCCGCGATAGTCGAGCACGATCTGCGCCGAACCCAGGACATGGCCGGCGGGGACGAAACCGATATCGACCTCGCCCATGCGGATCGTCTCGCCATAGGCGACCGGATGACCCGATTGCGGACCATAGCGCGCGTCCATGATCGCCAGCGTCTCGGGCGTCGCCCAGACCGCGGCATGGCCGCCGCGCGCATGATCCGCATGACCGTGCGTGACGAGCGCCCTTTCGCTCGGGATCGACGGATCGATCCACGCGTCGATCGGCTTGACGAGGATGCCGTGCGGGTGCGGTTCGAGCCAGTCGCCGAGTTTTGCCATCACGCTACTACGCCCGAGCCGCGGCTGCGGTGCCACGCGTGGCAGCAGAGCGGCACATACGCGGCCGCCTAGCGCCGCCGGCCGACCTTGACCGACTTCAGGATCGCATCCATCCGCGCCGCGGCGACCGCCTGGGTCGGTGCATTGCGCGGCGGCGGCGATCCCGCCTTGGCCGCATAGGTGATCCGGTCGACCGCGTAGCAGGTGCCGCCAATGACGCTGCGCAGCGTGAGCGCTCGGACCTGCTGGCTCATCCCGGCATCGCCCGTCTCATAGGTCGTCCAGCGCTGACCGCCGAGCGTGCGATCGGCGAGGCGGCGGCTGTTCGCCGATGTCAGCCCGTCGGTGGTGCAGCGCGCGATCACCGCCGTGCTCCGGCTGAAGCCGACCTGGATCATCTCGGTCACCTGCCCCTGCCCGTCGGTCGGCTTTGCGACCTGCCAGAACCGGACGATGCCGACGCCCCGCCCGGGCAGCGTGCCGTCCCACATCGTCCGCCAGCCGCTGGTCATCAAAGCACGGCCTGCAAAGTTGCGCGTCGGGGTCAGGCTCGACGGATAGGCGAGGCGAACCGTGCCGCCTGCGCCGACGAACTTCTGCGTCGCTGCCGTCGCATTGGCAAAGGGCAACAGCGCGATCAGGGACAGCGGCGCGAGATGGCGAAGAATCGACAAGGTTGGTCTTTCACAGGCTAAACAGATCGATGGTCCGACAAATCGCCGACCGGGTGAGCGCCGTCCATGGCGTTGCGGCATAGTGCACCCATATGACGACCATGCGTGAACAGGCCGTGAGCGACCTTCCCCCCCAACTTGACGACTGGTTTGCGACACGGGGCTGGCGGCCGCGCCGGCATCAGACCGACATGCTGGCGCAGGGGCGCGCCGGGCACCACGCGCTGCTGGTCGCGGCGACGGGGGCGGGCAAGACGCTCGCCGGCTTCCTGCCGACGCTCGCCGAGCTGATCGAGGAGCCGATCAGCGGGCTCCACACGCTCTATGTCTCGCCGCTGAAAGCGCTCGCGGTCGACGTCCAGCGGAACCTGCTGACGCCGATCGAGGAGATGGGCGTCGACATCCGCGTCGAGACTCGCACCGGCGACACGCCGTCGGACCGCAAGGCACGGCAACGCGTGAAACCGCCGCAGATCCTGCTGACCACCCCCGAATCGCTGTCGCTGCTGCTCAGCTATCCCGACAGCATCACGATGTTCGAGGGCATCCGCACGATCGTGATCGACGAGGTCCATGCGTTTGCGACCGGCAAGCGCGGCGACCTGCTTTCGCTGTGCATGGCGCGGTTGCAGACAATCTCGCCGGGGATGCGGCGCGTCGCGCTGTCGGCGACGGTCGCGGATGCCGACGGTTATCGCGCGTGGCTCGCGCCCGACGGCGATATCGACCAGGTCGCGATGGTGCAGGGCGAGGCGGGCGCGGATCCGGACATCGCGATCCTGCTGCCCGAGGGGCGCATTCCGTGGTCGGGCCATTCGGGCCGCTATGCCGCCGAGCAGGTGATGGCGGAGATCGAGAAGCATGCGACGACGATCGTGTTCTGCAACACGCGCAGCCTCGCCGAGCTGATCTTCCAGGATCTGTGGAAGGTGAATGCGAACACGCTGCCGATCGGCGTCCATCACGGCAGCCTCGCGCGCGAGGCGCGGCGCAAGGTCGAGGGCGCGATGGCGGAGGGCAAGCTGCGCGCACTGGTCGCGACCGCGAGCCTCGACCTCGGCGTCGACTGGGGCAATGTCGACTGCGTGATCCAGATGGGCGCGCCCAAGGGCTCGTCGCGGCTGCTCCAGCGGATCGGCCGCGCCAATCACCGGCTCGACGAGGCGAGCAAGGCGATCCTCGTCCCCGGCAACCGGTTCGAATATCTCGAGGCACGCGCCGCATTGGACGCGGTCGAGGCGGGCGAGCTCGATCCCGACCTGTTCCGCGTCGGCGCGCTCGACGTGCTGGCGCAGCATGTCATGGCGTGCGCCTGCGCCGCGCCGTTCCGCGAGGAGGACCTGCTCGACGAGGTCCGCTCGGCCCTCCCTTATTCCGCGCTGCCGGCCGAGACTTTCTCGCGCGTGCTCGGCTTCATCAGCGACGGCGGCTATGCGCTCAAGGCCTATGACCGGTTCAAGCGGCTGACGCAGGACGCCGACGGGACGTGGCGGATCAGCCACCCCAAGTTCATCGGCCAGCACCGGCTGAACGCCGGGATCATCGTCGAGGCGACGATGCTCAACGTCCGGTTCGGCAATGGCCGCGCGCTCGGCCGCGTCGAGGAGGGCTTCGCGGCGCAGCTCAGCCCCGGCGACACCTTCTTTTTCGCCGGGCTCAGCCTTGAAGTCATCAAGATGGACACCGAGGACCTGGTCGTCCGCGCGACCTCCAAGCCTGCGCGGATCCCGACCTATGGCGGCAGCCGGATGCCGCTGTCGACCAACCTCGCCGACCGCGTCCGCGGCTTCCTCGCGCATCCCGGCGAATGGGCGCGCTTTCCCGACGATGTGCGCGAATGGCTCGAATATCAGCGGTTGCGCTCGGTCCTGCCCGAACCCGGGCAGCTGCTCGTCGAGACCTTCCCGCGCGAGGGGCGGCATTACATGGTCGCCTACAGCTTCGAGGGGTGGAACGCGCACCAGTCGCTCGGCATGCTGATCACCCGGCGGATGGAGACGCAGGGGCTCAAACCGCTCGGCTTCGTCGCGAACGACTATGCGCTGGCGGTGTACGGGATCGACAAGATCACCGACCCGGCATCGCTGTTCTCCGCCGATATTCTCGAACATGAGTTCGTCGACTGGGTGCAGCAATCGCATCTGCTCAAACGCGCGTTCCGCGAGGTCGCGGTGATCGGCGGGCTGGTCGAGCGCCAGCACCCCGGCAAGCGCAAGACCGGGCGACAGGTCACCTTCTCGACCGACCTGATCTATGACGTGCTGCGCAAATACGAGCCGACGCATTTGCTGCTGGAAGCCGCCTGGGCGGATGCGCGGGCGCGAATGACCGATGTCGGGCGACTGGCCGGGCTGCTCGACCGTGCGGCGGAAACGATGCTGCATGTCGATCTCGAGCGCGTGACGCCGCTCGCGGTGCCGATCCTGACGCTGATCGGGCGCGAGAAGGTCGCCACCAACACGTCCGACGACGCCCTGCTGATCGAGGCGGAGGCGCTGGCGGCCGAGGCGATGCGGATCGACTGAACGGACGCGCGACGAACCAGGGACGAACGACTTGTCGTCCGTCGGTTTCGGGCGCAGCATCGGATCATGCGCAGGTGGTCAGGCCCGGTGTTGCTCATCATCGCTGCCCCGGCTGCGGCCCAGCAGTCTGCCCCCGACCCTATCTCGCAACCCGCCGCCCCGCCCGCTTATGCTGCGCCGGTCGATGATGCAGCATCGGCAGCAAACACGGTGATGCTGTTCGGGCAGGACGAGAGCAGGATGACCGTGCCCGTGTCGATCGCGGGCACCAGTCCGCAGAAGTTCGTCGTCGATACCGGCGCACAACGCACTGTGATCTCACGCGAGCTTGCGGCGGTGTTGCGACTTGCGCCCGGCCGGATCGTCCGCGTCACGGGCATGACCGGATCGGACAGCGTCGCGACCGTGATCATCCCGGCGCTGCGGGTCGGCACGATCGACAGCCCGGCAATCGAAGCGCCCGCAATCGCCGCGCAGAATCTGGGCGCGCTGGGGCTGCTGGGGATCGACACGCTGCAGGGACGTGCGGTGGGAATCGATTTCGACACCCGCACGATGACCGTGACGCCCGCGCGCCGGCGCAACCGCCGCGAGCGGACCGAGCGGACCGAGCGGGGCGAGATCGTCGTCCGGGCACGCAGCCTGTTCGGCCAGCTCGTCGTCACCGACGCCTATTGCAACGGCGTCCGGATCCGCGTGATCATCGATACCGGGTCATCGGTCAGCATGGGCAATGCCGCGTTGCGCCGCAAGCTGTTGCGCAAGCCGGTCCGGTCGCAATCGATCGCGCTGACCGGTGTTACCGGACAGACGGTGATGGCGGACTATTCGACGATCGATCGCGTCATGATCGGCAGCCTGACGATCACCAGCCTGCCGATCGCGCTGACGGCCGTCGACGCCCCGCCCTTTCGCCAGTTCGGGCTGGCGGACCGGCCCGCGATCCTGCTCGGCATGGATGCGCTGACGTTGTTCCGGCGCGTCGACATCGACTTTGCCAATCGCGAGGTGCGGCTTGCCCTGCCGCGCAATGTCACGCCGCGTTGAGGTTGCGTGATCGATCATTCGCTGCAACGCTGCTGCAATAAACGATCAAGGGGATGACGATGCGCGCTGTAAGCAGGGTGATGGCGGGGATGATGCTGACGGCGAGCGTCGTCACCATGCCCGGTACGGGATTTGCACAAAGCCGCCCCGACCAGAAGGCGTTCTTCGGTCTCTACAAGGAGCTGGTCGAGACCAACACGACGCTGTCCTCGGGCAGCTGCACCCAAGCCGCCGCGCAGATCGGCGCGCTGCTGAAAAGCGCGGGCTATGCCGATGCCGACATCACCTATTTCTCGGTGCCCGAGCATCCCAAGGATGGCGGGCTGGTCGCGGTGCTGAAGGGGTCGGACGCGTCGATCAAGCCGATGCTGCTGCTCGGCCATCTCGACGTCGTCGAGGCCAAGCGCGAGGACTGGGTGCGCGATCCGTTCACGCTGATCGAGGAGGGCGGCTATTATTATGCGCGCGGCACCGTCGACGACAAGGCGCAGGCGGCGATCTGGTCCGACGCGATGATCCGCTTCAAGACGTCGGGCTACACGCCGAAGCGGACGATCAAGCTCGCGCTGACCTGTGGCGAGGAGACGACCTTCGCGTGGAACGGCGCGCAATATCTCGCCGCGAGCAAGCCCGATCTGATCGCCGCGGAATTCGCGTTGAACGAGGGCGGCGGCGGGCGGCTCGACGATACTGGCAAGCGCCAGCTGCTGGCGATCCAGGTCGGTGAAAAGGCCGCGCAGAATTACACCTTCACCGCAACCAATCCCGGCGGGCACAGCTCGCAGCCGACGCCCGACAATGCGATCTACGAACTCGCTGACGCGGTGAAGGCGGTGCAGGGCCATGAATTCCCCGTGACCTTCACCGACACGACGCGCGCCTTCTTCGCCGCGAGCGCAAAGGCGATGCCGGGCACGATGGGCGACGCGATCACGCGGCTGCTCGCCAATCCGCAGGACAAGGCGGCGGATGCGATCGTCAGCCGCGACAAGGCGATGCATTCGACGCTGCGCACCACCTGTGTCGCGACGCTGCTGAGTGCGGGCCATGCCGAAAACGCGCTGCCGCAGCGCGCGACCGCGAATGTGAACTGCCGGATCTTTCCCGGCGAGACGGTCGACGGCACGCTGGCGAAGCTGAAGTCGCTCGCGGGTGCCAAGGTGAGCGTGACCGCGAACCAGCCGGTCCGGCCGACCGCGATCCCGCCGACGCTCGACCCCAAGATCATGGGCCCGGTAACCAAGGTCGCGGCCAAGCACTTCCCCGGACTGCCGATCCTGCCGCTGATGTCGACCGGCGCGACCGACGGGATCTTCTTCGAGGCGATAGGCATCCCGGTTTACGGCGCGCCGGGCGTGTTCATCGACAAGGACATGGGCGGGATCCACGGCCTGAACGAACGGATCCGGATCGCATCGCTCTATGACGGCCGCGACTATCTGTACGATCTGGTCAAGGCGTTCGCGGGATGACGCTGAATCCCTTTCCCCTTGGGGGAGAGGGAGGGAGGAGCCGCGCGCGACGGAAGGGTGAGGGGTATTGGGACAGGGTCCCGAGCCACACTCCCCTCACCCTTCCCACCCGGCTTCGCCGTGCGGGCCCCTTCCCTCTCCCCTAGGGGGAGAGGGAGATCAGACGGTGACCTGTTCGCCGAGTTCGAGCACCTTGCCCGGCGGGATCCGCAGGAAATCGGTCGGATCGCTCGCGTTGCGCTGCAGGAACATGAAGATCCGGTCCTGCCAGGGCGGCATGCCCTTTTCCGCGTCGGGCTTGAGCGTGTTGCGGCCGATGAAGAACGACGTCCGCATCGGGTCGAGCCCGAGCTGCTCGGTCTTCGCGCCGACACCAAGGTCGCGCGGCACGTCGGGCGATTCCATGAAACCGTAGGTCAGCACGACGATCGAGAAATTGTCATCGACCCGCTCGACCTTGGCGCGGCCTGCTTGGTCGACGAACGGACGATCCGCGGTGCGGATGCTGACGATCAGGTTTCGCTCGTGCAGAACCTTGTTGTGCTTGAGGTTGTGGAGCAGCGCGCCGGGCGTCGCGTGCGGATTGGCGGTGAGAAACACCGCGGTCCCCGACACGCGTTCGGGCGGGCGCTTCTCGAGCGCGGCGGCGAGATCGCTGAGCGGGATGCTCTGCCGCTTCTCGAACGCGCTGACGATCTTCTTGCCGCGCACCCAGGTGAAGATGATCAGCCCGATCGACGCCGCGATCACCAGTGGCACCCAGCCGCCCTCGATCACGCGCAGGATGTTCGCGCCGAAGAAGATCAGGTCGAGCGTCAGGAACGGCAGGATTGCGGCGAGCGCCAGCGGCCGCGACCAGTTCCAGCGGTGCCGCACGACGATATAGGCGAGCAGCGTGGTGACGACCATCGTGCCGGTCACCGCGATACCGTACGCCGCGGCCATCGCCGACGAGGTCTTGAACTGGATCACCAGCACCAGCACGCCGATCAGCAGCAGCCAGTTGATCGCGGGAAGGTAGATCTGCCCGGCGAACACCGCCGAGGTCTGGCGGATGCGCAGCCGCGGCAGCAGGCCGAGCTGGATCGCCTGCTGCGTCAGGCTGAACGCGCCGGTGATCACCGCCTGGCTGGCGATGACCGTCGCGAAGCCCGCGAGAATGATCAGCGCGGGGCGCAGTGATTCGGGTGCCATCAGGAAGAACCAGTCCTGATTGACGAACGGGACGCCCCGACGCGCGGCATCCTCGAGCTGCGACAGCGCGAACGCGCCCTGCCCGAGATAGTTGAGCGCGAGCGCCGGAAAGACCAGGAAGAACCAGCCGATCCGGATCGGCATCTTGCCGAAATGGCCCATGTCCGCGGTCAGCGCTTCCGCTCCGGTGACGGTCAGGAACACCGCGCCGAGCACGAACAGCCCGGTGACGCCGTGCGTCGCGAGAAACGCGACACCGTAGGTCGGCGAGAAAACGCGGACGATCGAGGGCTCGTCGGCAATATGCCACACGCCCAGCGCACCGATCGCGACGAACCAGACGATGCAGACCGGACCGAACAGCTTCGAGACATGCGCCGTCCCGCGCGACTGGATCACGAACAGGACGATGAGAATGGCGATCGTCAACGCGCGCACCACGCCCTCGTTGAAGATGTGCGCCGCGCTCGGAATCGTGCGCAGCCCTTCCATCGCCGAGAGGACGGACAGGGCCGGCGTGATGATCGCATCGCCGTAGAACAGCGACGCGCCGGCGGCCCCGAGCACGATCGCGATCTTCGAGCGCACCCCCAGCGCGCGCCTTGCGAGCGCTGCGAGCGCAAGCACGCCGCCCTCGCCCTGATTGTCCGCGCGCATCAGGAAGATGACGTATTTCACGGTGACGACGAGGAACAGCGACCAGAGCGCGAGGCTGAGTACGCCGAGAATCTCGCTCGGATCGATACCGCCCGCAGCACTCTGGCCGAGCGCTTCGCGGAAGGCATAGAGCGGGCTGGTGCCGATATCGCCGAACACCACGCCGATCGCCCCCACGGTCAGCGCGGCAAGCGCCGGGTGCGGGTGAAGATGCGCCGCCGACAGATCGGTGGACGTTTCAGCGGGCTGGGGTGTTCCGGCGACGGACGACATGGCGCGAAAAGCGCTCCTCCTGATGGGACGGCGCGCTTTACGCCGATTGCAGCCATGCGCAAGTGTTCGACGCTGCGCTGCACAATCGCTTGATTCGAACGTCGACCGACGGCATGGCCACCTGATGGTTCCCTTTTCGTTCGGCGGACACACGCTTTCGGCGCTGGCGGCAGGTGCGGTTTACTGGCCCGCGCGACACGCCTTGCTGGTCGCCGACCTGCATTTCGAAAAGGCGAGTTGGTTCGCCAGCCGCGGCCAGATGCTGCCACCTTATGATTCGATCGCGACCTTGACCGAACTCGCCGCCGTGCTCGACGCGACCGGCGCGACCGAGATCTGGTGTCTCGGCGACAGTTTCCACGACAGCGACGGCTGCGACCGGCTGCCGCAGCGCGCGCAGGAGATGCTGCGCGCCATGACGCAAAAGACCCACTGGACCTGGATTACGGGCAATCATGACCCGATGATCCTCGACCGATGCGGTGGCACGGTCGTCGATGAGGCCTGTGTCGATGGCCTGGTGCTGCGCCACGAGGCCGATCCCCGTGAAACCCGACCCGAACTCTCGGGCCATTTCCATCCCAAATTGCGGCTTCGGCTGCGCGGCAAGCAGGTCGCGCGACGGTGTTTCGTCGCGACCGAGACCAAGCTGATCCTGCCCGCCTTCGGATCGCTGACGGGCGGGCTGGACGTCGACCATCCCGAGATCATCCGCGCGGTGGGTCCTGGTGCGCAGGCGCTGTTGCCGGTCGCGGACCGGATGCTGCGCTTTCCGGTCGCCGCGCAGCGACCGGACACGCGGATCGCCATGTCCGCCTGAGCCGATCAGCCGGCGTCAGCTGGCGATCGTCGGGAAGGCCTTGCGGAACGCCGCGAGCTTGGGCTTGTCCCAGGCGACGATGTAGGGATGCGTCGGATTCCGGTCGAAAAAGTCCTGGTGATAGGCTTCGGCGGGATAGAAACTGCCGGTTTCCAGCGTCGTGACGATCGGCCGCGCGAACGCCCGCGTCTGACCGAGTTGTGAGATATAGGCGCGTGCGACCTGCGCCTGCTGCGGGGACTGCGGGAAGATCGCGGAGCGATAGCTGGTTCCGCTGTCGGGACCCTGGCGGTTCAGCTGCGTCGGATCATGCGCGATCGAAAAATAGACGCGCAGCAGCGTGGCGTAGCTCACGACGCGGGGATCATAGCTGATCCGCACCGCCTCGGCATGCCGCGTGGTTTCGCTCGACACCTGCTCGTAATTCGCGGTCGCCTTCGTCCCGCCGGCATAGCCTGCGGTCACGCCCTTGACGCCGCGGACATGCTCGAACACCGCCTCAAGGCCCCAGAAGCAGCCGCCCGCCAGCACCGCGGTCTGCAGGCCGCCCGTCCGCGGGACGTCGACGGTCGCGGCCGGGATGATGACCGCGCGCTCTGCCTGCGCAGAACCGGTGGCGATGACCGCACCGGCGAGTCCGACGGCGGCGAGCGTTGCGAAAAGGCGCGTGTGCATGTTGATCATGTGGGGCGTCTCGATGACGTTTCCAGCCCCGGCGCGGAATGCCTTTCGGCGACCGATCACCGGGATTCAGCAGGCTCAGTGCTGGGCAGGCGCGGTGTGCACGGGCGCGCCATACACCGGCTGCGTTGCCTCGGCGGGCTGGAACGCAAGGAGACCCAGCGCACCCAGAACAAAACCGCCAGTAAACTGCCAGAGAAAGCTCGACTTGATAAGATTGCGCATCATGCGCTCCTGTTGAAATCAGACTTGGCGTGATCCCGGTGGATCACGTCAGCTACGACCCAGCATGTCGTGGGGATGCCGCGTCTTCACAATGCCGTTTTATGAAACGGTCGATTAACGCGATGTGGCCAATCCGTTCATCCGCCAGCAGGGTTGCTGGCGGATGTCCGGGCATGTCCGCGATGTTGCCGGGGCGTGCCGGATCAGCGCAGCGCGGCGCAGGCGGTCTGGATCCGCGTGCAGGCCTCGCGCAGCAGCGTGTCCGACGTGGCATAGCTGATCCGGAACGCCGGGCTGAGGCCGAACGCCGCGCCCTGCACGACCGCGACCTTGGCATCGTCGAGCAGATAGCCGACCATCGCCTCGTCGGTGTCGATCAGCCGACCGTTCGGCGTCGACTTGCCGATCAGCGCGGCAAACGACGGATAGACATAGAACGCCCCCTCGGGCGTCGGGCATTCCATGCCGTCGATTTCGTTCAGCATCGACACGACCAGATCGCGGCGGCCCTGGAATGCGGTGTTGCGCTCGGCAAGGAACGACTGGTCGCCGTTCAGTGCGGCGACGGCCGCGGCCTGCGCGATCGAGCACGGGTTCGAGGTCGACTGCGACTGGAGCTTGGCCATCGCCTTGATCAGCCAGCTTGCGCCGCCCGCATAGCCGATCCGCCAGCCGGTCATCGCATAGGCCTTCGAACAGCCGTTGACGGTCAGCGTGCGCTCGAACAGCTCGGGGCAGGCCTCGGCGATCGTCGCGAACTTGAAGCCGTCATAGACGATATGCTCGTACATATCGTCGGCGAAGATCCAGACATGCGGGTGCTTCGCGAGCACCGCGCCCAGAGCCTTCAGCTCGTCGATCGTGTAGCCGGCGCCGGTCGGGTTCGACGGCGAGTTGAGGATCACCCATTTGGTCCTGGGCGTGATCGCCGCGTCGAGCGCCTCGGGTGCGAGCTTGTAGCCGACCTCGGGGCCGGCCTTGACGATCACCGGTACACCGCCGGCGAACTGCACGACGTCGGGATAGCTGACCCAATAGGGCGCGGGGATCACGACCTCGTCACCCGGGTCGATCGTCGCGACCATCGCGTTGAACAGGGTGTGCTTGCCGCCGACGTTCACGCTGATCTGGTCGGTGGCATAGGTCAGGCCGTTGTCGCGCGCGAACTTGGCGGCGATCGCCTGCTTCAACTCGATCGTGCCGTCGACATTGGTGTATTTCGTCTTGCCGTCGCGAATCGCCTGGATCGCGGCCTCCTTGACGAAATCGGGCGTGTCGAAATCGGGTTCACCCGCCCCCAGCCCGATCACGTCGACGCCGGCGCGCTTCAGTTCGAGCACACGCGACGTGATCGCGAGGGTCGGCGAAGGGCTGATGCGGCCAAGGGCGGCGGATGCGTGCATGGTGAAACCTCTGCGGTTGACCGCAGCGGCGCCTGCGGAATTCGCGCGGGCTATACGCCGCGATCGCCTGATTTCGCAACCGCAACAACGGCCGGAACGAGCCCACGTACTGCATTTCCCATACGGAACCCGTTGGCGAGGTCGGCGCGCGTCAACCGTCCCTCGACCGCCTGGCCGCTGGCGAGCAGATCGGCGCGCAGCACGCCGGGGATCAGCGCGCCCACAGGCGGGGTCACTAGCACCCCGTCACGCGGCACGAACAGTGAGGTGAAGCTGCCCTCCGTCAGGAAGCCGTCGGGCCCCTCGAATACCACTTCGGTGGTGCCCGCGGCACGCCGCGCGTCGTCGTAAAAGGCGCGGTCGCTGGTCTTGTGGCGCAGCCGGATATCGGCGGGCGCGACGGGCAGCGGGACGATCGCGACCGTCATCTGCGCGGGCGTGACCGGCATCGGACCGACCTGGATCGCGACCGCGCCCGATGCTGCGACGACCAGCCGGATCCGCCGCGGACCGCGCAGCCGGAAGGTCGCCGCCTGCAGCTCGTTCCGAACGGCGTGACGATCGAAGCTGAACCCCAGCGCCGCAGCACTCGCGGTCAGCCGGGCGAGATGCAGTTCGAGCCGCATCACCCCGTGTTCGGGATCGAACGCCATCGTCTCGATCAGGTCCAGCTTGCGCTGTCCGGCGGTGACGAAGGCCGCCTTGTCCGCGCATTCCTGCCATTCCTGGTCGGCGACGCTGTCCGCGACGATCCCCGAGCCGAGTCCCATCACCGCGTCACCGTCGCGCACCGTCAGCGTGCGGATCGCGACGTTCAGCGCGGCGTCGCCGCCGGGATCGAACCGGCCGATCGCGCCGGTATAGAGGCCGCGGGGGCGGGCCTGCTCGACCTCTGCGATGACCTCC
>NZ_JPDP02000039.1:0-5612 GCF_000732685.2 Sphingomonas sp. STIS6.2
CGGGTATGGATACGCCTCGCCCATGGCATGCAAGCCGGATTGCCGGACACATCGATCGGCAATTTAGCTATCAGCCAGACTATGATGACTTTGACGATCTGCTTGACTAAGACGCCTTTTCAGCAAACTCCGGATTTCACCCATTAGCTTAGTCTCCGAGACCGCTTGACATAGGCAAGTTATCAGCTGAGCCTTCCGCATTTTAACAAAATCGAAGCATCTTCTTCTTTTAGCAATATCTTGCAGTTCCGCGCATGTTAAAAGATACATGGCTTTTTCTATTTGCAGCCCCCTGTTGATACGAGCGAGGCGAACCATTTTTAGCGGTAAAGTAGGGTGAGCCAGTAAAATACCCCACCATTCCGGCACAGATATAGTAGCTTTCTTTAGGTGGGCAGCAGTTGTGACGAGCGTTACTCGTTCAAACACAGCGCTATAACTTGCGACCTGCTGTGGCAGTCTTGCCAAGCTGTCACGATCGCTCTTGATCTCAAAGCCTGACAGCCGACCGTTAATCACCGCCACATCCGCCCGTGCGGATGGCCGCGGCACTGAAAATTCATGACACACTACGGTCGACTGATCGTGAGCAAACTGATCAACAAGCCATTCGCTCAGCCTGCCGCGGATGTCGGCATCGTTTAGCGCGGCAATGCTGCCCTCAGTTTTCGTCACGCTCCGCCGCTCCTTGTAGGCTCTATCAACGCGCGCGCATACGGCGTCTGCTTGGCGGCGCAAGCCCTGCCAAACAGACCGTCAGATCAAAGTGCATGCTGAATCAGGTCGAGGGTAAAGGCAAGCATCCGCGCGTTTTGACGGTTACGAGCATATAATTACTCCGCCGCCACCACCTTCTTCTCCAGCAACGGCGCCAGATACTTGCCCGTGAAGCTGCCCTTGGCCTTGGCGACCTTTTCCGGCGTGCCTTCGGCGACGATCTCGCCGCCCTTGACGCCGCCCTCCGGCCCCAGGTCGAGGACCCAGTCGGCGGTCTTGATGACGTCGAGATTATGCTCGATCACGACGACGGTGTTGCCCTGCTCGACGAGCGCGTGGAGCACTTCGAGGAGTTTGCGGACGTCCTCGAAATGCAGGCCGGTGGTGGGCTCGTCGAGGATATACAGCGTGTTGCCGGTCGCGCGGCGCGAGAGTTCCTTGGCGAGCTTGACGCGCTGCGCCTCGCCGCCCGAGAGCGTCGTCGCCTGCTGGCCGACCTTGACGTAGCCGAGGCCGACCTCGACCAGCATCGCCATCTTGTCGCGGATCGGGGGGACCGCCTTGAAGAACTCGGCGGCGTCCTCGACGGTCATGTCGAGCACGTCGGCGATGCTGTGGCCCTTGAACTTCACCTCGAGCGTCTCGCGATTGTAGCGCGCGCCGTGGCAAACGTCGCACTGCACATAGACGTCGGGGAGGAAGTGCATCTCGATCTTGAGCACGCCGTCGCCCTGGCACGCCTCGCAGCGGCCGCCCTTGACGTTGAAGCTGAACCGGCCGGGCTTGTAGCCGCGCGCCTGGGCTTCGGGCAGGCCGGCGAACCAGTCGCGGATCTGCGTGAAGCTGCCGGTATAGGTGGCGGGGTTGCTGCGGGGGGTGCGGCCGATCGGCGACTGGTCGATGTCGATGACCTTGTCGAGATATTGCAGGCCGGTGATCTTGTCGTGCTTGCCCTGGACGATACGCGCGCCGTTGAGCTCGCGCGCGGCGGCGGCGTAGAGCGTGTCGATCGTGAAGCTCGACTTGCCCGACCCCGAGACGCCGGTGACGCAGGTGAAGGTGCCGAGGGGGATGCTCGCGGTAACGCCCGTCAGGTTATTGGCGGTGGCGTTGTGGACGGTGAGCTTCTTGCCGTTGCCCTTGCGCCGCGTGGCGGGCACCGGCACTTCGCGCGTGCCGTTGAGATAGTCGGCGGTGATGCTGCCCTTCGACTTGAGGATCTGTTTCAGCGTGCCCTGCGCGACGACCTGGCCGCCGCGGACGCCTGCGCCCGGGCCCATGTCGATGATATAGTCGGCGGTGCGGATCGCATCCTCGTCATGCTCGACGACGAGCACGGTGTTGCCGAGATCGCGCAGACGGCGCAGCGTCTTGAGGAGCATGTCGTTGTCGCGCTGGTGCAGGCCGATGCTGGGCTCATCGAGGACGTAGAGCACGCCCGACAGCCCGCTGCCGATCTGCGACGCGAGGCGGATGCGCTGGCTCTCGCCGCCGCTTAGGGTGCCGCTGGTACGGTCGAGGTTGAGATAGTCGAGGCCGACATTGTTGAGGAAGCCGAGGCGTTCGACGATTTCCTTCAGGATGCGTTCGGCGATCGCGTTCTGCTGGTCGCCGAGATGCTGCGGCATGTCGGTGAAGAACTGGAGCGCGTCGACGACCGAGAGGTGGGTCGCGTAGCTGATATCCTTCATCGCGATCTTGACCGCGAGCGCCTCGGGTTTCAGGCGCGCGCCGGCGCAGACCTCGCACGGGGCGGCGGACTGGTATTTGTTCAGCTCCTCGCGCATCCACGCGCTCTCGGTCTGGAGCAGGCGGCGGTTGAGGTTGCCGATGACGCCCTCGAACGGCTTGGAGACGTCGTATTTCTTCTTGCCGTCGATGAAGGTGAGCGTGACGGGCTTGCCCTTCGAGCCGTGCAGGATGACGCGCTGCACCTCCTCGGGGAGCTCGCCCCAGGGGGTCTCGATGTCGAACTTGTATTCGCGCGCGAGGCTGCCGAGGACCTGCATGTAATAGGGCGAGGGCGGGTTGGATTTCGCCCAGGGGACGACCGCGCCCTTCTTGATGCTGAGCATGTGGTTGGGGACGACGAGGTCTTCGTCGAACAGCAGCTTCTCGCCGAGGCCGTCACAGGCCGGGCACGCGCCTTGGGGGGCGTTGAACGAGAAGAGACGCGGCTCGATCTCGGAGATGGTGAAGCCGCTGACCGGGCAGGCGAACTTCTCGCTGAAGACGATGCGGCCGTCGGGGGCGTTGCTGCCGAGGATCTCGGACTTGGGGGTGTGCGGCTCGACCGGGTCGGCGGGATCGACATAGGCGAGGCCCTCGGCGAGCTTCAGCGCGGTTTCGAAGCTCTCGGCCAGGCGCGTGGCGATCTCGCCGCCGACGACGAGGCGGTCGACGACGACCTCGATGTCGTGCTTGTACTTCTTGTCGAGCGCGGGGGCTTCGTCGATGTCGTGGATCGTGCCGTCGATGCGGACGCGGGTGAAGCCCGCCTTCTGCCACTCGGCGAGCTCCTTGCGATACTCGCCCTTGCGGCCGCGGACGACGGGGGCGAGCAAATAGAGGCGCGTGCCCTCGGGGAGCGCCATGACGCGGTCGACCATCTGGCTGACGGTCTGCGCGGCGATCGGCTCGCCGGTCGCGGGGGAATAGGGGATGCCGACGCGCGCCCAGAGCAGGCGCATGTAATCGTAGATCTCGGTGACGGTCGCGACGGTCGAGCGCGGGTTGCGCGAGGTCGTCTTCTGCTCGATCGAGATGGCGGGGCTGAGGCCCTCGATATGGTCGACATCGGGCTTCTGCATCAGTTCGAGGAACTGGCGGGCATAGGCGGACAGGCTCTCGACGTAGCGGCGCTGACCCTCGGCGTAGATGGTGTCGAACGCGAGGCTCGACTTGCCCGAGCCGGACAGCCCGGTGATCACCGTCAGCGTGTCGCGGGGGATGTCGATATCGACATCCTTGAGGTTGTGTTCACGCGCGCCGCGTACGGAAATCTTGGTCAGCATAGGAGATTCTGTTCCACATTTGTTCGGACGCGACAAGCCCGGGAGGGCGCCGGGCGGGTGCTCGCAAAGATGGGTAACGCCGAACCATTGTCCAAGGTGCCGACGATAGTTACATAGTGTATTGTTAGTACAATACAGTGCTGGAGACCGAGATGGGCAAGAAGAAGGAGCGTCGCGAACGCGAGGCGCGGGAGCGCGAGGCCGAGACGGGCGCGACGAAAGGCGAGGGTTTCGAGGCGCGTTGGTCCGCCAAGGCGGGCAAGCATGGCGGCGCGGCGCCGTTCGCGGGGATCGCGGCGGCGCTGACGCGGCAGATGGGCACGCCCGCGGGACGCCAGGTCATCGCGGCCGGGCTGATGATGGCCGCGACCGCGATCACGGCGAAGGATATGCGTGGGGCGACGCCGTCACCTGCACCGCCCGAGCCGCCGAAGCCGCCGAAGCCGCCAGAACCCTCGGCCGAGGCTTCGCCGGAGGCTCCGGGCGGGTCGACGGCGGGCAGCGGGCCGTTCGCGGGCGAGACGCCGGAACCGCCCAGGAGCGACGCCGCTGCGCTGCCGCCCGAATTCGCGAAGGTGATCGACTCGTTCGCATCGGGCCTGGAGCGGTTCGCGGCGAACTTCGCCAAGCCGCCAAAGGGCTGACCCGCTTGATCCTCCCCCGCAAGGGGGAGGATTCCAAGCTCAGCGCGGCGTCGCGGGCGTCGGCGGCACAGGGACCAGTTCGTAGAGATCGAGGATCGCGCCCTGCCCCGCGCGCGTCATCACGAGGCGCCAGCGCAGCGGGCCGACACGCTCGACGACGCCCGCGACGTCGCGCGCCGGGTTGGTGCCATAGGGCGGCGCGACCTGCGCGGGCGTGGTGCGGACGGTGCCGAGGAACACCTGCCGCCGGTCGCCGTCGGGGTGCAGCCAGCCACCGGGCAGCGTCGTGCCGGTCTGCTTGGTGAAGGACAGCCCGGCGCCGTTGCCGTCGACATAGCAGAAATCGGGCGCGAAGCTCGCATAGCCCGCGCGGCCGCCGAGCCGGACCAGCCGGCAGCGATAGGAGCCGGGCGACAGCGCGGGCAGGTCGAGCGCAGCGGCGGGATCGAGCAGCGCGCCCTCGGCCGCGATCCGGCCCGCCAGCCGTCTGGGCACGGCGGCGCGCGCGCGCGTCCAGCTGGCGTCGAGCGCCGCGAGCCGCGCGCGGTCGCCGGGCGTCGCGATCGTCGTCCAGTTTGGGGCGACCGGTGCGGGGTCCGCCGCCACGGCCGGGGCCTTGCCCGCGCTGCCGCCCCGGGGCTGCGTCGCACAGCCGGCGAGACAGGCCGTTCCTACCGCCAGGATCATCAACGCACGCAAAGGCAGGCTCCTTGCACGGCCGGTCGCGACGGTGGCGTCGCCGCGGCGTGGAGACGAGTGGCTATGCCGGGCTGGTAAACGGATTGCTAACAACTTCACTGATCTGGCTCAGTTTCGACCCGAGGTGAGGGATGGATGCGGTGAGGTGCGGGTGAGCGGTTGGTGGAGATTGGCAGGGTGCGAGGCAACCCCCTGCCTGTCGTCATTTCGGCCCGAACCGGGACTCAGGGCCGCGGGCGGGTGCGCCTGGGGCTCTGGGTCCCGACTTTCGCCGGGATGACGGATGGGGGCGGGGTGTTGCGGGGGCGGGAGCGCTGCAGGTGCGGCGTACTGAGTGTGCGGTGCACCGTGGATGCGGGCCGTTGCGGGTGCGGGAGCGATTTTGTGGGACCTCCCTTCCCGTCATCCCGGCGGACGCCGGGACCCATGGTCGCGGACCGGGTTATGGCAGCACGGGATCGCCGGGTCCGCCGTAACCATGGGTCCCGGCGTTCGCCGGGATGACGGATGGGGTTGAAGGTCGTTGTGGCTCGGGGGG
>NZ_JPDP02000039.1:5622-106086 GCF_000732685.2 Sphingomonas sp. STIS6.2
TTGAAGGTCGTTGTGGCTCGGGGGGTAGGGGGAGCGGACTGTACCGGAGTGGAACACTGCAAGTTCGGGGGCTGCGGGTGCGTGGTGCCGCGGGGCGAACGCCGCGGTTCCGGGGATTGCGGGTGGGATTTTATCGCGCGCCCCCCGCCCCCGCTCCTACCCCCATCCCCCGTCATCCCGGCGGACGCCGGGACCCATGGTCGCGGAGCGGGTTATGGCAGCACGGGATCGCCGGGTCCGCCGTAACCATGGGTCCCGGCGTTCGCCGGGATGACGGATGGGGGGCGGGTCGTTGCGGGTTTAGCAGCCGCGGTGGCCAAGCGATCGATGGCGAGAGACACATACTGCGCCCACCTCTTCCGTCATCCTGGGCTCGACCCAGGATCCAGAGCCGCAGGGGGTTACGCTTGCGGCTCTGGATCCTGGCTTTCGCCAGGATGACGGGGATTGGATAGGGCGTGACCGAGAAGTGCGTGCTGTTGCTGGGGCGGGTCGTCGCTAGTTTGCCAGCCGCACCGGCAATGCGACCGATAGCGAAAGCCGCGATGCGCCCACCCCCCATGCCGTCATCCCGGGCTCGACCCGGGACCCGGGGCCGCGGGCGGGTGCGCTTGGGGCTCTGGGTCCCGGCGTTCGCCGGGATGACGGATGGGGTTGAAGGTCGTTGCGGCTCCGGGGGGTTGTGGGGGCGGGCTGCTTCGGAGTGGATCACTCGGTCCGGGGGCTGCGGGTGCGGGTTCGGGGCTGCGGGTGCGGGTGCGGGCTGCCGGGGGGCGAACGCCGCGGCTCCGGGGATTGCGGGTGGGATTTTATCGCACGCCCCCCGCCCCCACCCCCCGTCATCCCGGCGGACGCCGGGACGCATGGTCGCGGGCCGGGTTATGACGGCGCGGTATCGCCGGGTTCGCCGTGACCGTGGGTGCCGGCTTTCGCCAGGATGACGGATGGGGGTGCGGGTCGCTCATGGGGTTTGGGCTTGAGAGCGTGGACGTTTCGCGCGCGATCGGGAGACGTGGAGAGGGCGCCGGTGGGATTGCCACCGACGCCCTTCCGAAACTCAACTTTGCCGGGGCTTGGCCGGACAGGGGCTAAGCCCCTGTCGTCGGACGGCGCTGGAGCGCCGCCGGCCGGTCCGACCGCGGGGTGCTCGGCCGTAGCTTCGCTACGGCTTTGCGCGGTCAGATGTGGATCGGTTTGCCCTGTACAGCCATCGCCGCTTCCTTCAGCGCCTCGGCGTGCGTCGGATGCGCGTGGCAGGTGTAGGCGATGTCTTCGCTGGTCGCGCCGAATTCCATCGCGATGGCGGCTTCGGCGATCAGCGTGCCGGCGAGGCTCGAGACGATCCAGACGCCCAGCACGCGGTCGGTCTTGGCATCCGCGATGACCTTGACGAAGCCGTCGGTGTCGCGGTTGGTCTTGGCGCGGCTGTTGGCGGCGAAGGGGAACTTGCCGACCTTGATCTCGGTCATGTCCTTCGCAGCCTCTTCCGTGAGGCCGACGCCGGCGATTTCGGGCATCGTGTAGACGACGGACGGGATGACGTCCTCGTTGACGATGCCGGTCTGGCCGGCGATGTTCTCCGCCACCGCGACGCCCTCGTCCTCCGCCTTGTGCGCGAGCATCAGGCCAGGGACGCAGTCGCCGATCGCCCACACGCCGTCGACCTTGGTCTTGAAGCTGTGGTCGGTCTCGATCTGGCCGCGCTTGTTGAGCTCGAGGCCGATGGCTTCGAGGTTGAGGCCGTCGACATTGGCCTTGCGGCCGATCGAGACGAGCACTGCGTCGGCGGTCATCGTCTCGGACGCACCACCCGCGGCGGGCTCGACGGTGACGGTCGCGACGCCGTTGTCGACGGTCACACCGGTGACCTTGGTCGAGAGCTTCAGCTCCATGCCCTGCTTCTTGAACAGCTTGGCGCTCTCACGGCGGACTTCGCCGTCGAAGCCGGGGAGGATCTGGTCGACGAACTCGACGACTGTGACCTTCGCGCCGAGGCGACGCCAGACGCTGCCGAGCTCGAGACCGATCACGCCGCCGCCGATGACGACCATGTGCTCGGGCACCTTGGGGAGCGCGAGCGCGCCGGTCGAGTCGACGACGGTCGTCTGGTCGACCGCGACGCCGGGGAGCGGCATGACGCTCGAGCCGGTGGCGATGACGATGTTCTTGGCGGTGACGGTCTGGCCGTTGACGTCGACGGTGTGCGCGTCCTGGAACGCGGCCTTGCCCTTGAGCCAGGTCACCTTGTTCTTCTTGAACAGGAATTCGACGCCGCCGGTCAGTTCCTTGACGGCCTTGGCCTTCTCGGCGTGCATCTGGTCGAGGTTGAGCGAGACGCCGGTAAACTCGACGCCGAACTTGGTCATGTGACCGGCCTTGGCCTCCTCGTACAGCTCGGACGCGTGGAGCAGCGCCTTGGACGGGATGCAGCCGACGTTGAGGCAGGTGCCGCCGAGCGTGTCGCGGCTCTCGGCGCAGGCGGTGCGCAGCCCGAGCTGTGCGGCGCGGATCGCGGCGACGTAGCCGCCGGGGCCTGCGCCGATTACGAGGACGTCATAGTCATAGTCAGCCATTGTCGCTTCTCTCTTACTTCCCCGGCGCAGGCCGGGGCCCAGTTGGGAGATATATGGGGAGGGCGAGGCGCTTCGTCACCGCGGCCTTCCCCACTGGGCCCCGGCCTGCGCCGGGGTGGTTAGATACTTACAGGTCGATCAGGATCCGCGTCGGGTCTTCGATCGCGTTCTTGAGCGCGACGAGGAACGTCACGGCTTCGCGGCCGTCGATCAGGCGGTGATCGTAGCTGAGCGCGAGGTACATCATCGGGCGGATGACGATCTGTCCGTTGACGACGACCGGGCGCTCCTCGATGCGGTGGAGGCCGAGGACCGCGGACTGGGGCGGGTTGATGATCGGGGTCGACATCAGCGAACCGAACACGCCGCCGTTCGAGATGGTGAAGGTGCCGCCCTTCATCTCGTCCATCTTGAGCGCACCGTCCTTGGCGCGCTTGCCGAAGTCGCCGATCGTCTTCTCGATCGTCGCGACCGACATCTGGTCGGCATCGCGGATCACGGGGACGACGAGGCCACCGGGCGACGAGACCGCGACCGAGATGTCGGCGTAATCGTGATAGACGATGTCGTCGCCGTCGATCGACGCGTTGACCGACGGGATGTCGCGCAGCGCCATGGTCGCGGCCTTCACGAAGAAGCCCATGAAGCCGAGGCGGACGCCGTGCTTCTTCTCAAACAGATCCTTGTACTTGGCGCGCGCCTCGATCACCGCGGTCATGTCGACGTCGTTGAACGTCGTCAGCATCGCGGCGGTGTTCTGCGCTTCCTTGAGGCGCTTGGCGATCGTCTGGCGCAGGCGCGTCATGCGGACGCGCTCTTCACCGCGGCCCGAGGCTGCGGGCGCTGCGGCCGGTTCGGGCGCAGGTGCTGCGGCCGGAGCGGGCTTGCTCGAGGCGGCGGCGGTCACGTCTTCCTTGGTGATGCGACCGTCGCGGCCGGTGCCCTTGACGGTGCCGGGGTCGACGCCGTGCTCGAGGACCGCGCGGCGGACCGACGGCGAGAGCGCGGCGGGGGAGTCGCTGGTGCCGGCGCCGGGCTGGTCACCGTAGCCTGCGCCGGACTCGTCCTTGGCGGGCGCCGCGGGCGTTGCGGTTGCGGCGGGCTCGGGGGCCTTTGCGGGGGCTGGGGCGGGAGCGGCAGCGGCGCCGTCACCCGAGTCGATCGTGGCGAGCATCGCGCCGACCTGGACCGTGTCGCCGACCGCGACGGCGTGCTGGCCCATGACGCCGGCGACCGGCGACGGCACCTCGACCGAGACCTTGTCGGTCTCGAGGCTGGCGATGGGCTCGTCGACGGCGACGGGATCGCCGGGCTGCTTCAGCCACTCGCCGAGGGTGGCTTCGGTGATCGATTCACCCAGGACGGGGACGGTGACTTCGGTTGCCATTTTCTCGGTTCCTCCACCCCGGCGTAGGCCGGGGTCCAGTTACGAAACGCTGATTGGCCGGCGTTTCGCTCAATTATATCTACCATCCCAACTGGGCCCCGGCTTGGGTCCCATCAAAGTATTACTTTGATGGGTGCCCCTTCGCCGGGGTGGTAGAAAAGGTTCAGTTCGCGCGGGTGCGGCGGATTTCGTCGCGGACGCTGTGGCCGAGTGCGTCGGCGACGAGCGCGCCCTGCTCGGCCTGGTGACGCTTCATCAGGCCGGTCGCGGGCGAGGCCGAGGCGCTGCGCCCGGCGTAGCGCGCGCGCTTGACCGGCGAATTCACGCTGGCCAGCGCCTCCTCGATCAGCGGCTCGACGAAGAACCAGTAGCCGTTGTTCTTCGGCTCTTCCTGCGCCCAGACGATCTCTTCCAGGTTCGGCATCTTGGCGACGCGCTCGGCGATTGGGTTGCCGGGGAAGGGATAGAGCTGCTCGACGCGGACGATCTGCGTGTCGGTGTCGCCCGCCGCATCGCGGGCCTCGATCAGGTCATAGGCGACCTTGCCGGTGCACAGGACGAGACGCTTAGTGTCGACGTCGGCTGCACCGTTGGTGTCGGACAGGAGGCGACGGAAGTGGCTGTCGCACTGGAAGTCCTCGGCGTTCGACACCGCGAGCTTGTGACGGAGCAACGACTTGGGCGTCATCACGATCAGGGGTTTACGGAAGTTGCGGTGCATCTGCCGGCGGAGCAGGTGGAAATAGTTCGCCGGGCTGGTGCAGTTCGCGACCTGGATATTGTCGTCCGCGCAGGACTGGAGGAAGCGCTCGGGACGTGCCGAGCTGTGCTCTGGCCCCTGCCCTTCATAGCCGTGCGGGAGCAGCATCACGAGGCCGTTGGCGCGGAGCCACTTCGACTCGCCCGACGTGATGAACTGATCGATCATGATCTGCGCGCCGTTGACGAAATCGCCGAACTGCGCCTCCCAAAGGACGAGCGTCTTCGGGTCGGCGAGCGCATAGCCGTACTCGAAACCGAGCACGCCGTACTCGGACAGCGGGCTGTCGAGCACCTCGAAATTGCCGTGCTCGATCTCCTGGAGCGGCACGTACTTGTGCTCGTCGGTCTGGTCGACCCAGACCGCGTGACGCTGCGAGAAGGTGCCGCGGCCCGAATCCTGGCCGGACAGACGCACGCCGTATCCTTCGGACAGCAGGCCGCCGAACGCGAGCGCCTCGCCGGTCGCCCAGTCGAAGCCCTTGCCCGACTTGAACATCTCGCGCTTGGCATCGAGCACGCGCGCGAGCGTCTTGTGGATCTTCACGCTCTCGGGAACCGTCGTCAGCGTGCGGCCGAGCGAGTCGAACAGCTTCTGGCTGAGCCCGGTCTCGACGTTGCGCCGCGCGGACGCACCATCGGTCGGCGCGCTGAGGCCGGTCCAGCGACCGCCGAACCAGTCGGCCTTGTTCGGCTTGTACGACGCACCCGCTTCGAACTCGCCCTCGAGCCGCAATGTGAGCTGCTTCACATTCTCGTCGATCCAGGGCTGGTCGATGACGCCTTCCTTGATCAGGCGGTTGCCATAGACCGAGCTGACGCCGGGGTGCTTGCGGATGATGTCGTACATCAGCGGCTGGGTGAAGGAGGGCTCGTCGCCTTCGTTATGACCGAAGCGGCGATAGCACCACATGTCGATGACGATGTCGCGGTGGAACTTCTGACGGAATTCCATCGCCATCTTGGTGGCGAAGGTCACCGCCTCGGGATCGTCGCCATTGACGTGGAAGACCGGCGCCTGGACGCCCTTGGCGACGTCCGACGGGTAGGGCGACGAGCGCGCGAACTGTGGGCTGGTCGTGAAGCCGACCTGGTTGTTGATGATGAAGTGGACGCAGCCGCCGGTGTTGTAGCCGCGGATGCCGGAGAAGCCGAGGCACTCCCAGACGATCCCCTGCCCTGCGAACGCCGCGTCGCCGTGGATCAGCACGGGGAGCGAAGCGACATGGTCCTTCAGATCGTTGTTGAGCGTCTGGATCGCGCGCGTCTTGCCGAGCACGACCGGATCGGCAGCCTCGAGATGCGAGGGGTTGGCGACGAGGCTCATATGAACCTTGTGGCCGTCGAACTCGCGGTCGGTGCTGGTGCCGAGGTGGTACTTCACGTCGCCCGAACCGCCGATGTCATCGGGGTTGGCCGAACCGCCGGCGAATTCGTGGAAGATGACGCGCAGGGGCTTTGCCATCACGTTGGCGAGCACGTTCAGACGACCGCGATGCGCCATGCCGATGACGATCTCGCGCACGCCCATCTGGCCGCCGTACTTGATGACCGATTCAAGCGCGGGGATCATCGATTCGCCGCCGTCGAGCCCGAAGCGCTTCGTGCCGACATATTTCTTGCCGAGGAATTTCTCCCACTGCTCGGCTTCGATGACCTTGTTGAGGATCGCCTTCTTGCCGTCGACGGAGAATTCGATCGCCTTGTCCTGGCCCTCCATGCGCTCCTGGAGGAAGCGGCGCTCCTCGACATCGGCGATATGCATGTATTCGAGGCCGACATTGCCGCAGTAATTCTTGCGCAGCGTGTCGACGAGCTCGCGGATGGTGGCCCATTCGAAGCCCATCGTGCCGCCGAGATAGACCTTGCGGTCGATGTCGGCGTCGGAGAAGCCGTGATATTCGGTCTTCAGATCCTCGGGCATCTCGCGCTTCGACAGGCCGAGCGGATCGAGATTGGCGGCGAGGTGACCGCGGACGCGGTAGGTGCGGATCAGCAGCTGCGCGCGGATCGCGTCGGCCGCGGCCTTGGCGATCTCGTCCTTCGAGACGGGCGCGGGCGCGGCGGCGGCGGGCGCGGGCTTGCCGCCACCCTTTGCGGGCTTGGGCGCGGGCTCCATCTGGGTCGGGTCGAGCGCCGCGGTCAGATCGTCCGTGGTGGTCAGCGGCCAGCGCGCGCTTTCCCAGCTCGGGCCCTGCGCGGAGCCTTCGAGCCCCTCGAAGAACGTCCGCCAGCCGGATTCGACCGAGGCCGGATCGGCGGTGAACTTGGCGTAGAGCGTCTCTACGAACGCCGGGCTGACGCCGGCTGCGATATCGCTGAAATCCTGGCCTTCGTAGCCCATCGTTCTCGTCCTCAGTGCCCTCTCCCCGCGGGGGAGAGGGAGGGGCCCGCCCGCACTTGCGGGTGGGAGGGTGAGGGCACGGGCGGTCACGTGCCCTCACCCTTCCGCCGCCAAATGGCGGCTCCTTCCCTCTCCCCGGGGGGAGAGGGGTAGTAAGATCAACCCTTCAGCACGCTCAGCAGCGTCTCGCCGAGCAGGCTGGGGCTTTCCGAGACCTTGATCCCGGCAGCTTCCATTGCCGCGATCTTGCTCTCGGCATCGCCCTTGCCGCCCGAAACGATCGCACCGGCATGACCCATGCGACGACCCGGAGGGGCAGTGCGGCCCGCGATGAAGCCGGCCATCGGCTTCTTGCGGCCACGCTTGGCCTCGTCGATCAGGAACTGCGCGGCCTGCTCCTCGGCGTCGCCGCCGATTTCGCCGATCATGATGATCGACTTGGTCTCGTCGTCCGCGAGGAACAGCTCGAGCACGTCGATGAAGTTCGTGCCGTTGACCGGATCGCCACCGATGCCGACCGCGGTCGTCTGACCAAGGCCTGCGTTCGAGGTCTGGAAGACCGCCTCATAGGTGAGTGTGCCTGAACGGCTGACAACGCCGACCGAGCCCTTCTTGAAGATCGAACCGGGCATGATGCCGATCTTGCACTCGCCGGGGGTCAGCACGCCGGGGCAGTTCGGGCCGATCAGGCGCGACTTGGAACCCGCGAGCGCGCGCTTGACCTTGACCATGTCGAGCACCGGAATGCCCTCGGTGATCGCGACGATCAGCTCGATCTGTGCGTCGATCGCCTCGAGGATCGAGTCGGCGGCGAAGGGAGGCGGCACGTAGATGACCGACGCGGTCGCGCCGGTGACCGACTTCGCCTCGGCGACGGTGTTGTAGACGGGGAGGTCGAGGTGGGTCGTGCCGCCCTTGCCGGGGGTGACGCCACCGACCATCTGCGTGCCGTATTCCAGCGCCATCTTGGTGTGGAAGCTGCCGGTTTCGCCGGTCATGCCCTGCGTGATGACCTTGGTGTTCTTGTCGACGAGGATGCTCATCTAGTTTTCTCTCTCTCGTTCCCCGGCGGAGGCCGGGGCCCAGTTGGGAAGGCAGGTCAGTCTGGCGTCAGCGTATCAAACAGATCATCCCAGTTCGGGTTCATCCCTTCGATCGCTTTCACCTTCCAGGCCCGTTTCCATTCCTTCATCTGCAGCTCACGCTGCCGGGCGGCGTCCAGATCATCATAGACTTCGTACCAGACGAGTAGATGACAACCGTATTTCTTCGTAAATCCTGCGACGACCCCGTTGCGATGCTCCCAAGCACGCTTGGGAAGATTGCTGGTGACGCCGAGATAGATCGTGCCGTTACGCCTGCTGGCCATGATGTAGACGCAGAAGGCGGTATGCATCACGGGACTTCTCCCAACTGGACCCCGGCCTTCGCCGGGGAACAGCAGATCGGCTCATGTCCTCAAATCAGTTCAGGCTACCGTCGATACCCTTGCAGGCCACGATCAGTTCCTTGACCGCGTCGACCGAGACCTGGAGGTTGCCCTTGGCTTCGTCGTCGAGCTTGATCTCAACGATCTTCTCGACGCCGCCGGCGCCGATCACGACGGGCACGCCGACATACAGGTCGTCGAGGCCGTATTCACCCGAGACGTAGGCCGCGGCGGGCAGGACGCGCTTCTGGTCGTAGAGATAGGCCTCCGCCATCGCGATGCCGCTGGTGGCGGGCGCGTAATAGGCCGAGCCGGTCTTGAGCAGCGCGACGATCTCGCCGCCGCCGCCGCGCGTGCGCTTGACGATCGCGTCGATCTTTTCCTGGCTCGACATGCCCATCGCGATGAGATCGGGGACGGGGATGCCCGAGACGGTCGAATACTGGATCACGGGGACCATCGTGTCGCCATGGCCGCCGAGCACGAAGCTGGTGACGTCCTTGACCGAGACCTTGAACTCGTCGGCGAGGAAGTGGCTGAAGCGCGACGAGTCGAGCACGCCGGCCATGCCGACGACCATGTGATGCGGCAGACCCGAGAACTCACGCAGCGCCCACACCATCGCGTCGAGCGGGTTGGTGATGCAGATGACGAAGGCGCCCGGCGCGTTGGCCTTGATGCCCTCGCCCACGGCCTTCATGACCTTCAGGTTGATGCCGAGCAGGTCGTCGCGGCTCATGCCGGGCTTGCGCGCGACACCGGCGGTGACGATGATGACGTCCGCGCCGGCAATGTCGGCATAGTCGTTCGAGCCGGTGATCGTCGAGTCGAAGCCTTCGACCGGGCCGCACTGCGACAGGTCGAGCGCCTTGCCCTGGGGGATGCCCTCGGCCACGTCGAACAGGACGATATCGCCCAGACCCTTGAGTGCTGCGAGGTGCGCGAGCGTGCCGCCGATGTTACCGGCGCCGATCAGCGCGATCTTCTTGCGAGCCATTCCAATCCGTCTCCGTCTGATGTGCGGGGTGATTGGTGACGCCGGTTACGCGCATTATGGCGTTACGGCAACCGTTAAAGCGGAAAAGTGCTGGTGTTATTGCAAATCGTTCGCAGGAGCAATAAGCTTGCCGGCGTGCGCTGAACCACCCCGTCGGAGGCCGGGGTGGTGTTTGGGGTGCGTCAGATATGCCCTTCCGCCAGATACTCCTCGGAGCGCATCTCTTCCAGCCGGCTGATCGTGCGGTCGAATTCGAACCGGCCGTCGCCGCTCGCGTAGAGGTCGCCCGGCTGCGCATCCGCGGCGGCGAGCAGCTTGACCTTGTGTTCGTAGAGCGCGTCGATGAGGCCGACGAAGCGCGCCGCCTCGTTGCGGTTCTCGGGCCCGAGCTTGGGAATGCCGACGAGGATGATCGTGTGGAATTTGCGCGCGATCGCGAGATAGTCGGCGACGCCCCTCGCCTCGCCGCACAGCTTCCTGAAGCTGAACACCGCGACGCCTTTCAGCGACTTGGGCACGCGCAGGGCGCGGCCCTGGACGATCAGCTCCTCGGACGGGACATGCTCGCTGTCGTCGGGCGAGAAGTCGGTGAGGCGGAAGAACGCGGCGGAGAGCTGCGCGGTCGCCTCGGGGCCGTTGGGGACGAGCCAGGTGTCCTGGCTGCCGAGCCGGTCGCGGCGGTAATCGACGGGGCCGTTGAGCGGGAGGACGTCGAGCCGCTGTTCGATCGTCGCGATGAAGGGGAGGAAATGCTCGCGGTTGAGGCCGTTCTTGTAGAGATCGGCGGGCGGGCGGTTCGAGGTGGTGACGATCGTCACGCCGGAATCGAGCAGCGAGGTGACGAGCCGCGACAGGATCATCGCGTCGGGGCTGTTGGTGACCATCATCTCGTCGAACGCGAGCAGCCGGGTCTCCTCGGCGATCGCGGTGGCGACGGGGACGATCGGGTCGCCGACCTCCTTGCGACGCTCGGCGGCGATGCGCGCATGGACCTCGAGCATGAACTCGCCGAAATGGACGCGGCGCTTGCGGTCGACCGCAACCTCGGCGAAGAACAGGTCCATCAGCATCGACTTGCCGCGGCCGACACCGCCCCAGAGATAGACGCCGCGCGGGGCCGGTTTTTTCGTGAAGCGCGCGAAGAAGCCGGTCGCGACGGGTGCGGCGAGTTCGGTGGCGAGCGTGTTCAGGCGCGCGGCGGCGGCGGCCTGTTCGGGGTCGGGGCGGAGTTCACCCGATGCGACGAGCGCTTCGTAGGCGGCAAGGACGGTCATTGGTCTTTACCACCCCGGCGGAGGCCGGGGCCCAGGGGGAAAGGTTGCCGTAATGGAGCGCTACGCTTGAACAATGATCGTGTCCCAACTGAGCCCCGGCCTTCGCCGGGGTGGTGATAGCGGTCGGGGTCAGCTCTTCGGCGGCTTAGGCGACGGCTTGCGGATCGTCGCGGAGAAGGCCGCGATCTTTGCCTCGTCGTCGCCTTGCACCACGAGGCCCCGCAGGAACAAGAGGCGGCCGGTTTCCTTGAGCACCTCGACCTGCGCCTCGATCGGGGCGCCGATCCGGCCGCCACCGATGAACTGGGTGTTGAGGTCGAGCGTCACCGCGGTGCCGGCGGTGATCAGCCCGAAGCCGCGCGCGGCGGCGAACAAAGCGACGTCGATGAAGCCGAGCAGTGCGCCGCCATGGACATTGTCCTGCAGGTTCGAATGGCGACGCTCTGGCGTGATGCGGACGCGGACGAGGTGGCCGTCGACGCGGTAGAGCATGGGGCCGAGCAGCGTGTTGAACCGGGTCGGGTCGGACAGGGTCCAGCTGCGCCAGCCGGGGTTTGCGGGGTCTTCGGCGTCGAGGAAATGGGGGGTATCGGTCATGAGTTCCGTTCGTCCTGAGCGAAGTCGAAGGACTTTTGGGAGCGCCACCCCCTGCCCCGGGGCCTGTGCTTCGACTTCGCTCAGCACGAACGGGGTTGGGGGAGCGCCACCACCTGCCCCGGGCCTGTGCTTCGACTTCGCTCAGCACGAACGGGGGTGGGGGAGCGCCGCGCCCTGCCCCGGGCCTGTGCTTCGACTTCGCTCAGCACGAACGGAGGGTGGAGCGAGGCGGGGCGAGAGCGGGGTGGAGGGGACCGCCCTCCCCCTGCCGGATCAGACGATCCGTTCGGCTTCCATCTTCTTGATCTCGGCGATCGCCTTGGCGGGGTTGAGGCCCTTGGGGCAGGCGTTGGCGCAGTTCATGATCGTGTGGCAGCGATAGAGGCGGAACGGATCCTCGAGCTCGTCGAGCCGCTCACCGGTCATCTCGTCGCGGCTGTCGGCGAGCCAGCGATAGGCCTGGAGCAGGATCGCCGGCCCGAGGAACTTGTCGGCGTTCCACCAGTAGCTCGGGCAGGAGGTCGAGCAGCAGGCGCACAGGATGCACTCGTACAGGCCGTCGAGCTTCGAGCGGTCTTCGGGCGACTGGAGACGCTCCTTGCCCGAGGGCGGCGGGGTGACGGTCTGGAGCCAGGGCTTGATCGACGAATATTGCGCGTAGAAATGCGTGAAGTCGGGGACGAGATCCTTGATCACGTCCATGTGCGGCAGCGGCGTGATCTGGACCTCGCCCTTGCAATCCTCGATCGCGGTGGTGCAGGCGAGACCGTTCTTGCCGTCGATGTTCATCGAGCAGGAACCGCAGATCCCCTCGCGGCACGAACGGCGGAAGGTCAGCGAGCTGTCCTGCTCGCCCTTCATCTTGATCAGCGCGTCGAGCACCATCGGGCCGGTCTCGTCGAGGTCGAGCTCGAACGTGTCGTAGCGGGGATTTTCGCCGCTATCGGGATCGTAGCGATACACCTTGAACGATTTCAGCCGCTTGCCCCCGCTGGTCGAGGCGTGCTTGACGCCCTTCTTAACGACGCTGTTTTTCGGGAGCGAGAATTCGGCCATTGCGAGCGGTCCGTCCGTGGTGTGATGACAAGGTTGTCAGAGCCGATACATGACAGGGGCCCTGCCCGCAAATCCTTAGCTTCGCGGGTGCAACATGAGTCACATGTGGGGCGCGGCACGGACCACCGCAACCGTCAGATGATGTCGAGGATCAGCCCGAGATCGCGCGCTTCCTCCGCCTCGATATACCAGTTGGACGGTGCCTTGGCCTTCAGCTCCTCGATATCGACCTTGGTACCACGGACGAGATCGCGAAAACCCTCTTCCTGGATGTTGATCGAATCCTCGATCTCGTGGAGCTTGGCCTTCAGCGTATAGGACAGCGCGTTGAGCGGGCCGTTGAGCTGGATCGTGCTCGTCATCTGGCGCTCATGGATCATCAGGCGGCTGTTGCGCGTGAGGAAGCGGCTGTCGGCGGGGAAGGCCGACATGAAGGTGGCGCCGGCCGAATAGACCGCGACCTTGCCGAGGAACAGCGTCTCGCGATCGGTATATTCGCGCAGCAGGCGGATATGGTCGCCCATCGCGCGCGCCATTTCGGGATCGCCGCCGAGCGTGGTGATCGAGACGACGAGCGGGCCCTCAGTCGGCGCAGCCGCGACCTGCGCCTTGAAGCTGTCGTACATCGCGTCGTCGACGGGGCCGTGCAGCTGGACATGGGGGACGGCGAGCAATGGATAGTTGCGCGCGTTCGAAGCGGGGGAGGTGTCGGTCATGCGCGGGCAAACTTACCGCGGTATCGCGCGGTTCCAATGTCGTCCGCAAAAGACCGGGAGTATAGATTCTATACCGAAATTGCGGTAGAGTTGGCCATGTTCGAATTCGACCCGGACAAGAGCGCGGCCAACGCGGTCAAGCACGGGATTGATTTCGTCGAAGCTCAGGCGCTGTGGGGCGATGACGAGCGGATCGTCGTCGGATCGGCCCAGCGCCATGTGGGCGAAGACCGGCAACTGGTGATCGGCCGGATCGGCGATCGCCTGTGGACGGCGATCGTCACCGATCGCGGTACGGCGACCCGGATCATCTCGGTTCGCCGCGCGAGAGATTATGAGGAACTGGCTTATGAACGCGCCCGCACCGGCTAAATCCGTGCTGCACAAGGCTATCTCAGCCGACGAACTCGACCGGCGGTTCGACGAGGGAGAGGATGTCAGCGCGTATTTCGACTGGTCCAGCCCACGCAAGCCTGCGCTGGAGGCCAAGCGCGTGAACGTCGATTTCCCCACGTGGATGGTAGAGAGTCTCGACGTGCAAGCCCGCAAGCGTGGCGTCACGCGTCAGGCGCTCATCAAGATGTGGCTGGCAGATCGTCTGGAAGCGGCAGCGAATGCGCCCGCCGCCCCCTGAGGTCAGACGTCCCGGTCGAGTGCCGGATCGGCCTGTCGCTTGTGCTGGAGGATCCAGCCCACCAGGCCGCCGGGGACGCCGCCGGCGAGCGAGAAGAGCGCAAAGAAGGTGATGGCGATCTTCTGCGGGTCTTCGCCGGGCGCGCGCGTTTCGATGCCGTAGATATAGATCGCGGTCCCGATCGCGACGATCGCCGGCCAGAGAAAGCCGGCGATCATCGGCGGGAACCGCGTCAGCAGCCCCACCGCGACGGGCACGAGGAACCCGATCGCGATGATGGCCCAAATCATCAATAGACCCGCTTCTTGGGCTTGATGTAGTCGACGTCGTCGGTGAGCGTGTAGTCGTGCACCGGGCGGAAATCGATCTTGGTCTGACCGCCCTTGCCACCCCAGCCGTCGAAGGTCGTGATGGTGTGCTTCATCCAGTTGGCATCGTCACGCTCGGGGAAATCCTCGTGCATGTGCGCGCCGCGCGACTCGGTGCGGTTGGCGGCCGAGTTCATGGTCACGACGGCCTGGCCGATCAGATTGTCGAGCTCCATCGTCTCGACCAGATCGGTGTTCCAGATCATGCTGCGATCCTTCACGGCGACGTCGGTCATCCGGTTGTAGATGCCGGCCATCTTCTCGACGCCCTGGTTGAGCAGCTCGGTATCGCGGAACACGGCGCAATGCTTCTGCATCGTCTGCTGCATGTCGAGACGGATCTGCGCGGTCGGCGACCCGCCGCTCGCATTGCGGAACGTGTCGAGACGCGTGAGCGCGAGCTCCTCCGACCCCTTGGGCAGCGGCGCGTGCGCGGTGCCGGGCTTGAGCGTGTCGCGGATCCGCAGACCGGTCGCGCGGCCGAACACGACGAGATCGATCAGGCTGTTCGAGCCGAGGCGGTTGGCGCCGTGGACCGAGACGCAGGCGGCCTCACCGACCGCGAACAGGCCGGGGACGACCGCGTCGGGGTTGCCGGCGACGAGGTTGACGACCTCGCCGTGGAAGTTGGTCGGGATGCCGCCCATGTTGTAGTGCACGGTCGGCGTGACGGGCAGCGGCTGGCGCGTGAGATCGACGCCCGCGAAGACCTTGCCGGTCTCGGTGATGCCCGGCAGGCGCTCTGCCAGAACCTTCGGATCAATGTGATCGAGGTGCAGGAAGATGTGGTCGCCATTCTTGCCGACGCCGCGGCCTTCGCGCATTTCGAGCGCCATCGAGCGGCTGACGACGTCGCGCGAGGCGAGGTCCTTCGCCGACGGGGCATAGCGCTCCATGAAGCGCTCACCCTCGGAGTTGGTCAGATAGCCGCCCTCACCGCGCGCGCCCTCGGTGATGAGAACGCCCGCGCCGTAGATGCCGGTCGGGTGGAACTGGACGAACTCCATGTCCTGCAGCGGCAGGCCGGCGCGGAGCACCATCGCATTGCCATCGCCGGTGCAGGTGTGCGCCGAGGTCGCCGAGAAATAGACGCGGCCGTAACCGCCGGTGGCGAGCACGGTCTGGTGGCTGCGGAAGCGGTGGATCGAGCCGTCTTCCATGCACAGCGCGATGACGCCGCGGCAGACACCATTTTCCATGATCAGGTCGAGCGCGAAATATTCGACGAAGAAGTCCGTATTGTACTTCAGGCTCTGCTGGTAGAGCGCGTGGAGCATCGCGTGGCCGGTGCGATCGGCGGCAGCGGCGGTGCGCTGGACCGGGGGGCCCTCGCCCATGTTCTGCATGTGGCCGCCGAACGGACGCTGATAGATCGTGCCGTTTTCGTTACGGCTGAACGGCATGCCGGCATGTTCCAGCTCGTAGACCGCCTGCGGCGCTTCGCGGCACAGATATTCGATCGCGTCCTGGTCGCCGAGCCAGTCGGAACCCTTGACGGTGTCGAACATGTGCCAGGTCCAGTGATCCGGCGAGTTGTTGCCGAGCGACGCGGCGATGCCGCCCTGGGCGGCGACGGTGTGCGACCGGGTCGGGAAGACCTTGGTGATGCACGCGGTCTTCAGCCCGCTCTCGGCGATGCCCATCGTCGCGCGGAGGCCCGAGCCGCCGGCCCCGACGACGACCGCATCATAGGTATGATCGATGATCTTGTAGGCAGCTGACATTACGCAGGAGCTCCGGAGAAGGCGACCTTCAGGATCGCGAACAGGGCGATGCCGCCCAGCGTGAAGGTGAACAGGTTGAGCAGGATCATCGTCACGACGCGGCTTTCGCCGTGCATGTAATCCTCGATCACGACCTGAAGACCGAGACGGAAATGGTAGAAGACCGACAGGATCAGCAGCGCCATCGGGATCGCCGCCCAGGACGACTGGAGCCAAAGATGCACCGAGGCATAGTCATAGGCGGGCATCCGCGCGATCGCGACCATCAGCCAGGCCATCAGGAAGATGTTGGCGCCGGCGGTCAGCCGCTGCTGCCACCAATGCTGCGTGCCGTGCTTGGCGCTGCCCAGACCGCGGACGCGGCCGACTGGCGTACCCGAACCCATTACTTCATCCCCATGTAGAGCCAGAAGGCGACCGTCAGCAGCGTGCTGGCCAGGATCGTCGCGCGCGCACCCATGCGGTTGCGCTTGAGTTCGAATCCGGCGCCGGTGTCCATCACCAGATGGCGGATGCCCGTCATCATGTGCTGGAGCAGCGACCAGGTCAGGCCGATGCCGATGACATAGCCCAGAATGTTGAGCCCGCCCGTATCGGTCGTGAACACGTCGACAAAGGTCGCATAGGCCTGATCCCCCGAGGCGATCGCGGCGAGCCACCAGACGAGCAGCAGGCTGCCGACGGTCGCCATGCCGCTGCCGGTCGCGCGGTGCAGGATCGAGACCAGCATGTGCGGGCCCCATTTATAGACCTGCAGATGGGGAGAAAGCGGGCGTGCCGGGTTGCGCGATGCCAAGGGCTGTGTCCTCGAGTACGAAGGGCGAGTAACGAACGGTTTGCCGGTCTATTAGACGCCATGTGCTGCGATGCAACCCATCGCCGCCCGGCTTGATAACCCAGGGCAATGCACAGGGGCCGATGGGCGGTTGGTCGGGCGGGGCGGCGGGCGCCCCTGCCCCGCGGCATCGATCCCTAACCTGGCCTTAAGGAATCACCGTTAGCGCTGGCCGGGCAACGCGATCCGGAGTTTACCCTTTGACCTCACTCGACATGCCGGCCCCCGGGTCGATCGCCACCCAGATCGACCTGGCCGCACGGCTGCGCGCGTTCGACTTTGACGGCTCGCTCGCGGCGGCCAGCCGCGAGCTCTGGGCGCTGATCGAACCGCATGTCGTCACGATCTCCCAGGCCTATTGGGAACAGTGGCAGCGCTGTTTCAGCAACGAGCGGATCTGGTCGCCGCACGAGGCCGACGCGATGATCGAGGTCGGCTGCAATTTCCTGCGCGACCGCTTCCTCAACACCAATGCGCGCGGCTGGGTCGAATCGGTCGAGCGGTCGGTCGCCGCGGCCTATGCCGCCGACGTGTCGCCGATGGCGTTGCTGTCGATGATCAGCGCGAGCGACCGTGCCGCGCTCGGCGTGCTGATGCAGAGCGTGGCGCGCGACAATGACCGACTTTCCTTGTATATCGACACGCTGATGAGGCTGTCGGCGCTGGAAGGTGAGATCACCGTGGCGATCTATACCAAATATCGCAACTTCTCGGCGCAGGGCGCGCGCGACACGCTGGCGGTCGAATTCCGCGACGGAATCGCGACGATGGTCGAGACCGCGACCGACGAGGGGCATGTCCTGCGCGAACAGGCGGTCCGCAGTTCGGCCTCGACCCGCGCGGTGCTGGGCAAGGCGAGCGAGGTGGCCGCCGCCGCCGAACAGTCCGCGGTGGCGATGCGCGAGGCCGCACAGACCGCCGCGGGGCTGATCCGCGCGATCGAGGATGCGCGCAGCGAGGTCGAGGCCGCGGCCGAGATCGCCAATCGCGCATCCGCACAGGCGACCGACGCGGTCGGCATGTCCGAGGCGCTGAGCGATCACGCCAAGTCGATCGAGTCGATCCTGGGGCTGATCCGCGACATTGCCGGCCAGACCAATCTGCTCGCGCTCAACGCGACGATCGAGGCGGCGCGCGCGGGCGATGCCGGGCGCGGCTTCGCGGTGGTGGCGCAGGAGGTGAAGAGCCTCGCCAGCCAGACCGCACGCGCGACCGACGACATCGCCGCCAAGATCGCCGCGATCCAGTCGGCGACGCGCGGCACGGTCGCGACCAATGCGAGCATCAAGGCGACCGTCGCCGAGGTGCAGGACAGCGCCGACCGGATCCGTCACGCGATGGAGGCGCAGGCGCAGACCGTCACCGCGATCACCGCGGCGGTCGACGAGACCGCGCTCGCCGCCGATTCGATGTCGACGACGATCGCGGCGATCAGGGCGGATACCGAAATGGTGGCGACCGAGATCGACGGCGTCGGCCGGGGCTTCGACATGCTCGACAGCCGGCTGAGCAATCTCAAGACCAGCGCGGGCGTATTCATCGCGAAGGTGGCTGCATAACGGACGGCACAAGGGGGGAGCATGACCGCGCCAATCGACCGCATGAGCAATGGCGTGCCGCACGGCACGCTGGACTGGGGCAATGATGGCCGGCCGCTGTACGAACGCGTGCGCGACTATGACTGGGACGGCGCGATCGGGCCGAGCTGCGCGACGCTGACTGCGATGCTGGATGCCGCCGATCACCGGCTGATCGCGGAGACGTTCTGGCGGCATTACCTCTCGCTCGAGAGCGCACTCCATGTCCGGCCCGCCTTCACCCCCGAGCGACTCGAGCGCAGCATCGTCGCAAGCGCGGACTATGTCCGGCTGAAATATCTCTCCCCCTATGACCTGGCGTGGCGGGACATCGCAATCGACCATGCGGTCCAGTCGCGCAAGGCGAACATCCCGCTGCCCGCCTTGCTCGCCGCGCTGGCGTTCGCGCACAGCGTCACGCTCGGGCTGATCGCCGAACGGGTCGGCACCGACACCGCGTCGATGCGGATGCTGGGCGACGTGATCCAGCGGCTCGCGCTGATCGAGGCGGACATCATGGCGTCGCATCTGAGCGCGTCCGATGCCGAGGCGGCGCGGATCGCCCGCAGCGCGCGGGCGGCGGCGTTCCGCGACAGCATCGCCTCGTCGATCGAGGACACCGCCGAGCTGGGCGCGCGGATTCGCGTTCAGGCGATGGGCGCGTCGACCTCGACCCGCAGCGTGCTGGGCAAGACGAGCGAGGTCGCCGCCGCCGCCGAACAGTCCGCGCTGGCGATGCGCGAGGCCGCGCACACCGCCTCGGGACTGATCTGTGCGATCGAGGGCGCGCGGATCGAGGTCGAGGCGGCGGCGGAGATCGCCAACCGCGCGTCGGCGCAGGCGACCGACGCGGTCGGCATGTCCGAGACGCTGAGCGCGCATGCCCAGTCGATCGAGTCGATCCTGGGGCTGATCCGGACGATCGCGGGGCAGACCAACCTGCTCGCACTCAACGCGACGATCGAGGCGGCGCGCGCGGGCGATGCCGGGCGCGGCTTTGCGGTGGTGGCGCAGGAGGTGAAGAGCCTCGCCAGCCAGACGGCGCGCGCGACCGACGACATCGCGACCAAGATCGCCGCGATCCAGGCCGCGACGCACAGCTCGGTGACGACCAGCGTCGGCATCCGCACGACCGTCGGCGAGGTCCAGGACAGCGCGGTGCGGATCCGCCAGGCGATGGACGCGCAGGCGCGGACCGTCGCGTCGATCACCGCCGCGGTCGACGAGACCGCGCTGGCCGCCGACACCATGTCCGCGACGATCGACATGATCCGCGGCGACGCGGAGGCGGTCGCCAACGAGATCACGCTGCTGGGCCAGGATTTCGGGCTGATCGACGACAAGCTGAGCGTGCTGCGCGGCGCCGCCGACGGGTTTTCGTCCAGCGTCGCGTGAACGACCTCACCGCAGTGCAATCGGGCAGGTGACGGACCCTTACCGGGCGCGCTAAGGCCCCGGGCATGACCATCCTACTCACAGGGTCGAGCCGGGGCATCGGCGCGGCCATTCACCAGGCGCTGACCGACGCGGGCGCCACCGTCATCGGGCACAAGAGCACCAGCGGGGGCAGCGCGAGCGGGATCCCCGCCGACTTTGCCGATCCCGCCGGGCCGACCGCTTTGTGGACCGCCGCGCTGGAACAGGCGGGCGGCACGATCGACGTGCTGATCAACAATGCCGGAGTGTTCGAGGCGAGCCCGCTGGGTGACGGCGACTGGACCGCTCAGTGGGAGCGGACGATGCGGATCAACCTGACCGCGTCCGCCGAGCTCTGCCGGCTCGCGGTGCTGCACTGGCAGGCGCGCGGGTTCGCGGGCCGGATCGTCAACATCGCCAGCCGCGCCGCCTATCGCGGCGATTCGCCCGCGCACTGGCATTATGCCGCGTCGAAGGCGGGCATGGTGGCGATGACCAAGACGATCGCGCGCGGCTATGCCCGCGAGGGGATCCTGGCGTTCGCGATCTGCCCCGGCTTCACGATGACCGGGATGGCGGAGGATTATCTGTCGAGCCGCGGCGGTGATGCGCTGCTCGCCGACATTCCGCTCGGCAAGGTCGCGGACCCCGCCGAAGTCGCCTCGGTCGCGCGCTATTGCGCGCTCGAGGCGCCGGCCTCGATGACCGGCGCGGTGATCGACGTGAACGGGGCCAGCCATGTCCGCTGAGAGCTGGAAACTCACCCTCCCCTGCACGCGCGCGGAGGCGGAGGCGATCGACGTGAGCGGCGATCTGGGCGACGCGATTCCCGCCGACGCGGTGCTGATGACCACCGAGGAGATCGAGGACGACGTCGAATCCTGGCGGCTCGACGCGTATTTCGAACATGAGCCGGGCGCCGACACGGTCGCGGCGGTGCGCGCGCTGGTGCCGAGCGCGGCGGGGGCCGGAATCGCGGTCGAGCGGCTGGCCGCGGCGGACTGGGTGACGATGAGCCAGGCGGGGCTCGAGCCGCTGTCGGTCGGCCGATTCTTCGTCCACACCCGCGCGCATGCCGATGCGGTGCCCGCGGGCAAGCGCGCCTTCCTGATCGAGGCGAGCCGCGCGTTCGGGACGGGGCATCACGAGACGACCAGCGGGTGCCTGGCGATGCTCGACGGGCTGGCGGATGCGGCTTTTGCCAACGTCATCGACATCGGCACGGGGACCGGGCTGCTCGCCTTTGCCGCGGCGCATCTGTGGCCCGAGGCGGCGGTGATGGGGACGGACATCGATCCGGTCTCGATCGAGGTGACGCAGGAGAATGCGGACCTGAACGGGGTTGCGGGGATCGACCTGGTGGTGGCCGACGGGACGCTCGACGACGCGATCGTCGCGCGCGCGCCCTATGATCTGGTGATCGCCAACATCCTGGCGGGGCCTTTGGTGTCGATGGCGCCCGAGATCGCGTCGATCGCGGATGCGGGGGCGACGATCGTGCTGGCGGGGCTGCTCGAGACGCAGCGCGCGGGCGTGGTCGCGGCCTATGAGGCGTGCGGGTGCTCGCTGGCGGCGGTCGACCGGCGCGGGGACTGGAGCGTGCTGCGGCTGCGCGCGGGGGCGACGCGGTTCGTGGCGGACGGGCCGTTCGATCCCAAGGGGCGCGACGGGTGGGCGCTGGATATCTGACCGGCCTGCGTCTCGCCGCACACCCGACGCCACCCCGGCGGAGGCCGGGGCCCAGTTGGGTGAACCTTCGCGCATGAATCGCACAGCCTTCCCAACTGGGCCCCGGCCTTCGCCGGGGTGGGTTTGGGGTTAGCGGCTGGGTTCAGGCCGCAGCCTTGGCCTTCGCATAGGCCTGCGTGCCGTGTGTCAGCACGACGTCGCCGGGTTCGATCTGCGCGACGGGGATGTCGGGCTGGGCCTTCAGCGCCTCGTACAGCGGTGCGAAATCGGTTTCGACCGTCAGGCGCAGCAGTTCGTCGAAGCTCGGGATGACGAAGTAGTTCTGCTGGAAATCGTCGATCCGGTACTCCGTCCGCATGACGCGCGCGAGGTCGAGCGCGATGCGGTTGGGGCTGGGGTCGTCGAGCGCGAAGCGGGTCTCGGCGAAGCTCGAGACGATGCCCGAGCCGTAGATACGCAGCCCCTCGGGCTCGGCGATCAGGCCGAATTCGACCGTGTACCAGTAGAGCCGGCCGAGATATTTGAGCGCGTCGAGCCCGAGCGCACGCTGGCCGCCGCGGCCATAGGCGGCCAGATAATCCGCGAAGACCGGGTCGGCGAGCATGGGTACGTGCCCGAACACGTCGTGGAAGACGTCGGGTTCCTGGAGATAGTCGAGCTGGTCGGGACGGCGGATGAAATTGCCCGCGACGAAACGGCGATTGGCCATGTGATCGAAGAAGACGTCGTCGGGGACGAGGCCGGGCACCGCGACGACCGACCAACCGGTAAGCTTCATCAGCCGTTCGGACAGTTCCTCGAAATCGGGAATGCCGGGTTTCGAGAGTTTGAGTACGTCGAGCCCGCGCAGCCACGCGTTCGACGCGCGGCCGGGGAGCAGCTTCGACTGGCGCGCGAACAGCGTGTCCCAGGTCGCATGATCCTCGGCGGTATAGCTCGACCAGTTCTGCGGGATCGTCCAGTCGGGTGCCCCTTCGGGCGGCGTGCTGAGCACGTGCGTTTCTTCTAGCATGGCCATCGTCTAGCATGACCGAATGACAACGGAAACGCGCTGGATTCATTGGTCGTTAAGGATCCTTGCGGTCGTCCTCGCACTGGCTGCGGGCTATGCGGTGGCGGGGCTGGTCGGCGGGGCGATCCCGACCAACCGCGACTGGCGCCCTTCCCCGCGCGGCATCCGCATCTTCGTCGAGAGCAACGGAGTGCATACCGGGATCATCGTGCCAAAGGTCGCGGCAGGGGTGGACTGGCGTGGGTTTGCCCGGCCCGGCGACCTGCGCGACCCGCGTTATGCCGCGTCCGATCACCTCGCGATCGGCTGGGGGGAGAAGGCGTTCTTCCTCGAGACGCCGACCTGGGCGGACGTGAAGCTGCGGACCGTGGTGGCGTCGGCGACCGGCAGCGACGCGGTGCTGCTGCATGTCGAGCATCTCGCCGCGCCGGTGCCGGGTGACGATCTGCGCGCGGTGTTGCTGAGCGAACGCGAGTATCGGCGGCTGGCGGGGTATATCGCGGCGACGATCCGGCCGGGGGGGCGGTCCTATCCGGGCTATGCCGGTTATGACGCGTTCTACGACGCGCGGGGGCATTATAGCGGGGTGGCGACGTGCAACGCCTGGACGGGGGATGCGCTGCGGTTCGCGGGCGTGCGGGTCGGGTGGTGGACGCCGTTTCCGGCTACGGTGATGTGGTGGTTTTGAAGGGTTGCCCCCCCTTTGTGTCCCCGCGAAGGCGGGGACCCAGACTGGGCTCCCGCCTTCGCGGGAGAACAGGAAGCGGGAGGGATTTCACCTTACCACCCCGGCGGAGGCCGGGGCCCAGTTGGGGGACGTTGCTGACTGAGGGCAGCGCTAGGTTACTTCCGTTTCCCACCTGGGCCCCGGCCTTCGCCGGGGTGGTGTTTTTTTTGGGCTATCACTCCCCCGCGCGATACCCCTGATATTGCCCGCATTCGCCACGCCGCGGGTCCTTCCTGCAGCGTTTGGCGAGTTCCTTGCGCTGCTTGCCCTCCTCGGCCTCCTGCTTGCGCATCTTGCGGCCGTAATTGCGGTCCGATTCCTCCTGGCTGGTGGTGGTCCAGTCGACCGCCTTGCCCGCGACCTGGAACGGCGCCTTCACGATCGACGTCGCGGTGCTGATGCAGCCCGCGGTCATCAGGGGCAGGATCGCCAGAACGGGAAGAACCTTACGCATCTACTTCACTCCCGCGCGCAGCCGATCGCGCGCCTGCGCCCCGTATAGCGGAAAATCGGTGAAGAATCCGTCGATACCTTGTGCGAGCCCGGCGTCGATCTCCGCGGCGATATCGCCCTGCGCGGCGGGGTCGGTGCCGCGGCGGAAGCGGTCGGGGACGAACATGTTCTCCGCACGGTAGGTCCAGGGATGGACGCGCAGCCCCGCTTCATGCGCATCGGCGACCAGCGGCGACGGCGTCGTGCCCGCCCACAACATGCCCTTGTTCGGGCCGATGCCGTAGGCATAGCCCGCCACCGCCTTCAGGCCCGCGGGCGTGATCATCGCCGCATAGCTCGGCTGCGCGGCGTCGGCGGGGCCGCCCTCGCCGTCGATCAGCTGGATCAGCCGCACCCGCGTCACCGCGTGGAGCCGCTGGAGGTTCTTCACCTCGAACGACTGGATGAACACCGGTGCCGTCGCCGAATCCCAGCCCGCCGCCTCGAGCTGCGCGACCAGCAGCAGGTCGGTCGGGTGGCCGATGCCGGCGAAATAGGTCGGGTGCTTGGTTTCGGGATAGATGCCGATCGTGCGGCCCGTCTCGGCGGAGCGCCGCTTGGCGAGCGCGATGATCTCGGCGAGCGTCGGGATCTCGAACCGGCCGTCATAGGCGGTGTTCGCGGGGCGGAGCTTCGGCAGCCGCTCCTTCGCGCGCAGCGTCTTCAGCTCGGCGAGCGTGAAATCCTCGACGAACCAGCCGGTGAGGCTCTGCCCGTCGATCGTCTTGGTCGTGCGGCGGCTGGCGAATTCAGGATGGTCGGCGACGTCGGTCGTGTCGGCGATCGCATTTTCATGCCGCGCGACGAGCACGTCGTCCTTCGTCGGGACGAGGTCGGGCTCGATGAAGTCCGCGCCCTGGTCGATCGCGAGGTCGTAGGCGGCGAGCGTATGTTCGGGGCGGAGCCCGCTCGCCCCGCGGTGCGCGATCACGATCGGGGGCGTCGAGGGAGAATTTTTCGGTGTCATCGCAACAGATTGCCCGCCGGCGACGCCAAGTACCAGCGCGGCGATCCGTGAGAGCCAATCGCAATAGGAAACCATTCGGCGCATCGGCGTTCAGTCCTCATAATTCCCGGTTCCAGAAGGGGCGACCCCATGCATTTCACGATCAATGGTCAATCATATGACGCCGAGCCCGATATCCGCACCTCGGTGCTCGACCTGTGCCGCGAGCATCTCGGCCTCACCGGCTCGAAAAAGGGCTGCGACCACGGCCAGTGCGGGGCGTGCACCGTCCTGATCAACGGGCGCCGCGTCAATTCCTGCCTGACGCTCGCGGTCATGCACCAGGACGACGAGATCACGACGATCGAGGGGCTCGGCCAGCCGGGCAACCTTCATGCGCTGCAGGACGCGTTCGTCCGGCATGACGGTTACCAGTGCGGCTATTGCACGCCGGGCCAGATCTGCTCGGCGGTCGGCATGCTCGACGAGGTCAAGAAGGGCTGGGCCAGCCACGCCTCGGGCGACCTGACCGATCCGAAGTTCGACGATGCCGAGATTTCGGAGCGGATGAGCGGCAATCTGTGCCGTTGCGCCGCCTATCCGAACATCGTCGATGCGATCCGCGAAGTCGGCGACACCGCACCCAAGGGCCGGTCCGCGGACGAGAAGGACGCGGCGATGGACGCCGATGCGCGCGGGGAGCTGGTAGCATGAAGACCTTCACCTACGAAAAACCCGCGACCCCCGAGGCCGCGGTCAAGGATGCCGGGACGACCGGCGCGCGGTTCATCGCGGGCGGGACCAACCTGCTCGATCTGATGAAGCTGCAGGTCGAGACGCCCGACACGCTCGTCGACATCAGCCGCCTCGATCTCGCGAAGATCGAGGAGCGCGAGGATGGCGGGCTGACGATCGGTGCGCTGGTGCCGAACAGCGACCTCGCCGCCGACCGCCGCGTCGTCGCCAAGTACGAGGTGCTGAGCCGCGCCCTGCTCGCAGGTGCGTCCGGCCAGCTGCGCAACAAGGCGTCGACCGGGGGCAACATGCTCCAGCGGACGCGCTGCTATTATTTCTACGACACCGCCGCCGCGTGCAACAAGCGCGAGCCCGGCAGCGGCTGTTCGGCGATCGGCGGCTTCAACCGCATCCTCGCGGTGCTCGGCACGAGCGAGCAGTGCATCGCGACGCATCCGAGCGACATGGCAGTGGCGATGCGCGCGCTCGACGCGACGATCGTGACCTTGAAGGCGGACGGCGATCGCCGGCGCATCTCGGTGCACGAATTCTACCGCCTGCCGGGGTCGACGCCCGAGATCGAGACCGTGCTCGAGACGGGTGAGCTGATCACGCATATCGAGCTGCCCGCACCGCCCAAGGGCAAGCAGGCCTATCGCAAGGTGCGTGACCGTGCGTCCTACGCGTTCGCGCTCGTCTCGGTCGCGGCCGTGGTCGACGTGCAGGACGGCGTGATCGCGTCGGCCTCGCTCGCGTTCGGCGGGCTCGGGCCGATGCCGTGGCGCAATCCGGCGGTCGAGGCCGCTCTGGTCGGCAAGGCGCCGTCGGACGAGGCCTTCGAGGCCGCGGCGACCGCGCTGCTCGCCGATGCCAAGGGCTATGGCTCGAACGACTTCAAGATCCCTCTCGCGCGTCGCACGCTTATCGCGACGCTGCGCACCGTAACGGGAGCATAAACATGTTCGGTTTTGGAACCACTAACAGCCTGACGATGGACAAGCCGCATCCGGACAGTCTTCTGGACAGCGGCGTCCAGGGCGTCATCGGCAAGCCGCTCGACCGGATCGACGGTCCGCTGAAGGTCAGCGGCACCGCGACCTATGCGGCGGAATATCAGTTCGACGACATGGCCTACGGCGTGCTCGTCGGTACGAAGATCTCCGCGGGCAAGGTCGTGTCGATCGACGTCGACGCGGTGAAGAGCATCCCCGGCGTGCTCGACGTCGTCACCGACTTCGACCAGTTCATCCGCGTGTCCGCACAGGGCGGCGCGACCGATGCACCGACGCAGGGCGTCAAGGACATCGCGTTCTTCGGCCAGATCGTCGCGATCGTGCTCGCCGAGAGTTTCGAGGTCGCGCGCGATGCGGCGGCCCGCCTGCCGATCGTCTATGACGAGGCCGAGGGCCAGTATGACTTCGCCGCGCACCGCGACGAGACGCGGACCCCGCCCGACGATGCCGCCCCTGCGCATTTCAAGCAGGGCGATGTCGACACGGCGATGGCCGATGCGGCGGTGACGGTCGATTCGACCTATGTCACGCCGAGCCAGAATTCGGCGGCGATGGAGCCGCATGCCTCGACCGCGGTGTGGGAAGAGGACGGCTCGCTGACGCTGTACGGCGCCTATCAGATGCCGACGTCGGACGCGCAGCAGCTGGCGAAGTCGCTCGGCCTGTCCGAGAAGAAGGTCCGGATCGTCGCGCGCTATATCGGCGGCGGGTTCGGGTCGAAGCTCGGTATCGCGCCCGAAAGCGTCGCGGCGGCGATCGCCGCCAAGCAGCTTGGTCGTCCGGTCAAGGCGGTCATGTCGCGCCCGCAGGTGTTCGAGGCGACCGTGCGTCGCTCGAACACCGAGCAGCGCGTCCGGCTCGCGGCCAATGCCGAGGGCAAGCTGACCGCGATCGGGCACGAGACGCTCGCGTCGAACCAGTCGACCGAGGATTATTTCGAGCCCGCCGGCATCGGCACGCACCTGCTCTATGGCGGCGAGAACCGGCTGATCACGCATGAGCTGGTCGACGTGAACCTCGTCCTGTCAGGGTCGATGCGCGCGCCGGGCGAAGCGGTCGGGATGCTCGCGCTCGAGGGTGCAATGGACGAGCTCGCCGAAAAGCTCGACATGGATCCGATCGAGCTGCGCAAGCGCAACGATCCGCGGATCGATCCGGAGAAGGACGTCCCCTATTCGTCGCGCAACCTGACGCGCGCGCTCGACGAGGGTGCGGTTCGGTTCGGCTGGGACAAGCGCCAGAAGGCCGGTACGCGCCGCGAGGGCGAGTGGCTGATCGGCATGGGCGTATCGTCCGCGGTGCGCGGCAACATGATGATGGAGTCGTCCGCCAAGGTCGAGATCCATCCCGACGGTTCGGCCACCGTGTCGTCGGCGATGACCGATATCGGCACGGGCAGCTACACGATCCTCGCGCAGATCGCGTCGGAGATCCTGGGCATCCCGGTCGAGAATATCACCATGTCGCTGGGCGACACCAATGATCCCCCCGCGGCGGGTTCGGGCGGGTCCTGGGGTGCGGCCTCGTCGGGGACCGCGGTCTATCTCGCCTGCGAGATGCTGCGCGGCAAGATCGCCAAGGCGATGGGCGTCGACGAGGACGGCCTGACGCTGAAGGACGGCAAGGCGATCGGCGACAACCGTTCGACGCCGATCGGCGAGCTGGTCGGCAAGGGCCTCGAGGCGACCGGGCATATCAAGCCGGGCAAGCAGGAGAAGGAGACGTCGCAGGCAGGCTTCGGTGCGCATTTCGCCGAGGTCGCGGTCAACGTCATCACCGGCGAGACGCGCGTGCGGCGGATGCTCGGGTCGTTCGCGGCAGGGCGCGTGCTCAACGCGAAGACCGCGCGGTCGCAGTGCCTGGGCGGCATGACCTTCGGCATCGGCACCGCGCTGACCGAGGATTTGATCCACGACACGCGCACCGGCAAGCTGGTGAACCACGATCTCGGCGAATATCATGTGCCGGCCAATGCGGACGTGCCGCAGATGGACGTCCACTTCGTCGACGAGCGCGACATCCATGCGAACCCGATCCACGCCAAGGGGATCGGCGAGCTGGGGATTTCGGGCGCGGGCGCGGCGGTTGCGAATGCCGTGTATAATGCGACGGGGATCCGGGTGCGGGAGTTCCCGATCACGTTGGACAAGCTGCTGGATCAGTTGCCGGCGGTCTGACCTGTTCCGCCGCGGAGGCGGGGGTCCAGGAGTCACGGGCGGTGTCGCTTGTGACCCTGGATCCCCGCCTCCGCGGGGAAACAGGTGGAGGTGGGCGCCACCCTCCTTACTACCACCCCGGCGAAGGCCGGGGCCCAGTTGGGGGACTTTCCTGGCAGCGGATCGTCCTTCGTCACGACGACCTTCCCAACTGGGCCCCGGCCTTCGCCGGGGTGGTGGTGAGGGGACGGCACCGAGCCTCGTTTGAGTCGGGCTGGCGTGGCACCGGCCTGCGTCGGGGTGGTGTTGAGACCACGCCCCCCACCCTCGTCAAACACCCCCGCCCCCCCTATCTCAGACCCTCCACACCCGAGGACGAGCCTATGACCGACCATGTAATGGACGCCGCGTTTCGACCGGCCGGGCTCGACCGGGCGACGCAGGGGGTGCTCGGGCGCGGGATCGATCGGGTCGAGGGGCCGGCGAAGGTCACCGGCGTTGCCGATTATGCCTATGAGGGCACGCCCGAGCGGATCGCCTATGCCGCGATCGTCGGCACGCCGGTCGGCAGTGGCCGGATCCTGAGCATCGACGCGCGTGCGGCCGAGGCGATGCCCGGGGTGATCGCCGTGATCCACGGCGATCCGCGCATGCCCGCGGGCGAATCCAATTCCAGCGCGCTGCCGCTGTTCGATACCGACACCATCCTCCATCTCGGCCAGCCCGTCGCGGTCGTCGTCGCCGAGGACCAGGCGATCGCGCGCGATGCCGCGGCCTTGGTCCGTGTCGAGACCGAGGCGGGCGAGGACCGGTTCGACGTCGAGGCGCAGCCGGTCGATACCGATCCCGCGATCGGCTTCGTGCCGCCGGTCGACATGGGCGACCTCGATGCGGCGATGCGCGACGCGGCCGTGACGCTCGATGCGACCTATACGACGCCGGTGCATTTTCCCGCCGCGCTCGAACCGCACGCGACCACCGCCTGGTGGGACGGCGACCGGCTGACGGTACGCTCGAGCAACCAGGTGATCGGCGCCGCGCGCAAGACGATCGCCAAGGTGCTCAAGATCGACGCCGACAAGGTCCGCGTGCTCGCGCCCTATGTCGGCGGCGGCTTCGGCGGCAAGACCGGCGTCGGCCCCGAGGCGATCCTCGCCGCGATCGCCGCGGAGGCGGTCGGCCGCCCGGTCAAGATCGCGCTGCCCCGGCGCCAGACCGCCTATGTCGTCCACCACCGCTCGCACACGACGCAGCGCATCCGCATCGCCGCGGACGAACGTGGCGTGATCCAGGGCATGGGGCATGAGAGCGTCGCCGCGCAGAATGACGACGCGCCGTTCCTCGAACCCGTGCCGTTCGGGACGATCCCGCTCTATCGCGGCGAATCGCGGCGGTTCAGGACCGACCTCGTCCGCGTCGACCTGCCCGCGAGCGGTGCGGTCCGCGCGCCGGGCGAGGCGGTCGGCACGTTCGGCGTCGAATGCGCGATGGACGAGCTCGCGGTGCAGCTCGGGATCGACCCGATCGAGCTGCGCCGCCGCAACGAGCCCGACTGCGATCCGGGCAGCGGCAAGCCCTTCTCCACACGGCGCATGCTCGACTGCTACACGCAAGGCGCCGAGCGGTTCGGCTGGCCCGCCGCCGTCCCCGCGCCCGCATCGGTGCGCGAAGGCGAATGGCTGATCGGGATCGGCATGTCGGCCAGCCTGCGCGGCAATTTCACCGTCCAGGCGCAGGCGCGCGTGCGGCTCGAGGCGGACGGCCGTGCGGCGGTCGAATGCGACATGACCGATATCGGCACCGGCACCTACACGATCCTGGCACAGGCCGCGGGCGAGATGCTCGGGCTGCCGGTCGCGGATGTGGACGTCCGGCTGGGCGATACCGACTTCCCGCCGACCGCGGGGTCGGGCGGGTCGTTCGGCGCAGGCAGCGCAGTGTCCGCGGTGGTGCTGGCGTGCGAGGACATCCTGGCCGAGCTCGCGCTGCGGATGAACGCGGCGCCCGAGGAGCTGAGCCTCAAGGACGGGTGCGTCAGCGCGGGCGGGCGGCAGGTGAAGCTCGCCGACCTGCTGCGCGGGGCGCCGATCGTCGCGACCGGCAAGACCGGCCCCGGCAAGGAGAGCAAGCGGACCAGCCAGGCGAGCCACGGCGCGCATTTCGTCGAGGTCGCGGTCAACGCGGTCACCGGCGAGGTGCGGGTGCGGCGGATGCTCGGCGTGTTCGACGTCGGCCGCGTGCTCAACCGCAAGACCGCGACCAGCCAGATCATCGGCGGCATGGCCTGGGGCATCGCCTATGCGCTGACCGAGGAGGGCGTTGTCGACACGCGCACCGGCGCGTTCGTGAATCCCGATTTCGGCGAATATCACGTCGCGGTGAACGCCGACATTCCGCAGCTCGAGGCCTATTTCATCGAGGAGATCGACGATTCGGCGAACCCTGCGGGCGCCAAGGGGGTCGGCGAGCTCGGCATTTCGGGCGCGGGCGCGGCGGTCGCCAACGCGATCTACAATGCGACGGGTGTGCGGGTCCGCGATTTCCCGGTGACGCTCGACAAGCTGCTTGAGGGCTTGCCCGCGGTATAACGTCTGTTCCCACGCCGATGCGGAGGAACGAGAAGAGAGAGAAGAGATGGCCGAAAACGATAGCGTGATTGCCGCGGCGAAGACCTGGAAGGGCGAGAGGATGGCGATCGCCACGGTCGTCTCGACCTGGGGCTCCGCGCCGCGCCCCAAGGGGAGCCACATGCTCGTCCACGAGGATGGCCGGTTCGAAGGCTCCGTGTCGGGAGGCTGTGTCGAGAGCGACATCCTTGCCACCGCCGCCGACGTGATCGCGGGCGCGCCGTTCCAGCTGCGGAACTACGGTGTCGCGGATGCGGCGGCGTGGGAAGTCGGCCTGCCCTGCGGCGGGGAGATCGCGGTGATGGTCCAGCCGGTGTCCGCCGAGGGCTTCGACCCCGAATTGTTCGACCGGATCGCCGATGCGCGCGACCAGGGCGATGCGCTGACGGTCACCACCGACCTCGCCACCGGGCTCAGCGATGCGCGGCCGGCGGAGACGGGCGAGGTGTTCGTCAACCGCTATGATCCGCCACGCCGCCTGCTGATCGTCGGCGCGGTGCAGATCGCGCAGGCGCTGGCGGGCCTCGCACGCGAGCTGGGGATCGCGACGGTGGTGATCGACCCGCGCGCGCGCTTCCTGACCGACGAGCGCTTCCCCGGCGTCACGCTCGACGACCGCTGGCCCGACGAGGCGATCGCCGCGCTGCGCCCGGGTCCGTCGACCGCGGTGGTGACGCTGAGCCACGACATCAAGATCGACGATCCCGCGCTGATCGCCGCGCTGGCGACCGACGCCGCCTATGTCGGCGCGCTCGGCAGCCGCAAGAGCCATGCGGGGCGACGCGAACGGCTGGCCGCGGCGGGGGTGACCCCTGAGAATATCGACCGGATCGACGCGCCCGTCGGGATCGACATCGGCGCGATCGGGCCGTCCGAGATTGCGCTGTCGGTTGCCGCCGCCATGATCGGAGCCTTCCATGATCGCGGCTGAAGACGTCGTCCTCATCCTGCTCGCCGCGGGCCGATCGCAGCGGTTCGGCATCCCGAACAAGCTGGAGGTGCCGTTCCTCAACAAGCCGGTCGGGCTGCACGTCGTCACCGCGTTCGAGGCGATCCCGTTCCGCGACCGGCTGGTCGTCACCGATGGCTGCACGCTCGACTTCGCGAGCCATGGCTATGCGGTGGTGCATAACGACGATCCCGCGGCGGGGATGGCGCAGTCGGTCAAGCTGGGCGTGCAGCGCGCCAAGGACGACGGCGCGCAGGCGGTGCTGATCGCGCTGGCCGACATGCCGCGCGTGACCGCGGCGCATGTCTACCGGATGCTCGACGCCGCCGACAGCGCGGATGCGGTGGTCGCGTCGAGCGACGGGGTGAAGCCGTCGCCCCCTGCCCTGTTCGGGCGCGACCGGTTCGACTTCCTGCTCTCGCTCGACGGCGATGCGGGCGCGCGCGACCTGGTGCGCGCGGGGCGGCACGTGGTGACCGCGCCGGCCGAGCTGATCGACATCGACACGCCCGAGGATCTGGAGCGGTTGCAGGCGCTGGTCCATGACCCGCGCGCGGCGATCACTCGTGCCTTAACGCGTCGATAGGGTTCATCGCGGCGGCGCGGCGTGCGGGGAAATAGCCGAAGACGACGCCGATCACCGCCGAGATGCCGAACGCGAACAGGTTGATCTCGGGCACGAACAGCCACTGGACCTTGATCAGCGGCGCGATGATCGCGATCGCCAGCTGCGCGATCACCAGCCCGATCAGCCCGCCCAGGCACGACAGCACGATCGCCTCGACGAGGAACTGCAACAGCACCTCGCGCGCCACGGCGCCGATCGCGAGCCGGATGCCGATCTCGCGCGTGCGTTCGGTCACCGACACCAGCATGATGTTCATGATCCCGATCCCGCCGACGACCAGGCTGATCCCCGCGACCGCCGCGACGATGCCGGTCAGCAATGTCGTCGTGCCGGTCAGCGTGTCGGAGATCTGCTTGGTGTCGAAGATGTTGAAATCATCCTCCTTGCCCGCGGTGATCGTCCGGCGTTCGCGCAGCAGGTCGGTGATCGACGCCTGCACGGTCGCGGTCGAGAATTTCTGGTCGACGCCGACCAGCATGAGCCGGATGTCGCGATTGCCGGTGAAGCGGCGCTGCACCGCCTTGATCGGCATGATGACCACGTCGTCCTGATCGCCGCCGAACCCCGCCTGCCCGCGCGTCGACAGCACGCCGATTACGTCGCAGCTGATCGCGCCGATCCGCATCCGGAGGCCGACGGCGTCTCCCCCGCGGAACAGGTTGGTGCGCACGGTATTGCCGATGATGCACACCGCCTTGCCCGACGCCTCCTCGACCGGCGTGAAGATCCGCCCGGTCGCCAGCGGCCAGGGCTGGACCTGGAAATAGGCGCTGGTGGTGCCGTTGATCGTCGTCGACCAGTTGGCGCCTTCATAGATCGCGGTGGCGGTCGCCTGCGCCTGGGGGGCGACCGCAGTGACGCCGGCGATCTGGTTGGCGACCGCGGTGACGTCCTCGGGCTTGAAGTCGGGCGGCCGCGGCCCGCCGCCGCCGCGGCCAAAGCCCTGACCCGGCCGGATCTGGAGGATGTTGGTGCCGAGCGCGGAGATCGACTGCTGTACCGCCGCGGTCGTCGCCTTGCCGAGCGTGACCATCGTCACGACCGCCCCGACGCCGATGACGATGCCGAGAATGGTCAGGAACGACCGCAGGATGTGGCGGCGGATCGAGCGCAGCGCGAGCGAGAGGGTGATGCCGAACATTACCGGATCGTCCCGCCTGCGGGGTTCTGTCGAACCTGGCCAAAAGACCGACAAAAGGGACCCGTCATCTCCGCGCAGGCGGGGATCCAGATACTCGAGGGCGGGCGGGCTTGCCGCGACGGTTGCCAGTCTGGATTCCCGCCTGCGCGGGAATGACGGTGTCGGGTGGGGACGTGAGTGTATGGTGTCCGGGCCATCACGACTCGACCCTTTCGCCTTGCTCGTGGCGGCTTTCGATGCGTTCGACCAGACCGTCCTTGAAGTGGACGACGGTGCGCGCGAAGGCGGCCATGTCGGGTTCGTGGGTGACCATCAGCACGGTGATGTTCTGTTCCGCGTTGAGCCGCGTCAGCAGCTGCATGATCTCGACCGAGCGTTCGCTGTCGAGGTTGCCGGTCGGTTCGTCCGCGAGCAGCACGTCGGGGTTCGTCACCAGCGCGCGCGCGATCGCAACGCGCTGTTGCTGGCCGCCCGACAGCTCGGCGGGGGTGTGGTCCCACCAGTCGGCGAGCCCGACCGTGTCGAGGCTTGCCATCGCCGCCGCGCGCCGCGCGCGCTTCTCGTCGCCGCGGTACAGCAGTGGCAGTTCGACATTCTCGAGCGCGGAGGTGCGCGACAGGAGGTTGAAGCCCTGGAACACGAAGCCGAGATATTTGCGGCGGAGCAGCGCGCGCTGGTCGCGGTCGAGCGTCTCGACATGATGGCCGCGGAACAGGAAGGTGCCGGCACTCGGCACGTCGAGACAGCCGAGGATGTTCATCGTCGTCGACTTGCCCGATCCCGACGGGCCCATCACCGCGACGAAATCGCCGCCGGCAATGTCGAGGTCGACGCCTTTCAGCGCCTGGAACATCGTCGCGCCCGCGCCGTACGTCTTGGTGACGCCGCGCAGCGAGATCAGGGGCGGATTACTGGCCACCGCCCCCGCCCTTGCTCGCGCCACCGCCGCGCCGGCCACTGCCGCCACCGCGCTTGGTCTCGTCCGAGCCGCTCGCGAGCTGGCCGGTGATGACCTGCGCGCCGGGCTGGAGATTGCCCGACAGGACTTCGGTCATCGTCCCGTTGGTGTCGCCGGTGGTGATCTGTACCGGTTGCGGCGTGCCGTCGGCGCCCTTCACATAGATGGTCTGCTGCGCGCCGCGGCCGAGCGTCGCGGTCCGTTCGGCCCCGCCGCCGCGCCGCGGCCGGAAGGTCAGTGACCCGGCAATGCCGCCGCCCGCATCGCCCGACGCGGCAGTCGGCTTGAAACGCAATGCGGCGTTGGGGACGAGCAGCACGCGCTGCTTGTCCGAGGTGACGATATCGGCGGTCGCGGTCATCCCCGGGCGCAGCGTGAGCGACGGATTGGCCACGGTCAGGTCGGCGGCGTAGGACACGACCTGGCCGGTGGTCGTCGTCGTGCTGGTGCTCGAACTCGACGACGTCGCCGAGCTGACCGTCAGGTTCGAGCCGAGATCGACACGCGTGATCGTCGCGGGGAAGGTCTTGCCGGGAAAGGCGTCGACGGTGAAGTTGGCACGCTGGCCGATCTTGACCTCGCCCACGTCCGCCTCGTCGATCGCGACCTCGAGCTTCATCTTGGTCAGGTCCTCGGCGATCACGAACAGCGTCGGCGTGTTGAACGACGACGCGACGGTCTGGCCCGGATCGATCTGCCGCGCGAGCACGACGCCGGTCACCGGCGAGCGGATGATCGCGCGCGCACGCTGCGTCTGGCTCTGCGCGAGTGCGGCGCGGCTGGCGACGACATTGGCCTCGGCGACCTTCTGCGCGGCGAGCGCGCGCTGATAGTCGGCGCGGCCGGCCTGAAGCTCGGTCTTGGACGGCACGCGCCCGCCCGACAGCCGCGCGACCTCCTCGAGCCGGTTGAGCTGTGCGCGCGATTCGGCGACGGTCGCCTGCGCCTGGTTCACCTGCGCCTGGTTGGCGGCGAGCTGCGCATTGCCCTGGCGGATCTGGTCGTCGAGCTGTTCGGGATCGATCAGCGCGAGCGGCTGGCCCGCGACGACGCGGTCGTTGACGTCGGCGACCACTTTGGTGACCAGCCCCGACAGCTGCGACCCGACCGTCACCTGGTTGGTCGGCGCGAGCTTGCCCGTCGCGGACACCGTCACCGTCAGGTTGCCGCGCTCGGCCGCCTGGGTCGAATATTGCGTCTGCTCCTTCGCGCCGAAGCAGCGCGCGAGCAGCAGGCAGAGCAGCACGACGCCGACCGCGATCGCGACCCATTTGATATAGCGTTTCCAGGGGGCCTGCGGCCTCACGCCCAGAAAGTCGTCGATCGATGCGTCGGCCATCAGCGTGCCTCTGGATTGGAGATGGGCGCTTGCGGGATCACGGTCGCGTCCCAGCCGCCGCCAAGCGCGGCATAGAGCGCGACCAGCGCGGTCGCGGCGTCGGCGCGCGCCTGGGTCGCGCCGTTGCGCGCGGACAGCAGGGCGACCTCCTGCTGGTTGAGCGTGGTGAAGTCGGTCAGCCCGGTGCGATACTGGCTGCGGCTGAGGATCGCAGAGTTGTTCGCGGCATCGAGCGCGATGGCGAACTGGCGCTCGCGTTCCTGTGCGGTCTGGAGTGCGACGACCGCATTCTCGACATCCTCGAGCGCGGTCAGCACGGTCGACTTGTAGAAGGCGAGCGCGCCGTCGGCGGCGGCCTCGCTGGTCCGCACCTGGCTGCGCAGCCGGCCGCCGTTGAAGATCGCCTGGGTCAGCCCCGCGAACAGCCCGCCGGTGATCGCATCGCCGATATTGCCGATCGAGGTGGCGTTGGTGTTGATGTTGCCGGTGATCGCGAGCGCAGGATAGAGCTGCGCCTTGGCCACGCCGATCCGCGCGGTGGCGGCGGCCAGCGCGCGCTCGGCCGAGCGGATGTCGGGACGCTGGCGCAGCGTGTCACCGGGAATGCCGACGCCGACCGCCTTCGGCCCGACCGGGATCGGCTTGACCGGCGCGAGCAGCGGCCGGAGCGCGCCCGGCGCCTGCCCGGTCAGCACGCCGATCCGCGCGACCGCGGCGGCATATTGCTGGTCAAGGCTCGGGATCGTCGCGGCGGTCTGGGCCCGCTGCGCACGCGCCTGTTCCTGGTCGAGGCTGGAGACGAGCCCCGCCTGGACGCGGAACCCGGCGATTTCGAGATTGTCGTCCTGGATCGTCAGCGAGGCGCGCGCATTGGCGAGCTGCTGCTGATACAGCCGGGCGAGCACATAGTTGCGCGCGACCTCGCTCTCGATCGAGATGAGGACGGTCGCATAGTCGTAGCCAGAGGCGGCGTACTCCGCGCGGCTCGCCTCGATCGTGCGGCGGATCTCGCCGAACACGCCGACCTGGTAGCTGGCGCTTGCCCCCAGCGTGAAGCTGTTGGTGCCGCCGCCGCCGGTATCGACGACGGTGCCGTCGGGCAGCGTGAACGACCGCCCGCCGCCGCGCAGATTCTCGTTGCGCTGATAACCGCCCGAGCCGCTGAGCGTGGGGAGCAGCGACGCGCGGTTCTGGATCAGGCTCTCGCGCGCCTGGCGGAGGCGGGCGACGCTCTGCGCGATGTCGAGATTGGTCGCCGCCGCCTGCTCGACGAGCTGGCCGAGCACGGGGTCGTCGAACCGCTGCCACCAGCGCGTCAGGTCCTCGGGGCTGGTCGCGGGGGTGACGGAATAGGCGTCTGGCACCCCCAGCTCGGCCGCCGCCTTCGGACGATAATCCGGCCCGACCGAGCAGCCGGCGAGCAGGACGGGCATGAGGAGGAAAGCTCGGACGCGGGACATGGGCGGCAGGCATGACGCAATGCCCCTTCCCTCGTCCAGTGGTTTCGTGTCGCAACCTGTCGCAACCGGGGCGAGCTGTGGGTGGGGTCGGGGCTGGTGACGGCCCCGAAGCATCGCCCCGGACCCCAAGCCCTGCTATGAGCGGCAATCGAACCGCACCCGTTCCAATTTTGCAGTGCAGCGGAACGGAGCGTCACAGCCGGGGGTTAGACGACCATGCTTGCCGAACGCCAGCCTGCGACTGAAGTCCTCGCACCCCCGCCGCACGTCCGCGACGACGCCAGCCTGTTCTTCGATTTTGACGGCACGCTGGTCGATCTGGCCCCGACCCCCGATGCGGTGGTCGTCGACCAAGGTCTGCTCGACCAGCTCGACCGGCTCGCCGTGCGCTTTCCGGCGCGCGTCGCGATCATCAGCGGGCGGTCGATCGCGCAGCTCGACGCAATGCTCGGCCAGCATGCGCGCCGGTTCGCGGTCGCGGGCAGTCACGGCGCGGAACGCCGCACGCCCGAGGATGGCCATGTCTCCGCCGAACGCCCCGCCTCGCTCGAAACCGCCGCGGAGGCGCTGCGCGTCTATGCCGAGGCGAACGCGCTGGTCTATGAGGCCAAGTCGCTCGGCGCCGGGCTGCATTACCGGATGGCGCCGGCGTTCGAGGCGGATGCGGTGAGCCTTGCCGAAGAGCTCGCCCGCACGCACGGCCTGACGCTCCAGCGCGGCAAGATGATGGTCGAGCTGCGCACCCCCGGCGACAAGGGCGCAGCGCTGCGCGACCTGATCGCCGCACCGGCGCTGGTCGGCAGCCGCCCGTTCTTCTTCGGCGACGACGTCACCGACGAGGATGGTTTCGTCGCCGCACACGCGCTGGGCGGCGCCGGGATCCTGATCGGCCCCGAACGCCCTACCGCCGCCACCTACCGCCTCGACGATGTCGCGGCCCTACGCGGCTGGATTGCCGCCATATTGGAATCATGATGACCGCTACCCCGCTCGCCGCCCGCCCGTCCGACACTGGCCCGTTTGACAGCAACCCGACGCCGGACATGAACCTGTGGCCGATCGGCAATTGCCAGGTGTCCGCGCTGATCGACAGGACCGGCACGTTCGTCTGGGGCTGCGTGCCCCGCGTCGACGGCGACCCCGCCTTCTGCGCGCTGCTCGGTGGTGACGCCCCCGAGACGGGGCTGTGGGCGATCGAGCTCGAGGGCAGCGCGAAGACGACGCAGGCCTATATCCGCAACACCCCGATCCTGGTCACCCGGCACGAGGACGAGGCGGGCAACGCGGTCGAGGTGACCGATTTCTGTCCGCGCTTCGTGCGCGAGGGGCGGACCTATCGCCCGACCAGCTTCGTGCGGATGGTGAAGCCCGTCGCGGGCAGCCCGCGGATCCGCATCCGCCTGCGCGTCGCAACCAACTGGGGCCAGCCGACCACGCATACGCAGGGGTCGAACCATATCCGCTTCCTGATGGACGACCAGACGCTGCGGCTCACCACCGATGCGCCGGTCGGGCATATCGTCGGCGAGCGCTGGTTCCGGCTCGAGCGGCCGATGCACCTGTTCCTGGGGCCCGACGAGAGCTTTGCCGGCGTGCTGCACGAGGCGGCCGAGGCGATGCTGACGCGGACCAAGGACGAATGGCGCCACTGGGTGCGCGGGCTGGCGACCCCGGTCGAATGGCAGGACGTCGTCATCCGCGCGGCGATCACGCTGAAGCTGTGCCAGCACGAGGAGACCGGCGCGATCGTCGCCGCGCTCACCACGTCGATCCCCGAACATGCGGGGTCCGAGCGCAACTGGGATTACCGATACTGCTGGATTCGCGACGCCTATTACACGGTGCAGGCGCTCAACCGGCTCGGCGCGCTCGACGTGCTCGAGGGGTATCTCGAATATCTGCGCAACATCGTCGACGCGTCGAAGGGCGGGCATGTCCAGCCGCTCTACGGCGTCGGCGGCGAGGCGACGCTGGTCGAGCGAGTCGCGCCTGCGCTGCCGGGGTATCGCGGCATGGGTCCGGTCCGCGTCGGCAACCAGGCCTATGAACAGATCCAGCACGATGCGTATGGCCAGATCATCCTGTCCGACGTCCAGGCGTTCTTCGACCAGCGGCTGTTCCGCATGTCGAGCCACGAGGATTTCAAGAGCCTCGAGCTCGTCGGCGATCGCGCCTGGGAGACCTATGACAAGCCCGATGCGGGGCTGTGGGAGCTGCGCACCAAGGCGCATGTCCACACCTATTCGGCGGCGATGTGCTGGGCGGCGTGCGACCGGCTCGCCAATGCGGCGGGCGTGCTCGGGCTCGAGGATCGCCGGACCTTCTGGAACGCGCGCGCGGACACGATCCGCAAGACGATCGAGACCTCGGCCTGGCGCGAGGAGACGCAGCGCATCTCCGCGACGTTCGGTGGCGACGATCTCGACGCGAGCCTGATCCAGCTGCTCGACCTGCGCTTCTTCGCGCCCGACGATCCGCGTTTTCAGTCGACGCTGAAGGCGGTCGAAGAGGGTCTGCGGCGCGGCAGCCACATGCTGCGCTATGCGACCGAGGATGATTTCGGCCTGCCGCACACCGCGTTCAACGTCTGCACCTTCTGGCTGATCGAGGCGCTGCACGCGACCGGCCGCACCGCCGATGCGTGCGCGCTGTTCGCCGAGATGGTCGCGCGGCGCACGCCCGCGGGGCTGTTGTCCGAGGATATCGACCCCAATACCGGCGAGCTGTGGGGCAATTATCCGCAAACCTATTCGCTGGTGGGGCTGATCAACTGCGCCGTCCTCCTCAGCAAACCCTGGAGCGCCGTACGATGAGTCGCCTGGTCGTTATTTCGAATCGCGTGCAATCGGTCGATGCGCCGTCGGGCAACCAGGGCGGCCTTGCGGTCGCGCTGCTCGCCGCCTTGCGTGAAAAGGGCGGGGTCTGGTTCGGCTGGTCGGGCGCGACCACCGAGACCTTTACCGGGCATATCAACTTCCAGCAGGGCAAGGGCGTCACCACCGCGACGATCGACCTGGAGGAACAGGATTTCGACGAATATTATAACGGCTATGCGAACCGGACCTTGTGGCCGCTGTTCCATTACCGGATCGACCTGACCGAGTTCGAACGCGATTTCTCCAGCGGTTATGCGCGCGTGAACAAGCGCTTTGCCGAGACGGTGCTGCCGCTGATCGAGCCCGACGACCTCGTCTGGGTGCACGACTATCATCACGTGCCGCTGGGGCGCGAACTGCGCAAGCTGGGGGTCGAGAACAAGATCGGCTTCTTCCTCCACATCCCCTGGCCGCCGATGGCGATGCTGCTGTCGCTGCCGAGCCACCGCGCGCTGGTCGAATCGATGTTCGCGTACGACGTGGTCGGGTTCCAGACGCAGGACTGGCTCGACAGCTTCCTGCATTACGTCACCAGCCAGCTTGACGGCGTGGTCGGCGAGGATGGCTGGGTGACGGTCGGCGACCGGACGATCAAGGCGATCACGACGCCGATCGGGATCGAGACCGCGGATTTCGAGAAGTCCGCGAGCAGCGACACCGCGCGCCACGCGAAGGAGCGCATGTACATGTCGGCGACCGGGCGCAGCCTGATCGTCGGCGTCGACCGGCTCGATTATTCGAAGGGCCTGGCCGAGCGCTTCTCGGGCTATGAGCGGTTCCTGGCGTCGCATCCCGATCACCGCGGGCTGGTCTATATGCTGCAGATCGCGCCGCCCTCGCGCGAGAAGGTCGACACCTATCAGGAGATCCGCGCGAACCTCGATTCGATGTCGGGGCGGATTAACGGCGAGTTTTCGGATATCGACTGGACGCCGATCCGCTACGTCAACCAGGGCTTTCCGCGCGACGTGCTGGCGGGGATCTACCGCGCGGCACGCGTCGGGCTGGTGACCCCCTTGCGCGACGGCATGAATCTGGTCGCGAAGGAATATGTTGCGGCTCAGGATCCCGAGGATCCCGGCGTGCTGATCCTGTCGCAGTTCGCGGGCGCGGCGGCGCAGCTGTCGGATGCGGTGCTGGTCAACCCGTACAGCCCGGAGGAAATGTCCGACGCGATCGCGCGCGCGCTGAAAATGCCGCTGGCGGAGCGCAAGGCGCGCTGGGAGAAGCTGATCGACAACGTCCGCAAGGAGGACGTGATGTGGTGGTGCGAACTGTTCATTACGGCGCTTGAAGATGCGCCGGAGCATGTCGAGGCGTAACTAACGTCGTCATCCCCGCGCAGGCGGGGATCCAGACTGGCTACCCCTGCGAGTTCACACCATGGCCAGCCAATATGGATCCCCGCCTCCGCGGGGATGACGGCTTGAATCAGGGATGGAGCCGAGCGGCGACGTGTTCTCCCCAAGACCCGTCCCGTCATCCTGACTTTCGTCAGGGTGACGGGTGTCGTGCGCCGCGCCAGCGTTACGACGCGGTGCCGCGCACCGGGTCCGGGGCCATCAGCAGGCGGCCGCGGGGCATCGCTTCGGGCATTTCGGCCGTAATATACGCCAGCATCGCCTCGCGGACGTCGCAGCGCAGGTCGAACGCGACCGAGGCGTTCTTGGCGGTCATCAGCGCGCGGAGTTCGACCGCGTCCGCCTTCATGTCGGTGACCTGCAGGTTGAAGAACCGGCCGTCCCAACGCGGATTGGCCTTCACCACTTCGGCGAGCTTCTCGCGCAGACGCGGCACGTCGGTCGACGGATCGACATACCAGAAGACCGAGCCCATCAGCTGGCTGGTCTCGCGCGTCCAGTTCTGGAAGCTCTGTTCGAGGAACTTCGACACCGGCACGACGAGGCGGCGTTCGTCCCAGATCTTGATGACGACGAAGGTCAGATTGATCTGCTCGACCCGCCCCCATTCGCCGTCGACGATCAGCACGTCGTCGAGCCGGATCGGTTCGGTGAACGCCATCTGCACGCCGGCGATCAGGTTCTTGAGCGCAGGCTGAGCCGCCGCACCGACGACGAGGCCGGCGATGCCCGCCGAGGCCATCAGCGTGACGCCGATCGAGCGGATGCCGGGGACGCTGAGTAGCATCAGGCAGACGCTGATGAAGATGATGAAGAAGGTGCCGATCCGGCCTAGGATCGCCGCACGGGTGCGCTTGCGCCGCGCGCGCAGATTGTCCTCGACGGTGATGTCCGAGCGGATCTCGATCACGTCCTGGAATGCGCGCAGGGCCGCGACCGCGAGCCAGCCGAGCAGAGCGGGGACGAGGAAGCCGAGCAGCTGCTTCCACAATTCCTCGATATCGTCGTCCATCGGCAGGATCCGCGCGACGAACGCGACGCTGACCGCGACGAACACCGCGCGCAGCGGCCGGCGGACGCGCGCGAGGACGAGTCCGTCGGTCTTGGCGGTCGAGCGCCGTTGCGCATGGCCGGCGATCCGCATCGTCAGCCAGTGCGCGACCAGCGCGAAGAGCACCGCCGCGGAGACCACGGCGACGCTTTCCAGCCAGACCCATTCGGGTGGTATGTGGAGCGATCTGAATATGCGCATGACAGCGCAACGGTGCGGGTGCGGGGATGTTCCGCTGCGGTGCAGCATGGGGGGGGCGCGTTGGATATGAGCACCTCCCCGGCGGAGGCCGGGGCCCAGTTGGAAAGGTCGCAGTAATGGAGGGCGGCCCGTCGTTACCGCCGTCCCCCAACTGGGCCCCGGCCTTCGCCGGGGTGGTGTTTTCCCTGGGAAAATCGCTCGCCGCGCCCCGTCTTCCCGGATGACGCGCCTCCGTGATCATGCCACAAGACGGCGATCATGATCGCCCGGAGAATCAGACGCTTCCTGAGCGAGGAAGACTGGACGTTCGCACCGCACGAACTGCCCGTCCTCCCCGGATCACCGGGCTCGCCCGCACATCCGCGGCACCGCCAGATCGCCTATGCGCTGATCGGCATCCTCCTCGGGCTGACGGTCGGGTTCGGCAATGCGCTGATCAGTGCGAACACCTACACGCTGCAGGGCGCGCTTGGGCTCGATCCGGCAGAGATCGCATGGCTGCCGACGGTCTATGTGATGACGAACGTCAGCATCAACCTGCTGATGATCAAGTTTCGCGCGCAGTTCGGGCTCAGGCCCTTCGCGCTGATCTTCCTCACGCTCTACGTGCTGGTGACGCTCGCGCATCTGTTCGTCCACGGGTTCGCCACCGCGATCGCGGTGCGCGCGATCAGCGGGATGGCGGGCGCCGCGCTCAGCAGCCTGTGCCTCTATTATGTGATGCAGTCGCTGCCCGCGAAATGGCGGCTGAAGGCGGTGGTGCTCGGCATCGGCATCCCGCAATGCGCGACGCCGCTCGCACGGCTGTTCTCGCCCGACCTGCTCGCCATGTCGCAGTGGCGCACGCTGTATTTGTTCGAGCTCGGCCTCGCTTTGCTGTCGCTCGCCGCGGTCGCCGCGCTGCGGCTGCCGCCGACGACGCGGAGCAAGGCGTTCGAGCCGCTCGACTTCCTCACCTTCGTGCTGTTCGCGGGGTCGACCGCGCTGTTCGCCGCGGTGCTCGGGCTGGGGCGGATCCTGTGGTGGACCAATGCGCCGTGGATCGGCTGGGCGCTGATCGTCGCGATCCCGATGTTCGCCGCCGCGATCGTCGTCGAGCATCACCGCGTCAACCCGCTGCTCAACACCCGCTGGCTCGGCAGCGCGGACATATTGCGCTTCACGGTCGTCATCGTGATGGCGCGGATCGTGCTGTCCGAACAGACCTATGCCGCGGTCGGCCTGCTGACCGTGCTGGGGCAGAACAACGACCAGCTCATCCCCTTCTTCCTGATCATCTTCGTCGCCTCGGTCGCGGGCGTGATCGCGAGCGCGGTGACGCTCGACGTCGAGCGGCTCGGCCATCCGATCATGCTCGCGATCGGGCTCGTCGCGGTGGCAGCGTGGTTCGACTCCTATGCGACCAGCCTGACGCGCGCGCCGCAGATGTACGTGACGCAGGCGATCATCGGTTTCTCCGCGACCTTTTTCCTCGGCCCCGCATTGCTGTTCGGGATGACGCGCGCGCTGAAGGAGGGGGCGGGGCACATCATCAGCTTCATCGCGCTGTTCGGGATCATCAACTCATTGGGCGGGCTCGGCGGTACCGCGCTGCTCGGCAGCTATCAGGTGATCCGCGAGAAGGCGAACAGCGCAGCGCTGGTCCAGCAGATCTCGCCGACCGACCCGATCGTCGCGCAGCGCATCGCCGCGGGCGGCGCCGCGGTCGGCCGGGTGATCGTCGACCCGACGCTGCGCAGCGCGGAAGGCGCGGCGATTTTGTCGCAGACCACGACGCGCGAAGCAAACGTGCTTGCCTATGCCGACGTCTTCCGCTTGGTCGCGATTCTCGCCGGAGGGACGTTCGGGTATCTCGTCTTCCTGATGGTGCGACGCCAACGACGCGAACGCCGTGCGCGACTTGAGAGGACGACATGACCGACGCCCGCAGCCCGGTGGCAGAAGGACCCGCGACGGAGGAGAAACAGGCGGAGACGGCCGCCGCCCCGACCGCCGCGCCTGCGCCCGCCGCGACGCCCGCCACCCCGGTCGGCTCGGGCTGGCGACCGCAGCCGCCAAGCCCGCGGGTCATCGGCGTCATCGTCCTGCTCGTGATCGCGGGCGTCTGCGCGGTGCTCGCGGCGTGGCGGCTGCCGCCGTTCGCGACCAGCTACCAGTCGACCGACAATGCCTATGTCCGCGGCCGCACCACGGTGATCAGCCCGCAGGTCAGCGGCTATGTGACGCAGGTGCTCGTCCGCGACTTCGCCGATGTGAAGGCGGGCGATCCGCTGGTGAAGATCGACGACCGCATCTATCGCCAGCGGATCGACCAGGCGCAGGCGCAGGTCGACGCGCAGGCGGCGACGCTGTCGAACAGCCTGCAGACCGCGCGCAGCCGCCAGGCGAGCCTTGCCGCGCAGGACGCCGCAGTCGCCAATGCCGCGGCGCAGCTGATGCGCGCGCAGGCGGACATGGCGCGCGTCAACGACCTCGTCACCGACGGCTCGGTCAGTCTGCGCGAACGCGACCAGACGCTCGCCGCGCTCCGCCAGGCGGAGGCGCAGGTCCAGCAGGCCAAGGCCGCGCGCGAGATCGCCCGGCAGGACATCCGCACCGTCGAGGTCGGGCGCGGCGGCCAGGAGGCGGGCGTCTCGGGCGCGGAGGCCGCGCGCCAGCTCGCGCGGATCGACCTTGCCAACACGGTGATCCGCGCGCCCGAGACGGGGCGGCTCAGCGAGGTCGGCGTCCGGCTCGGCCAATATGTGACCGCGGGGTCGCAGCTGATGTTCCTCGTGCCGCCCGAAACCTGGGTGATCGCGAACTTCAAGGAGGCGCAGACCGCGCGCATGGCGGTCGGCCAGCCCGCGTCGTTTACGGTCGACGGGCTCGCGAACGAACGGCTGACCGGGCGCGTCGAACGGATTTCGCCCGCGGCCGGCTCGGAATTCGCGGTGCTGAAGGCGGACAATGCGACAGGCAACTTCACCAAGGTGCCGCAGCGGATCGCGGTCCGCATCCGCGTCGATCCGGGCCAGCCACTGAGTGCGCGATTGCGGCCGGGGATGTCGGTGCAGGCGCGGGTCGATACGGCCGGCGGGCCGGGGCCGCGGTGATGTCGCGAACCCCCCTCGGTCCCTGTTCTCCAGCCCAGCCTGGATCGCCGCCTTCGCGGGGAGACATTTTGGCAGAGACGGTAAACCGCTCAAAAACGTCCACCCCGGCGAAGGCCGGGGCCCAGTTGAGGGACGGCGATAACGAAGCGCTGTCCGCCGTTACTGCGACCTTCCCAACTGGGCCCCGGCCTTCGCCGGGGTGGTGGCAGGGGGTGCGGGCGATACCCGATGCTTCGTTTGCGTCCTGTTCTCCCGCGAAGGCGGGAGCCCAGACTGGGTCCCCGCCTTCGCGGGGAGACATCTTGAGGGAGGGCGCTGCGCCGCCTCACGCCGCCACCCCTACCAAAACCGCTACCCCGGCGAGTATCCCCACCCCGGCGGAGGCCGGGGCCCAGTTGGGGGACGGCGATGACGGAGCACTGTCCGTCGTTACCGCGGCCTTCCCAACTGGGCCCCGGCCTTCGCCGGGGTGGTGGTTAACAGTGCGGGTGCGGCGCGGCGTGCCGGGGTGGTGGCTAGCAGTGCGGACGTTGGGCGGCGTGCGGACGTGGCGCCGCAAACACGCATGGCGGACCGCCGCCGCCCTCCCCCTCGCGCTGCTCGCCTCCGCGTGTATCGGCCCCCGCCCCGAGGCGCCTGCCGCGACCGCGGTTGCGCCGCCGCCGGCGTGGCGGACCGCGCTGGGGCCGGGTACGCCGATCCGGGCGGACTGGTGGAGCGCGTTTGGTGATCCCGCGCTGACGAGCCTCGTCGCGCGGGCGCTTGCCAACAGCCCTGATCTGGGGGCGGCGGCGGCGCGGATCGACGAGGCGCGGGCCGCCGCGCGGCTGGCACGGGCGCAGCAGACGCCGCTGGTCAACGGGTCGGCGCCCGGCACCACCGGGCAGACGGTCGGCGCGCTCGGCACGCCGATCGATGCGATAGGTGCGCAGCCCGCGGTCAGCATCAGCTATGATCTCGACCTGTTCGGCCGGCTCCGCCAGGCGAGCCGCGCGGCACAGGCGCAACTGCTCGCGAGCGAAGCGTCGCGCGACACCGTCCGCCTTGCGATCGCGAGCAGCGTCGCGACCGGCTACATCACGCTGCGCGCGCTCGATCAGCGGCTAGCGGTCGCGCGCCAGACGCTCGACGCGCGCGCCGAGGGGCTGCGCATCGCCCGCCGCCGGGCGGAGACGGGCTACACCTCAAACCTCGAACTGCGTCAGGCCGAGGCGGAATATCACGCGACCGAACAGCTCGTCCCCGCCGCCGAACTGTCGATCAGCCGCCAGGAAAACGCGCTCAGCCTGTTGCTCGGCGATGTCCCCGGGCCGATTCCGCGCGGCCTGCCGCTCGACCGGCTTGCCGCGCCCGCGATCCCCGACGGGCTGCCCGCGGACCTGCTCCGCCGCCGGCCCGATCTCTATCAGGCGGAACAGACCCTGGTCGCGACCGACCGCTCGCTCGACAGCGCGCGCGCGGCGATGCTGCCCAATCTCGCGCTCACCGGCTCGGCGGGCGTCGTGCTGTCGAGTGCGCTCGCCGATCCGATCGCGGTGTTCTCGATCGGCGCGAGCGTGCTCAGCCCGATCTTCGACGGGGGGCGGCTGGGGGCGCAGGCCGATGCCGCGACCGCGCGCCGCGACCAGGCGGCGTTCGCCTATCGCCGCACCGCGCTCCAGGCGTTCCGCGAGGTCGACGACAGCCTTGCGGGCGTCCGCCGCTCGGGCGAACAGGCCAATGCGTTCGCGGCGCAGCGCGATGCGCTCGCGGGCGCGCTGCGCAACGCGTCGAACCGCTACCGCGCGGGCTATTCGGCCTATATCGACCAGCTCGATGCGCAACGCGGGCTGCTGACCGCGGAGCTGTCGCTGGTCCAGGCGCGCGCGGACCGGCTGACGGCCTATGTGACGCTCTACCAGGCGATGGGCGGCGGCTGGTCGCGCGACGATGCGGCGATCGTGCGGCGCTGAGGAGGGTTACGCAGGGCGCCGCTTGCGGCCTTGGGCTCCCGCCTTCGCGGGAGAACAGTTTCTGCCACACCGGATCCGCCACCGTTCCCCCGCGCAGGCGGGGGTCCAAGGCCAAGCAGGACGGCACGCGCCACTTTGCTCCCCGCATCCACGGACGAAGCGCTGCATTTTCCTGCCACAGTTGATGCATAAGCGGGTGCCATGAAGGCCATCATCCTTGCCGCGGGCCACGGATCGCGGCTCCTGCCGCTGACGCTCAGCACGCCGAAATGCCTGGTGCAGGTCGGCGGGCGGGCGATCCTCGATTCGCAGCTCGACGCGGTCGCGGCGGCGGGGTTCGATGGTGCGGTGATCGTCGGCGGGTATCGTATCGACCAGATCGCCGCGCATCTGGCCGGGCGGTGCGGCGATCCGCCGACGACGCTGATCTTCAACCCCTTCTGGTCGGTCGCCAACAGCATCGGCAGCGTCTGGGCGGCGCGCGCGCATCTGGGCGCCGCGTTCGCGCTGATGAACGGCGACACGCTGTTCGACGCCGCGATCCTGCAGGCGGCGGGTGCCGAGCCCGCGCCCGGCGTGACGCTGGTGGTCGAGCCGCTCCACGAACCCGGCCTCGACGACATGCTGGTCGAGGCGGAGGGCGAGCGGGTGATCGCGGTCGGCAAGCATCTGGTCGGGCATCAGGCGACCGACCGGTCGCTCGGGCTGATCCTGTCGGGCGGCGGCACCGCCTATGCAGACGCGCTGCACGCGGTGATCGGCGAGGAGGAAGGGATCCACGCCTATCACCACGCGGTCGTCCGCCGCGTTGCCGAAGGCGCCGGCGTCCGCGCGCTGCGGATTCCTCCGGGTGCGCGCTGGCAGGAGATCGACCGGCCCGAAGACATCGCCCAATGGCAGGCGCCATGACCCGCAAGGTCGCGTTCCTGTTCCTCGGCGAGACGCTGCTGATCCCGCATCTCTATCCGATCGTCGAGGCGCTCGCCGCCGCCGAGCCGACGCTGCCGATCGAATTGTGGGTCAGCACCTCGGTGCACGAGACGCTGCTTGCACGCTGGAGCACGGGGCTTGGCCAGGTCACGATCCGGCGCGCACCGGGGTTTCGCGCGCTGCCCGACCATGCCGAGGGCGACAACCCGCCGCTGCCGCCCAAGCTGCCGACGCTGTTCCGCCTCCTGCCGCATCTGCTGCGCACGCCGGTGGTGGTGTGCGCGGAACAGACCAGCCTGTGGCTGCCCGCGACGCTGCCGCTGCGGACGCGGTTCATCGACACGTTCCATGGTGCGGGGTCGATGATGGCGCGCGGTCACTGGCGGCGGCGCGCGGGCTGGCGCACTTTGGTCGCGGCCGAGCGCGACCGACAGGCGCTGATCGACGGCGGCGATGCACCCGAGCGGATCGTCACCACCGGCTATGTGAAGGCCGCGTTCCGCCAGCGCACCCCCGCCGCGCGGCTGTTCGCCGATCCGCGGCCGGTGATCCTCTACACCCCGCACTGGCAGGCGCACCGCTCGTCCTGGTGGCGCTGGGGGCCCGAGGTGGTCGACCGGATCCTCGCCGATGGCCGCTACAACCTGATCTTCGCGCCGCACCAGCGGCTGGTCGAGCGCGCGCCCGAGCTGCGCGGCTTCGTCGCCGGGCTCGCCGGCCGCGCGGGGGTGCATGCCGATCTCGACAGCTTCGCGATGGTCGATGGCAGCTACACCGCCGCCGCCGACCTGTATCTGGGCGACACGTCGAGCCAGGTGGTCGAATATATGATGCGTCCGCGGCCGTGCGTGTTCCTGAACGCGCTGGGGGCCGACTGGGTGGGCGACCCCTCTTATGCGATGTGGGGCGCAGGCGCGGTGGTCGACAGCCTCGACGCGCTGATCCCGGCGATCGACGCAGCGCCCGCGCTGCATCCCGGATATCGGGATTTCCAGACGCGGTTCGTCGAGACCGCGCTCGGCGACGTGTCGGGCGGCGCACCCGCGCGCGCGGCGCAGGCGGTGCTCGCCGCGCTGCGCTGAACCAGCCCGGGCTCGCAATCCGCGCGCAATCGGCTATCGGGCAGCGGATGCAAGACATGCCAGCACTCGTGCCCCTGGGCGACAATCCGACCCTGCTCTGGGGGATGCGCAACGACGAGCGGCTGCGTCGGATCGGCGTGGCGCAGGGCTTTGCCGGAAGCGACGCGGCAGACGGCCCCGCGATCCTCGCCAACATGGCGTTCGCGTTCGACCCGGTCTGGACCGCGCATCTGAAGACGCGCCCCGGCACCGTGATGACGCGCGCGGGCGTTCCCGTGCTGGCGCATGTCCGGACCGCGGAGGAGCGCGCGCGGGTCGCCGCGGCGATGCACGCGGACGCAACCCTCGACGCCGCCAGCGGGCTGACGATCATCGCCGCCGAGTCGGACGAGGGGATCCTCAACGAGGCGCTGCGCAAGCGCGAAAAGCCGTTTGCCGAGCGGCTCGTCCCCGCCGCGGTCCCCGCGATCGAGCGGGCGAGCTATGTCGGCGCGTACAAGGGCGTCACCGACCTGCTGACCAAATATCTCTGGCCCGAATGGGCGCTGGCGATCACCCGGGTCTGCGCGCGTGCGGGGATCACGCCGAACCAGGTCACCGCGATGGGATCGGTGCTGTGCATCGTCGCGACGATCGCCTTCTGGTATGGCTGGTTCTGGACCGGGCTTGCCACCGGCCTCGTCTTCATGGTGCTCGACACCGTCGACGGGAAGCTCGCGCGCTGCACGATCACCGCGTCGAAGCTCGGCAATGCGTGGGATCACGGCGTCGACCTGGTCCATCCGCCCTTCTGGTGGTGGGCCTGGGCGGCGGGCTGCGCGCCCTATGGCCGGCCGCTCGACGATGCGACCTTCTGGGCGGTGATCGGCACGATGCTGTTCGGCTATGTCGCGCAGCGGCTGATCGAGGGGGCGTTCATCGTCCGGTTCGGGATGCACATCCATGTCTGGGAACGCTTCGACAGCTGGTTCCGGCTGATCACCGCGCGGCGCAACCCGAACATGGTGATCCTGTTCGCGGGGCTGGTCGTGACGCGGCCCGACTGGGGGATCATCGGCGTGGCGGCGTGGACCGCGATCTCGCTGGTCGTCCATCTCGTCCGGCTGTTCCAGGCGATGGCACGGCGCGCGAAGGGCGGCGCGATCACGAGCTGGCTCGCCTGATCGCGTCGGATCGGGCGGTTCGGCGGGCGGTCTTGCGGCCGCGACTTGCCGCACCGCACCGCGCGCTTTAGGGGCCGCAGGGCGCATGACCCAGGCCCCCGCCCCTTCCCCCACGACCAAGGATTTCGGTGGCGTGCTGCGTTCGGCGGCGCGCAACCTGGGCTGGCTGCTCGCGAGCCGCAGCGTGCTGGCGATCCTGTCGCTCTTCTATCTCGGCTTTGCGACGCGGACATTGGGGGTCGTCGATTTCGGCCGGTTCGCGCTGATCACCGGCGCGGTCCAGGCGCTGACGACGTTCGTCGGCTTCCAGACGTGGCAGATCATCGTCCAGTACGGCGTCCAGCCGCTCCACGACGGTGACAGCCCGCGGCTCGCGCGGCTGTTCCGGCTGGCAGCGCGGCTCGACCTGTCGAGCGCGATCCTCGGCGCGCTGCTGACGATCGGCATCCTGCAGATCTGGGCGAACGCGTTCGGCATCCCGCGCGACCTGATGCACTACACGCTCGTCTTCGCGGTGATCCAGCTGCTGACGATCCGATCGACCCCGCTCGGCATCCTGCGGCTGCGCGACAAATTCTCGCTGTCCGCGCTCGCCGACAGCATGACGCCGGTGATCCGCTTCGTCGGCGCAGGCGCAGCGATGCTGTTCGACCCGACGATCCGCGGCTTCATGATCGCCTGGGCCGCGGCCGAGCTGGTCACCGCGGCGACCTACTGGATCATGGTCTGGCGCAGCGGCGACTTCGCACTGCTGCTGGGCGGGCGCAGCGGCTGGCGCGCGCTGGTCGCGGAAAATCCCGGCGTGGTGAAGTTCGCGCTGAGCACCAATGCCAGCGCGACGCTCGGCCTGTCGAGCAAGCAGATCCCGCTGCTGCTGGTCGGCGCATCGATCGGCCCGGCCGCGGCGGGTGCGTTCCGGCTGGCGGCACAGGTCGCGCAGGCGCTCGCCAAATTGTCGCAGCTCCTGTCGCGCGCCGCCTTCCCCGAGATCGTCCGCGCGGTGCGGACCGCGGCGCCCGAGCGGCTGCGCTATATCCTGGTGCGGACGATGCTGGCGAGCAGCGCGGCGGCGCTCGCGATCCTCGCGGTCGTCGCACTGATCGGCGAGCCGATGCTCAAACTGGTCGGCGGCAAGTCGTTCGGCAGCGCCTATCCGGTGCTGTTGTGGCTCGCGGCGGCGGGGTGTTTCGATCTGGCGACCGTCAGCCTCGACACCGTGCTGACCGCGGTCAACCGCGCGGGCACGGTGTTCGCGATCCGCGTCGTGGGCGTCGTCCTGCTGTTCATCGGCGCGTTCGCCTTGATGCCGCTCTATGGTTCGTCCGGGGTGGCGATGGGCGTCGCGATCGGCTCGGTCGCGGTCGCGATCCTGCTCGGCTTTGCTGCGGCGAATCTGACGCGCAGCCGTCCCTGAGGGCGGCACGCCCCGCCGCCGTCGATAAAGCGCGGGTTCACAGAGCCGACGTCATTGGCCTCCAAATTGCCGTTATGCGATTGCAAGGGTCCCCCATGACGAATCTGCCTCTCCTGCTCGCGCTCGCCGCGGGTGCAACGCTCGCCTCGACGTCCGCGGCTGCCGCGGAGACATGTGTCGGCACGCCCGGCAACGGCGCGGCCAAGCTCGTGCTCGAGGCGACCACGCTGCACAATGCGGTCGGCGAGGTCGCGTTCACCGTCTATCCCGACGACAAGGGCCGGTTCCTGTCCAAGGGCGGCAAGCTGGCGCGCGCGCGCGTGCCCGCCGCGCAGCCGCACGCCTGTTTCTGGCTGAAACCCGGCTATTACGCGATCGCGCAATATCATGACGAGAACAGCGACCATGATTTCAACCGCACGCTGTTCCTGCCCAAGGAGGGGTTTGGATTTTCGAACGACGCCCCCACATCGGTCGGCCTGCCCTCCTTCGCGTCGGCGCGGGTGGCGTTGCCGGCCGGGGGGACGGTCGTGCGGATGAAGATGCGGTATCGGCGCTAGCGTCGATCAGGGGCAGACGTGCCATAAAAATGTAGCGATACTAGCCTGCGACAGGTAGCCAAGAGTGTGAGCGACGCCGTTTCCAATTTCCAGGCCCTTGATGGCGTGCCGTTTCCAGCGGCCAGACGCGGCGCGGCACCGGACGTGACCGCGCGCAGTGCTGCGTCGCAGATCCGCACCGGGATCATCTGCAACCCCAAGAGCCACCGCAACCGCAGCAGCGTCGAGGCGACGCGTCCCTTCGTGTCGGGCACGGTGCTCGCGGTCACGCCGCGGACCCAGGCCGAGCTGGCCGCGGTGCTGACCGATTTCGCGCAGCACGGGATCGAGCTGCTGGTGATCGACGGCGGCGACGGCACGATCCGCGACGTGCTGACCGCGGCGGCGACGGTGTGGACGGGCGCGATGCCGCGCGTCGCGATCGTCCCGTCGGGCAAGACTAACGCGCTCGCGCTCGATCTCGGCATTCCCGATCACTGGACGCTCGACCAGGCGCTCGCCGCGGCGCGCGACGGCGCGAGCATCGTCCGGCGCCCGGTCGAGGTCGAACGCGCCGGCACCGGCCAGAAACTCCGTGGCTTCCTGTTCGGCGCGGGCGCGTTCGTCGAGGCGACCGGACTGGCCCAGCGCGCACACCGCGCGGGCGCGTTCAAGGGGTTCGCGGTCGGCGTCGCGCTGAGCTGGGCGATCGTCCAGACGCTGTTCGGCCGCGCATCTGGGATGTGGCGCGCGGGCAACCGGATGCACGTCCGCTACGATGCCGCCGCCGATGCCGGCCGGGTCGCGGATACCGACACGCACCGCTACATCCTGCTCGCCTCGACGCTGACGCGGATGCCGCTGGGCGTCCAGCCATTCGGCGCGGCGCGCGACGGGCTGAAGACGCTGCTGGTCGATGCGCCGCCGCGCTGGCTCGCCGCCGCCGCACCGCTGATCGTCGCAGGGTCGCCGGCGAAATGGCTCGACCGGGCGGGCTATCACCGGATCGACACGCCCGCGCTCGACGTGACGATGGAGGCGGGCTTCATCCTCGACGGCGAAGTCTATCCGGGCGGCGCGCTGACGATCCGCCAGGCGGCGCCGATCAGCTTCGTCGTTCCGTGAGCGCGACGCTCGGCGCGCTCGTCCGCGACCAGCTCGCCGCCCCGGTGATTCCTGCGGTGCGGCACGTCGCCGAGGCGCTCGCGGCGACGCCCGGCGCGGTCGGCATCCTGTTCTATGGCTCGAACCTGCGGACCGGGGCGACCGAGGGCGTGCTCGACTTCTACGTGCTGACCGCGGGTCCGCCCGAACGCGGCATCTGGCCGACTGTCAGTTACCGCGAGTTCGACGCGGCGGGCGAGACGCTGCGCGCGAAGATCGCGACGATGCGGCTGTCGACCTTCGCCAAGGCGGCGGACGCGGGGACGCTCGACACGACGATCTGGACGCGCTTCGTCCAGCCCTGTGCATTGGTCTGGTCGCGCGACGAGGCGACGACCGCCCGGATCGCCGAGGCGATCGCCGCCGCCGCGCGCTCCGCCGCGCGGTTCGCCGCCGCGCTCGGCCCCGAGACGGGCACCCCGCGCGACTATTGGCAGGCGCTGTTCCGCCAGACCTATGCCGCCGAATTCCGCGTCGAAAAGGGCGGGCGCGAGGATCAGATCATCGGCTTCGACCCCGACCGCTATGACCGGCTGCTCCCGCTCGCCTGGGCGGCGGACGGGATTGTCGTGACGACCGAGGGCGAGGCGCTGCGCCCTGCCCTGCCGCCCGCACGCCGCGCCGCGGTGCTGCGCGCGTGGCGGCTGCGGCGGCGCGCGGGCAAGCCGATCAACATCGCCCGGCTGATGCGTGCCGCCTTCACCTTCGACGGCGCGGCACGCTACGGCGCGTGGAAGATCGAGCGACATACCGGGATCGCCGTGCCGCTGTCGCCCTGGGCCGAGCGGCATCCGATCCTGGCCGCGCCCGGCGTGCTGTGGCGCGTCTGGCGCGCGCGGCAGGCGGTATGACGGAGGTGCCTACCCCGTTCAACGCGCTGATCCTCGCCGGGTCGCGCGGCGGCGTCGATCCGCTCGCGGCCTATGCGGGCGTCGCGCACAAGGCGCTGATCCTGCTCGAGGGACGGACCTTGCTCGCGCGGGTCGCGGACGCGCTGCGCGAGGCCGGCGCGGGCGTGATCGCGGTATCGGTATCGGACGACGCGGTGCGCGATCACGCGGTCGCGCTGGGGCTGCGGGTACTCGACGCCGCGAGCGGCCCGAGTCTGAGCGTCGGCGACGGGATCGCCGCGCTCGGCACCCCGCTGCTCGTCACCACCGCGGATCATGCGCTGCTCCGGCCCGAATGGATCACGCGGTTCCAGGCCGACATCCCCGCCGACGCCGATGTCGCGGTGCTGCTCGCGCGCCGCGACGTGGTCGAGGCGGCGGCGCCCGGGACGCGGCGCACCTATCTCCGCTTCGCCGATGGCGGCTGGTCGGGGTGCAACCTGTTCCGCTTCGCCACCCCCAGGTCGATCGCCGCGATCGATCTGTGGCGGCAGGTCGAGGCGGATCGCAAGCGGCCGTGGCGGATCGTCCGCCGGCTCGGCCCGGGGCTGTTGCTGCGCTATGCGCTGGGCCGGCTCACGCTCGGCGATGCGATCGCGCATCTCGGGCGCAAGGCGGGGCTGGTCGCCGCGGCGGTCGCGACGCCGTACGGGCTGGCCGCGGTCGATGTCGACAAGCCCGCCGATCTCGACCTCGTCCGGTCGCTCCCGTCCGTCCCGCGATAACGCTATCGCGCGGATTTGGGGTCTATTCGCGACCCCCCGCTTCGTGCGAAAGCGCGCGCATGATTGCACCGACCTCGCCTCCGTCCGCCCCCCGGGCCCGCATGACCGCGATCGGCATCTATGGCAGCGCCGGCCGGATGGGCCGCGCGATCACCGACGCGATCGAGACCGCGGGCGCGACGCTCGCGGGCGGCGTCGATGCGGGCGACGACCCCAGCCCGCTCGCGGCAGCCGCCGACGTGCTGGTCGACTTCTCGACCCCCTCGGCGATCGAGGCGCATCTCGCCGCCGCGCGCGCGGCGGGCACCGCGCTCGTCATCGGCACGACCGGCCTGACCCCGCAGCACCAGTCGCTGATCGACGCGGCGGCTGCCGACATCGCGATCCTCCAGACCGGCAACACCTCGCTCGGCGTCACGCTGCTCGGCATCCTGGTGCGCGAGGCCGCGGCGCGGCTCGGCCCCGACTGGGACGTCGAGATCGTCGAGATGCATCACCGTCACAAGGTCGACGCCCCCTCGGGCACCGCGCTCCTGCTCGGCGAGGCCGCCGCCCGCGGGCGCGATTCGACGCTCGCCGAGCTGCGCGTCGACAGCCGCGCCGGGCTGGTCGGCGCACGCAGCGAGGGGACGATCGGCTTCGCCTCGCTGCGCGGCGGATCGGTGATCGGCGACCACAGCGTGATCTTCGCGGGCGAAGGCGAGCGGATCGAGCTCAACCACCGCGGCGACGATCGCAGCATCTTCGCGCGCGGTGCGGTGCGCGCCGCGCTCTGGCTCGCCGACCAGCCCGCCGGCCGCTACCGGATGGGCGACGTGCTGGGGCTGTGAGCCAGTGAAGAAGGCCGACGTCGTCGACTTCTATGCGCGGCTCGCCGAGGCCGATCCGCATCCCGAGACCGAGCTCGAATTCGTCAATCCCTACACGCTCGTCGTCGCGGTCGCCTTGTCCGCACAGGCGACCGACATCGGCGTCAACAAGGCGACGCGCGCGCTGTTCCGCATCGCCGACACGCCGCAGGCGATGCTCGCGCTCGGGCTCGACGCGCTGAAGGAGCACATCAAGACGATCGGCCTGTTCAACACCAAGGCCAAGAACGTCATCGCGCTGTCGCAGATGCTCGTCGACGAATATGACGGCATCGTCCCGAACGACCGCGCCGCGCTCGAACGGCTGCCCGGCGTCGGCCGCAAGACCGCCAATGTCGTGCTCAACGTCGCGTTCGGCGCAGAGACCTTCGCGGTCGACACGCACATCTTCCGCGTCGGCAACCGTACCGGCCTTGCCCGCGGCAAGACCCCGCTCGCGGTCGAGCTGAAGCTCGATGCGGCCACCCCCCAGCCCTTCCGCCTCCACGCGCATCACTGGCTGATCCTGCACGGCCGCTATGTCTGCAAGGCGCGCACCCCCGAATGCTGGCGCTGCCTCGTCGCGGACCTGTGCGCGTTCAAGCCCAAGACTCCGCCGCCCAAGCTCGCCGCCAAGATCGGCGCGGCCAAGAAAATGGCTGGCGCACCCGACTAGGCTTTGCTACGCGCACGCCTCAGGCACCCGTAGCTCAGCTGGATAGAGCGCTGCCCTCCGAAGGCAGAGGCCACTGGTTCGAATCCAGTCGGGTGCACCAAACTTCATTTATTTTCCCCTGATTTCAATGCCTTAGCGGCATCTTTGGCTAACCTTTCCGCAAGGTTAGCCAAAAGCTTGTCCGCGGCGGTGTCTGAAAGCGTGCGCTGATCTGCCGCAGCGGTGTACCGCGCGACCTCGCTGTCGGTCGTGTGACCGGTCCACGCCTTGATCTCTTGATTCGAGCAGCCGGCCTCGGCGAAGCGCCGAGCGGCGGCTTTGCGCAGCCCGTGTGCCGAGCAGTTCGGCAGGCCAGCCTCGTCGCACCACTGGCGGAACTTGTTGCCGAAGCCCTTCACCGAGAACTGCTTGCCGAACTCGGTGACGACGAAGAACGCGCCGACCGTCGGCGTCGCGAGGATCGATTCCGCCAGGCCGGGCATGATCGGCAGCGACACAAAGACCTTCGTCTTTTCCTGCGTCAGTTCGAGCCGGGTGTCGCGAACGCTGGCGGGACCCATCTTGCGGGCATCACCGCCGCGCTGACCCGTCCAGATCATCAGATCGAACGCCAGCCGGGCGACCGTGCCGATCGCGTGGCGCCGTTCGTAGGCGGCGATCTCGTCTTCGCTCCAGCTGTGGAACCCGCCCCCGCTGATCTTGAACGGACGCGTGACGATGACCGGGTTCGAGCCGGCCATGCCGATACGCATGGCGAATTTCATCAGGGCGGAGAGCCGTTTGCGAAGCATGTTCGCCGATGTTCGGTGCGGCAGCAGCTCGGCGAGCATCGCCTCGACGTGCCGCGGCTGCAGCTCGCGGACCATGATCTCGCCGTATCGCCGCCCCTTGCGGGTCCGCGAGCGCCAGCGCTCGAGCGTTCCACGGTAGACGACGCGCGTTCGCTCGCCCGGATCGAGAAAGTCAGGCGAGCGGTAGTAGCGGGACAGCAGATCGTCGAACGTGCCAACCGCCGCGCGGTTGGCGCCGGCCTCGATCGCTGGCGCGCTGACGCCTTCGTTGCACGCGCGCAGCTCGGCCAGAAACGCGTCGGTCCCCGGCTCGCTCTTGAAATAGTATGTGACGAAGCCCGTCCGGCGATACCGGTAATGGGCCTTGCCATGCCGGTCGCGGAACGTGCTGACGTGCTTCGGAAGCCAACGCCGCTTCACGCGAACATCTCGTCCAGGCTGTTCGCACCGGCGGGGACGACCCCTGCCCCGGTCGTGACGATGATCCGGCCGGGTTCGATCTCGACGCGCACGGGGATGCCGACTTTCGCAGCAGCGCGGAACACGCGCGCGAGGTCGGCCTGGCGAACGAGGGCGCGCGCGCTCATCGCTGCGCCGATTCGAGCGGGGTTTCGGCGAGCACTGCGCGCAGCTTTGCAGCATGCTGCATCATCTTCGCGGCGCGCGTTTCAAGCGTCTTGGCGGTCACGAACAGGTCGAGGTTCGACACGCCGCGATCGGCGTTGAGTTTGTGGTTCAGGCTTCGAACGCAGACCCCTAGCGCATCCGCCAGCGCCTTCTTGCCGCCAAGGATTTCGTACGCGGTTTGAAGCCCCATCATTCGCGATATCTCGATGGGGAGGCCGCGCTGTTCCCGCTTTGGGGAACAGCTCTCAAGGGCTGCGGACGATTTGATTTCGCGTGCTTCGGGGGGAGCGGTGCTGATCACCATGGAATTCCTGCAGATGCTTGGGAGGCCAGAGGACGCGCCAGTGGGCGTTCTTGTAGAAAGCGTTTCGCCAAGACCGGCGAACGCGTCCGAACAGGTGCGGCGGGCGGCGCCAGCAAGAATGTCGGCCGCGGGAGGCGGCGACGCCTGCGGCGTCACAAGGCCCACCATGCGACGATGGGCACCCAGCCGAGCAGCGACGCAGTGCCGACCGCGAGAACCCGATAGCCTATGGGCAAGCGCTGCTGTTCGACGCCGTTCATCGGATGGCCTCCTCGACCGCCGGGTCGATGGCCGGCTCGACGTTGCCGAGCGCGAGGCGGAAGATGCGCTGCCATTGCGGGGCGAGCGACCCGGCGATGACACCGAGCGCCGCAGCGCCACCGCCCGCGAGCAAGCCGATGCCGAAGCCGTGGAGGATGTGCTGGGCCATCAACCGCGCCGATCCGCCATGCCCGCGGCAAGCATGATGATCGCGACCGGGACCCAGATCACGGCGAGCGCAATCGCCACGATGACCTTCGCCATGCGGCGTTGTCGCATGCGGCGCTCGATGCGGGAGCGGCTGGTTGCAGCGGCGGCGATCACTGGAGCACCGCCGCTGCAGGATCCGAGACACAGCGCGAGCACGTCGCCGGCCCGCGCCAGCCGCACGTGTGCGAGCCGTCGCCCGCGACGCACGGATCGCTCTCGCTGCACCCGCAGCCGCGGCAGATCCGGGGATGTTCCTCGGCCGGCGTGTCGCGCAGCTGAAAGTACACGTCGATATCGATTGGGAAGGCATCGGCGAATGCGTCGACGGTCTCGCGATAGCGTGCCGTAGACCCCTCGGTTTCGAGCAGCATGACGAGCGCCCGCGCCTCGTCCTGGTTGTTCGCGCTGATGCTGCGTGCGATCGCGTCGACCGACAGGCCGGCGGCAATACGGCGCAGACGCAGATAGCGCGCAGGCGTCAGCGGCGGCAGAACCGAGGGCGCCGGGCGGCGGCGTTCGGTGGGCATCGCGACATGGATCATGGGGCAATCCTTCCAGACAAAGGGGTGACGGCGCCGGAAGCGGGATCTTCCGGAGTGACGGGGGGGATGGTTCAGGAGGCTGGCGGCGGATCGGCCGCGGAGGTCAGATCAGGGGATCAGCCAGGGGCTGGCGAGACCTCCGCCGCGTCGGGCTGGTCGTCGTCATTAGCCGGCACGCGGTTGTCGTCGTTCGCGGGCTTCGAGCGCCACTGGCCGTGCGGCAGGCGGATCGCCGGGTTCGGGATCATGCTCGGCCGGACCGTGCGGAAGATGCCGAGCTGCGCCACGAAGGTGTGGCCGCAATCGGGGTTCTGGCAGACATAGCGGATCTCGCGCGTCAGCCGGTCGATCTCGACCGAGTCATAGGCGATCGAGCGTGTCAGACAGTGCGGGCACACCGTCGCGGGAACGCGGGGCGTGTAGTTTCTTTTCTTCGTCACTGATGGGTCCCCCCGGCATTCCCCGGCCCCGTCGACATGGCGGGACGAAGGAAATTGGGCAGGCGCCGGCGGATGCGGCGCAGAACGCCGTCAACCTGCTGCGCCTCGACCAGCGCGCGATGATGATCACGCGGGGAGGCGCCAGGCTGAGCGGCGGTGAAAAGGGCGGCGTGCAATTCGCTTGTCTCGCGGATCAGCTCGATCGAGTCCGTCACGAGCGCGAGGCGGCAGGCATCCTGCTGCTGCACCTCAATGTCGAGCTGCTGGCTAAACGCGTCGCGGAACGGCGCGTCTTCGCCGCCAGCTAGGCGGTGGGCGGTATCAAGCGCCAAGGCTTGCGTCAGGGTGGGGAGCGTGTCGCTGTCCGGGTTAGCCCACTCGTAGATGGTACGCTCGGCGCGATCGACAGCCTTCGCAGCAGCAGCCGCGCCGACCTGCGCCATTACCTTGATCATCGCGTCGGCGAAGCTGTCGGGGGTGCGAGCCTTGGTCATGCCGCGTCGCTCGGCTGCGGAATTGTACGAAGATCGCAATCGACCGATGCTTCACCAGTGCGGTAAGAATGCGGCATGGTGTTGGCAGGAAGAGGCGGGCGACCAATGCTGGTCAATGCGATAGCGGCGACATGAGGGATCGTGCGGTCCGGCCAGTTGGCTGGCACTCGAAACCACGCGGCAAATTTCTCAAGATTGGTGACGGAGAACGTCTTACCGTCCCGCAAGCGATTGAAGAACGCGCCGCTGCTGACGACGATCGTAGCGATCCGGGACAACGATTTGCCACCACGCCGCGCGACTTCGGCGTCGTAAGAGTCGGCGATCGTTCGCAATGCGGTATCGTATGCAGCGGTCATGACGTATACTTACGTCACGTATGCAGCAGTGGTCAACGTAAATATTCCGCACGCCATGCGGCATCTCATGCGTCATGATTGCAGCATGAGGAAGAACGTACCTGACGTACTGAAGGAGCGGCTATCGGCTAAAGTTGCCGAGAAGAACATGTCCGCTCGAGAGGTGTCGATCGCAGCGTTGAACAAGCCCGACGCCATCCGAGCGATCCTCGCCGGCCACATGCCAGGCCTTGACCGACTTGATGCAATCGCCGATGTTTTGGGGACAACGTCGGATTGGCTGCTTGGCCGCGATCAAGGGATCGAGCGCACGATACCGGAGGACGGCCACCCGTCTGAAGCCGCGTTTCGCCGGCTACCTAAAACGTTGCCCGTTTACGGTACTGCGCTCGGCGCCGATTTCGAATTTGGAAGCGGCAACGGAATCGTAGTGAATGTCGAGCAGACGGAGGTGCATATGTCCGCACCTCTAGATTATATGGCTCGCCCGATCGGCGTCACCGGAAGGCCGGACCTATACGTGGTGTCCGTAGCTGGCCATTCGATGGAGCCGAGGTTCGATTCTGGCAGACGCCTGCTCGTCGACCCTAAGCGCCCCCCAGGGGTAGGTGACGATGTCGTCGTCCAGTTGCGCGGTCCGACATTCGATGGCGAAGAGGTCCGCCATGTCCTGATCAAGCAACTCGTGCGACGCCGACCTGGTGTCGTTGTGTTGCGCCAATTTAATCCTGCCGTTGAGTTCGAGGTGCCGAACGAACAGGTTTCATCCGTCCACCGCGTCATGCCGTGGGATGAGGCTATGGGGTTTTGAAACTGCGCTCACATGCTACTTAATTAAGGGACGCAGTTGTGCAAAACCCGGAAAGTAATAAGCTTGGAGAAGGGCTAGATCTTGAATCGCTAGCCAGCGCGGTTGCAATATCGGGCTACCCTTTACAAATCGAGATCGCCCGCCAATTGTCGGACGAGTATAGCATTGAGCATGAGTGGTCGTTCGTTGACCCACAGACGGGCCAAACTAGAACGCTCGATATTTTAGCGAATCTCATGCTTTACAACACTGCGGATGGTAAGCGGGTATACCCGGCGGCAAACGCACTGATTGAATGCAAGCAGAGTGTGATGCCACATATATTCTTTCCAGCAGACGGTCCGCCCCCCTCGTCATCAACGCCAATATTAGCTGGCCTCTTCGATGATACAGTTAATATACACTACGGAAAAGGTTTCGAATTAATCGCGCGGGTCGCGGATATGATCGTCCCGTCCGATCATCCTTATCTCACTACGCCGCACTTTTGCTACACCTTCAGCAAGGCGGCAAGGAAAGGAAAATCCCTAGAGCTTTGCGGCAGTGACGCATATCAAAGTCTAATTCTTCCACTAGTAAAGTCTTTGTCACACTTTAAGTCTGCCAGAAAGCCAAGAAGTACCTATCTTTACCTTTCTCTTGAAATGGCATTTGCGATCGGTGTCATTGACGGCCCGATGCTTGTAGCAAAGCAAGGCCGGTTAGAGTTCACGCCTTGGGTAAGAGTTTATCGACATGAACATGTCCATGTTGAGGATGGACCAGCATTTGGCACCCGGTTTGCAATAGATTTGGTTCACAAGGATTATCTTACAGAATTCCTTGACACATACCTAAAGCCGTTCGCAGAGGCAATTGCAGAGCGATCCATAAAACATCATGTAGTCTTGGCCGAGCGCGAAGGTTTAGCGCCACAGGGCTGGCTTAGAAATAGTTATGATGACATTGTTCCGGTTCAAGTCGAACGGGACGAGCAAATGGTTCGCATTGATGACATTCGCAGACATTAATATGACGTTTATCATGCCATCAGTTTAATTGAAACAGCGATTTATCAAGAATTGGATTGAGAATTTAAATACGATTATTTGTTGGACATATAGTTTCGTGCTAACGTCAGTGACCGGGTGATAATTCAGACAGTTGCAGTACATGCTATATCAAATTAAGAATGCTAAGATGGTTGGCATCGTCAAGCTAGCGAGTTAAATTAACTTTTTTTGCTGCGTGTAATCTTTAAACACAAAATGACCGTTTGCTTAGAAACCAAATGACGATGCCCGACAAAAAGGGCTTTGCGGCCATCGCTCGTTTTATTCCCGGCGCTTAAGCGGCTTCAAGAGTCAGTCCGGTGACGTAGCCGCGTTCGCCGAGCGTGTGGGTCACTTCGGCGACCAACCATTCTACGGCGTCAATCGCTGCTCTATAGCCCATAACGTGAGCCTTTATTTCTGGGTAGATATCCGGTCGGCCCAAGGCGAGCTTCATCGTCAGCGACACCAGCTCACGACGCGCGCGAGCGTGTGCGGCGTTGGCCGCAGTACGGGCGTCCGTCTCGTTGGCATGGACCTTTGAAAGCATCCTCGCTCCGTCCGTCTTTCCCGCCACGAGCTGCTCGCGCTTGCCGGACTTGCGGTTGTGCCAGGTCGCCTTCACGCCTGAAACATCGTCCCGCTTCTGGCGACTGAATTGGTGAGCATCGCCGTCGCGCCGCGCGATGGTGACGGTCGCGATCCGTTTGCCGGACGGCGTCGTGCCGGCGGCGATCGGCGAGAAGATCAGCACGCCGCGCGCGATCTTCGCCACCGCGCCGCGCTCGCGGCCGAGGCGGCGGAGGAAGGCGAGGTCGCTTTCGCGGTTCTGCGCCTTTGCCGTGACCGCGATGTCGGCCAGGCTGGCCGCGCAGCGCGGCGTCAGCTGGTGCCGCTCGGCAATTTCGGTCACGATCGCGCCGAGCGTCGTGCCGTGCCAGCTCTTCTCCCGCCGGGTTTTCAGGTCGCTGGTGAAGTCGGCCGAACGCGCGCGGATCGTGATCAGGTCGGGCGGGCCGCCATGCGCGACCTCGTCGACGATGAACCATCCCTTGTCGACCAGGCCGGGCGTGACGTCGCTGCCCTGCTTCCAGCCGAGCCAGACGTGAATCTTCGCGCCCGTCGGCGGGAGGGCGACGGCGCCGTCGGTATCGTCGATGACGAGATCAAGCTGGTCGGCCTCCTCGCCGCGCTTTTCAGTGATGCCGAGCGAGACGAGGCGCCGGCGCGGCGGGCGGCCATTGGCTTGCGCGACGCGGCCTTCGAGCAGCGGCGTGATATCGGTGCCGTCGACGACGACGCGGACGGCGGCGATGTTGGCGATCATGCGACGTCGCTGTCGACGCGAAGGAGGTCGATTGCGAAGTCGATCTGGCGCGGCGTGCCGTCGGGGAAGAACGCCTTTGCGCGATCGTCGATGCCGCTGATGACGAACGCGCCATAGACATAGCCTAGGCCATCGACGAGCGACCAGGCGTCGCCGCTGTCCGCCATGCGGCGTAGCTCGTCGATCGACACGCGACCGTCGGCGATCTCGGCATAGACGGTGCCGGGCAGCGTGATCGTCTCTTCGCCGGGGCCGGTATATTGGGTCGCGTCGCGTGCGCCGATCCGCGCCGAGGCGGCGTGGCGCCAGCTCGCGCGGCGCGCCAGCTCGGCGAAGGCGAGCGTATGGATCGAGAAGGGAAACAGGCCAAGCGCGAGCAGCATCAGACGGTCTCGTAATCGGGGGTGTCGGCGAAGGACGACCGGCGCCGCGCAGCCGTTTCACGGTCGCGGCGGTCCAGCTCGTCAGCGACGGCGCGAGCGAGGGCTTGCGCGTCTTGGCCCGGCTGCTGGTTGATGTGGATGGTGTAGCTGCGAGGTGCGGCGCTCACCGTGCCGGGCGATGCGGGGGCGGCGCCGGCGGCACCGCCCATTGCCAGCGCGGGGATCGCGCTGCCGGTGACGATCGCGGACGTCAGGCGGCTGGAAAGGCGATCCATGCGCTTGACCGGCTCGCCCTCCTGCGCGGCGATGCCGTTGGTCAGCCCGTCGACGATGTTGCCACCGAAGCCGGCAAAGACGCGGCTGGGCGAATGGATGCCGAGCTTGGCCTTGAACCAGCCCGCCGCGGACGAGGCGACGCCGACAATCGTGGTTTTCAGCGAACCGAACATGCCGAAGATCCCGCGGATCAGGCCGGAGATCATGTCGCGGCCGATCTGCGCGAAGCGGGTAGGCAACGACGCGAACCAGTCGACGGCGCCCGCGAACGTTCCCTTGATCCCCTGCCAAAGCCCGGCGAACCATCCCCCGATCGCGCCCCAATTGGCATAGATCAGATAGGCTGCGGCACCGATCGCGACGATGCCGGCGACGACTGCGAGCGCGATGCCGATCACCGGCAGCATGCCGATGCCGAGCGCGCCTGCCGCGAACGCCAGCGCCGAGAAGGGTGCGACCAGCCCGGCGATGACGATCGCGCCGCCTCCCAGCACGAAGAACAGCCCGGCGAACGCCGCGGCGCCAATGGCCACCGCCTTGGTCGCATTGGGATAGCGGTTGGCGACGTCGCCGATCCACGTCGCGAACGCATTGGCGCGCGTGACGATCGCATTGATGGTCGGCAGCAGCTGCGCGCCGAGCGTGATCGCCAGCGTCGTCGCGTTGACCTTGAGCTGCTTGGACTGCTCGGCCGAGTCCTTCATGCGATCGGCGAAGTCGCTGTCCGTCGTGCCCCCGGCCTTGCCAGCCTCGGCGCGGATCTTCCGAAATTCCTCCATGTTCTGGATCAGCGGGCGCAGGCCCTGCTGCACCTGCGCATCCTCGAACAGATAGCCGAGCTTCGACAGGTCGCCCTTGAGCGTCTTGTTGGTCAGCTCGGCAATGGCTTCGAGCGGCGTCTTTCCTTCCGCATAGGCCTTCTTCAGCGCGGCCGGCAGATCGACGCCCATCTTTTCGAACGCCTTGTTGGTGGCGGGCGACGCGATCTTCTGGAGGATGTTGGCAAGGTTGCTGCCGGCGCTGGCGGCATCCCCTGCCCCCTTGCGCGCGATCTGCAAACCGGCGGCAAGATCCGCGACGGCGCCGACGCCCGTTTGGCCGAGCCCCTGATAGGCGGCGGTCAGTGCGGGGAAATACTGCGCCATGTCCTTGATCTCGAACGCGCCCGCCTTGCCGGCGCTGGCCATGACGTCGATGATCTTGCCGGTCTGCGCGACCGGTACCTTCAGATTGTCGGTAGCGGCGAACGCGGCGGCGGACAGGTCCGAGATCTCGGCCTTGTACGCGGTCGCCGCGCGGCCGATCGGCTTCATCATCGCGACCGCGTCCGGCACCTTCGCGCCGAGCCCGGCGAGCGCATCGACACCGGCTTGCAGGTCCGCCGGCATCTGGTTGGCGGCGCGCGCGGATGCGAGCAGGTTGCGGCCGAGCTGGTCCGAGGCCGCGCGCGACAGATCGGCCTTTTGCCCGATGTCGGTCATCACCGACTGAAAGTCCTGCGCGGCCTTGATGCTGCCGATCAGCGGCGCGGCCATCGCCATGCCGGTGCCGATCGCTGCGGCACCGCCGGCCGCGAGCCCGGTGGCCGTACCCTGCATACGCGAGAAGCGCGCGCGGCCAGCCGCCATGCGCCGCTCGCGATCAGCGAGCCGTCCGACCTCGGCCGTCTGCTCGACGATCGTGCGGTTGGTCTGGACCGCCTCGGTGCGTAGCCGGCGCTGGTGCCGCGCCAGGTCGTTCGTATTGATGCCGGCGGTGTGGAGGCGCAGCGACATTTCCTGCAGCGACTGCGACTGTTTGCGCTCGGTCACCTCCAGCGTCGTCACCGCGCGTTCCGCCTTGGCGAGCGCGCGGGTCAGCGCCGCGGTCGGCTTGTCGGTGGCGGCGATATCCTGCCGTAAACCCGCCATGCGCGTCCGCGCCGTCCCGAGCGCTGTGCCGGTATCGCCAAGGCCGGTCTTCAGTTTGCGGAAGCCCGCGATATCGCCCTGTGCGCGCTCGATCTCCCGCAAGCCGTCGCGCGTCAGCTTGAGCGCCTGCGCGGCCTTGGTCGATCCGCCGGCGATGGCGCGCAGCGGACCGGTAACGCGGTCGCCGGCCTCGAGCAGCATGCGGATGCGCAGGTTACGATCCACGGGTTTGTCCTTCGGGATTGTGGCGGCGCGCGGCGCGCCCGCGCCACAGCATCAGGTCGTGGATCGAGAGTGCGTCCAGAGCATCGGGCGACCAGTGGAAGACGAAGGCGATGTCCGCCATCGGATCTTCTACATGCTCTGGGAGAGTGCCGCCTTCGTCGCAGTCGGCAGCAAAAAATCGACGAGCACCCCTGCGATCTGCGTCACGTCGGCGGGATCCATCGCGTCGATGAGGTGCGGATGCAGGATCGGCTGCGTCACGCGCGGCGCGACGAGCGCGACCTGGTTGTAATCCATCCGCACCAGCCCGCCGAGGTTCGCACCGCGCAGCGCGCCGCCCATCGGCTTTCGGACATGAATCAGCGTGCCCGCCGGCATCACGACCTTGTCGGCGACGACGATGTCGTATTCGAGCGTGACGTCGCCTGGCGCGGCGGGTGCGGAGTTTTGCGTGTCGTTCTGGTCGTTCATCTTATCGATCCTCGGATTTGGTTCTCGGCGGGGCAGCGGCGCTGGTGCGCGGTCTAAAGCCCCAGCGCCCCGCGATGCGCGGCCATCAGGTCGACGCCGCCAACGACCTCGATCATGCCGAGCACATCGATCTCGACCTCGACGACGTCGTTCCACGTCAGCTTGAAATAGCTGAGCTGGCTTTTGACCTTGAACTCGGTGTCTTCGCCGGGCTTCCATTCGCCCATGTCGATTTCTTCGTGCCGGCCGCGGGTGACGATCTCGACGACGTCGACGGCGCCGGTATCGTCGTTCTGGAACGAGCCGACGAAGCGCTGCTGCACGCCCGAGATATTGAGCATCCCGTGCTGGCGCAGGATCTGGCGCATCGGGCCGCCATAGGTCGCCTCCATTTCCAGCGCCTCGCCGCCCATGTCGACCTTGACCGCGCGGCTCATGCCGCCCGCGCGGTAATCCTCGAACTTGCGGACGAGTTTGGGCGGGGTGATCGAGACGGTTTCGCCGATAAAGGCCTCGCCATCGTTGAACATCATCGTCTGTTTTAGCTTGCTGGGGAACGCCATCGCGTCGGCCTTTCGTGCAGGAGGTGGGGTTAGTTGCCGGCGACCAGGCTGGTGAAGTCGGCGAAGAACTCGTCCGAGATCTCCTGCTCGAGCCCGAGCGCTTCCAGCGGGGGCACGAAGGTGTAGCGGTAGCTGATCAGCAGCTTGCCGGCCTTCAGCTGCTCGACCGGGTTTCTCGCCCCGTCGAAGACGGCCACGGCGCCGAGGATGCGGCCGGCACGCGTCTCGGTGCGAAATTTCTCGTTGATCTGCTCGACGATGTCCTTCGCGAGGCTGGGCAGCAACGGCTTGTCCATCGCCCACACCAGCCCGAGCGCGACGGTGTCGGCGAGGATCTGCGCGGTGCGGCAGGCGCTTTCGAACACGAAGTCGCTGTCCGGCGCGGCGCAGGTGCGGTTGCCCCAGAAGCGCAGCTCGCCCGCGATGCGGACCACCGTCACTAGCTGCGACGCGTTGAGCACGTTGGCGTCGCAGTCCGCGTCCTGAATGTCGAAGGTGACATCTGCCGCCAGGCCATCGATTTCGGGCAGCGCGACGTTGGACAGCGTTTTGTGCCAGCCCTGCATCTGGTCGATCGCCGCACGTGCGCCCATCGCGACCGCTGCGACCGGGACGCCAATGCTCGCACCGCCCGCGCCGTAGGGCGCCGTCACGCTCGGCCAGAGCAGCGTCAGCTCACGCGCGTCGGGGAACAGCGCGCGGTGCGCGATTGCTTCGCCGCGATCGTCGCCGATCGCCGCGGCGTAGACGCGCGCGCGCAGGCGCTTCGCGACCGTCACCATCGCCGCGGTTACCGGCTCCGCCTCCAGGCCGGGCGCGCCAATGATCCGAGGGTGAAGGTTCAACTGTGCAGGCGCGGTCAACAGAGCCTGCATGCCCGTCTTTACGCCGGCAACGTCGGTGCCGATGACCGCGGTCGCGGTGTCAGCTGGCGTAGCGCCAGGCGCGACGCGTACAACGACGACGGGCGCGGCGACCTGTCCTGCGATGGCGACCAGCGCGGCGCGCAGCGTGCCGCCCGCGCCGGCCTTCTCGATCGCGTCGTCGAGGTTCGTCACCTTGACCGCGGTGTCGAGCGGGAACGCGCCGGCAACCGCATCCGGTGCCGTCGCGACCAGCCCAATAACGGCGGTGGCAACCGTCACGATACCGCGGGTCGATGTCTTGACCTCGGTGACGTTGATCCCGTGGAGGAAACTCATGGGCGGACCTTTCAGGCGAGCGCCGACAGGGCGCGGATGGTGGACGAGATGGAAAAGGCGGGGGCGGCCGTCGTGTCGGTGCGCCGGCCGGTGACCGTGATGACGGCCTCATGCGGGAGTTTTCCGGGCGAAAGCACGACGCGGGAGATCCGCGCGCGCCCCTCCTGCCGAAGGAGGGCAAGCGCTGCGGCAGCGAAGATCCGCATGCGGCCGAGTTCGTTGTTCGGCTGATCGAGCAGCTGGGGAACGAGCGAGCCATACTCGCGCCGCCCGATCCGCGTGCCGAGCGGGGTCCCGAGAATGTCGCCGATCGACTGCGCGAGGTGATCTGCACCAGCTAGCGGCGCACCGGTGTTGCGATCCATACCGCTCATCGGGGCGGGCCCGAGATCGCGCCACCCGCCTGCACGTTCGTGTGAACGTGCCCCTTGAGGCTCTTGCCGCCACCGACGACGTCCGCGTCGCCGGTCACGCTGCCGGTCGCGTGGATGTCGCCATCGACTGCAAGGTCGCCCTTGAACGACAGGCCACCATCCGCATCGATCCGGACGGACGCGCCTGCTGGCAGGATGGCCGTCAGCGTGTGGGTCCTGGGATCGTAACCGATCCGTGCGCGGTCCTGATATTCGGTCAGGGTGGAGTCGTCGTTCGCGGGGTGCGGATGAGCGTCGCTCGACAGGCTTCCGATGATGATGCCACGCGCGGTGTCCGCTTCGGGTGCCAAGACAACGACCTGTTCGCCGATCGCGGGCGGCGACCAGGTACGCGTGGATCCCGCGCGGCTCGCGAGCCACGGAATGTCGCCCGTCGTCAGATCGTCGGCGAACTGGACGCGGGCGGTGCCGGCGTCGAGATCCACCGACGCAATGGTGCCTTCGCGCGCGAGATCGCCAATGAGGCGCTGAATGTCAGCAGGGTCAGCCATTTGGCGACCATGGCGCTGTCGTTCACCATCTGCGCGGGGCTGCTCTTGTAGAAACGCTTTCTACAAGAGCAGTGGCTGGATCAGATCGCCTTGCCCATGCCGGCGAGGATCGTGCGGACTTCCTGATAGGCCGCCAAACGTTCCGCAGCGGAAAGTTGGCGGTCCCAATCAATGCGAGCCGCGTGCTTTACCCGTGCCGGGAAGGCGCCGGGGCCGATGTGACTGCTGTTGCCGACGACGATCGTCCCAGCCGGCGCGGTCCGCGCGCCGGCTGTTGGTGCGCTGGCGGATTGCAGCAGCTGGCCGCCGGCGAATTCCTCGATCGTCATGATTGAACCGGCAGCAGATCCCGAGATGCTGGCGATGAGGCAGCGATGCGCATTGAGCGGTCGCGCGGGAAGGTTGGGCAGGGACGCCGGCGTCGCACTGACATCGGCGAGGCTGAAGGTGAGCTTCCCCGCAGCGACGGTGACCGCAAGACGGCCGTTGAAGCCGGACGATACGCCAGACAGGATCGTGTCGGTCGCCAAAGCCGCGGCGTCTGCGCCCTGGACGCCGCACACGAGCAGCATCGTATGCGCGACGCCCGGCATCGCGACCAACGTGTCGATACCGGTGCCGTTACCCAGCTCGGCTTCGTGATCGCCATAAACCGGCGCTACCGCGGCGCCCGTCAGCGCCTCCACCGCATTGGTCTTCATGCCGGCACTGTTGACCCGGCTCGTCGCGAGGTTGCGACCGAACAGGAACTCGGAAATCAGGTTGGTGCGGTTGGTCGTGAGGAACAGACCCCGACCAAGGCCGGATGCCGAAAAGTCTGCGGTCGGAGAGATGATGCCGGGCATGGTCGGTCCTTGTTAAGCGAGAAAGAGTTCAGCGGCACCGCTGGCGAAGACGTCCGCCCCAGCCGCATTGAGATGGACGTTGTCGGGGCCAAAGAGCTGGCGCCGGGTGCCCGCGTATCCGTACTCGGCGTAGCTCGCGCCGAACCGCGGCCGGGCGTCGAACAGCGCCAGGTCGAGCGTGCTGCAGAATTGCCGGGCGGCAGATGCATAGGCGTCCATCTGCTCGGGCACGCCGCTTCGCGGTGCCTGGGGGCGCAAGCACAGGGCGACATCGGCAGCGCGGTTTGCGCTGCACAGCGTCGAGACAATCGACGTGATATCGGCGGTATATTGGGCCACGGATCGCGACTGGCTTTCGTCGTTACCGCCAAGGCCAAGCGCGACCGCGTCGAAACCGAGCCGGCCGAGTGCCTGGAGCCAAACCGCCTGGTCGACCGACGCCCAGCCCAAGGCCGAGGAGCCGCCATATGCGAGGTTATGCACCAGACAGCCGGTTGCCGCCGCCAGCACGACGCCGGCAATCTTCACCATGCCCGATACGACCTCGATCTGCAGGCTGAACGGCCCGGCGGGCGGGGCGGCAAGCACGACCTTTCCCGGGGATGCGCCAAGATCGAGGCTGGCCCAGTTTCCCGCTCCATAGCGGTAGCGAATGCCTCCGCCGGCATGGTGAAGCTCGACCAGCGAGATTGCCAGCGCGCCCGGATAGTCGACGACGTACGTCGAACCGGCGGAGAAAGACTGGATGCCGCGGGTGTCGGGCGACCATGGTTGATACAGCAGATTCTGCCATGTCCCGGTAACCGTCACGCTGGCATCGCCGCGCATGGCCCCGCCATCGTCTGCCGAATAGCCGACGCTGCTCGTGTTGAGACAACACCAGCCCGGTCCGGCATTGCCGAACGCCGCGCGCAGCCGCTGCACAAGCGGTCGGTTGGCCTGCCCGGTAACCTCACGGAACTGGCTGTCGCCGATGATCGCCAACGCCGCGCGCTCGCCGCGAAACCGCATGCCGTGGGCTTTGGATCGCCATCCGCGAACCGCGTCCGCGCGCGAGATCGAAGGCGGTTCTGCCGGCACGCCGGCGCTGCCCGACACGGCGCCGGTCCGGTCGATCGAGAAGCCGGTCAGCCCGTAGCCATCGGTCAGCAGGAACGCCTGCCCCTGGGGCCCCGGCGCCAGCGTCATGTCGCCGCGGTCGGTCATACCGCCCGCGATCAGGCCGTAATTGTCCATCGTCGGTGCGGCAAAGCCAGTGAATTCGCGGGCAAGCTTTAACGTGCTGACGCCGTCGATATGCTGTTGCGACAGACTGCCGTCACGCCGGAAGCCGCCGATAGTGAATCCATAGGGGTCGAGTATGGGAAACGCGAAGAGGTTGGGGCCGGGACTGATTTCGCGGTAGGCCCGCGCCAGATCGCTGGCGGTCTGTTCGACGCGCGCGACGGTCGGCCGCGCGGCGGCTTCGACCAGTGGGGTGATGGCGGCGCTCTTCGTCCGTCCGCCATCGGCCGGATCCGCGACGATGACGCGTTCGGTGCCGAGTGGGGTCGACAGGACGGGCAGCCCGGAGATTTTCGCCATGTCAGTGTCCTCGCGCGAACCAGCGAAAGCCGCCATTCGCATCGGCCGTGGGGGTCTTGTGATTCTGCGCGTAGAGTTGAGCGCTGGCGGCACTCAGCGAGATCTCCTGAACGGTCGACTGGCCGTCATTCGATGCCGCGGTGTTGATGATCGTCGCGAAGATCCCCTCGCAGACGGTCGGGAACGGCCACGGGAAGTTCAGCGTGAAGCTGGACTCGCTGCCCGGCAATGCCGACACGCCCATCATCTCGACGCTGCCATCTGAAAAGCGGCGATAGCGGCTGGGGCCATCGGCCTTCGCTTCGATCAGGTAGATGACACCCGCCGCGGCGAGCGCAGCCGGCGTGGCAACGACGTCCGCCTGAACGCCAGCCCGCAGTTGCGCGGCGCTCGCGGCGTCGACGGTCAGCGTGCGGTTCGCCGACAGGTTGCCACCGCCCTTGACCAGGCCGGATCCATAGATGGTCCGGGCAACGATGCCGTCGAGCGCCTGTCCGAAACTCGTCGCCAGATCGGCAACAGCGTTTGTCAGACGCGTTTCGAGCGTGCCCAGGAGCCCCTTCAATACCGCTACCGATGCGACCCGGCTGGTATCCGTGCCGGCCGCGGCTTCGCCTTGCGTCGCCAGTTCGACGACGCCCCGGCGTTCGGTCGTCGCCGGCGGGTTCAGGAAATTGGCGTCGCCGAACGTCAGCTTGTCGATCGCGGTCGTTGGAAAGGCGATGTCGATCGGCATCAGCAGCGAGGTCGAGGCGGACTTCTCGCAGATCGTCGTTGCCTGCCCGTACACCGCGAACAAGGTGCCATCGGCAAGAAACAGACCGAAGCCGCGCACGGTATAGCCGACATCGCCGTCGTCGCGGACGATCATGTGCACCATGTTGCCGCCGATCGCCTCGCCCGAGATCGCCCCGATGCGGCGGAACTCGCCCGGCAGCGCGGTCAATGTCGGGGCGGCGACGAAGTCGGACGCGGTGAAGGCGACCGACGCGATCGTCAGATCGATATCGTCCTGAACCTGTGCGGCTGTGAAGCGACCAAGCCCGGCCGTCGTCATCACGAGGGTGAGCGCTGTCATAGGGTGGTTTCCAGAAAGGCGCTTTCGGTGTCCTGCAACGGCTCGCCGTCTTCGGTTTGCAGGTAGGTTGCCCAGACGGCTGAGGTGTCGGGTGTCAGCACCAGATCCTGCCGCACTTCGATGAAGAGCCGCGCGACGGTCTGGATCCCGACGAACCCGCCCGCCGCGATCGACTGCACCATCGTCAGGTGCTCGCGTAGCGGCTTCACGCGCGAGACCTCGCGGATGATCGCCTCGGCGAACGCAGCCGTTGCCCGCCGTCCGCCAGGCGCGGTACCATCCGCCAGCACCATGGGCATGACGATGTCGAAGGTGTGCGGCGTGCGGCGTGGTCGCGCCTCGTGCCATTCGGTGAGCTGTGCGAGCTGGTCAAACCGGCCAAGCACCGTCTTGACCGACAAGGGTGTGCCCTTGCGGCGGTGCAGCGCGATCGAACCGGCTACGGCTGCGCGCTTGTCCGCTTCGGACCAGTCCGCGTCCCATATGTCGACCGACAAACCCCAGGCGAGCCACGGCAGCAGCTCCACCGGGCATTGCAGCGGATCGTCGATATCGGCGGGTGCCTCGACGTCGACGATGCGCGCGGCGCCCGCCTCGAGCGCGCGCTCGAACCGGGTCGCGTTGGGGGGCAGGAGGCTATTCGTCATAGCCGGCATGCGTCACGGTGATGGCGGTACACAGCGCCGCCTGCGTCAGGTCGCATACGATCGAGACGGCGGGCGAGTCGATCTCGACGCGCTGTACGCCCTCGACGGTGAGCGCCGCGTACAGGCCCGACATCGTGATATCGCGACCGAGCTTGCGCGAATCTGCAAGGTAGCGCGCCAGCTTGTCTCTGGCGGAAGTCAGGATAAGCGACGGATCGGGACCGGCGAACGTCCACAGATTGGCGATCAGCGCGAAACGCCGCTGCGTTGCCGGGGCCACCGAAACCAGATCGCCGAGCGGGCGGATCGCATCATCGGTGACGATCGCGCGGACCTGTTCGAGCAGCACGGCTGAGGCGGTGCCGTCGCCTTCGGCAGAAAGGACCGTCACCAGCACCTCGCCCGGTGCCGGCGACGTGGCGCTCGCGTCCAGCACGAGTCCGCTCGCGTCCTTCGCATGCTTTACATAGGCGAGTTCCGGCCCGGCGACCGAGAAGCCCTCGGGACCAAGTACAATGCGCGCGCGAAAGCTATCATCGGTTTCGTAAACCGCTGCGGCGCCGGTGACGCGGTTGCCCGGCGTGGCGACCAGCCGTGCAACGCCGATTTGTGCGCCGAGATGATCCAGCGTGGATCCTGTCGCATACGCAACCAGGCGTTTTTGCAGCCGCTCGTTGAAGTCCTGCCGCAGGAGCAGCTCGTCATAGGTCGCGACCTGCAGGACCTTTACCGCCGGATCGCTGTCGACGGTCGCGTCGAAGCTCGGCAGCAACGCCCGGACACGGGCGACCTTGCGCCGGAATATCGTCTCGTAATCCAGCTGCTCGACGATCGTCGGGGGATCGAAGCGCGACAGGTCGACGGTGGTGGGACTGGAGGTGGCGGCCATGATGAGCCATGTCGGCGCGAGCCTGCGCGCATGGCTATGCCGCGCTCTTGTTTAAACGCATTCTACAAGAGCCGTGATTGTCTCCTATTGCGAATACCGATCATGCCGAATCCGGTCGGAAACATCCCATTTCGGCGATTCCGTTTCCGCCCAATCCCGGACATTGCCCGCTGTGAAAAACAGATGCATGCTATCATGCATGGGATGGATTGCCGAACCGGGTTCAGCCGAGGACCGATTAAAAAGATGGCTTGATCGCGTCGGAGTTACGCGAATCCTCTTATGGTGCTCCACCGCGGAGAGCATGCTCATTGCGTGGAGTCTTTACGATGCCTTGCCGGCCAATTACGTCTTTTTAACCGCAGTTCCCATTGCCTTTGGCTTCGGCGCTTTCGCTGTTGCACGGCACCTAGGCAGAGTCGAACGTCCGAGCATAGTGGCGTGGCTGGCGGCGCTTTTCTTCATGATACCTGTGCTGTTGCAAGTCGCCGGAAGCGCAGGCCTGTTTGAGTTAATCGCTCAATCTGCTCTGCCGGGCTGACGTCTGGTTTCCTCTCCCTTATTGCCGTTCAGCGCGATGCGAGCTGCGCAAGAATAAGGTCAAGGATCCGCTGACGCTCGGCTTCCGTCAGGCCAAGCAGGATGCGGCGTGCATAGCGAACCTTCGGCTGACCCGGTGCCGGTGCATCGGACATACCGGCTTGGTGAATGCTAGCGATCCGCGAAGCACGCCCACCGAAGCCGACCCATGCCTCATCGGCATTGCCGCCACCTTTAAGGCTCTTCGCCATGCGCAGCTTGCGGAACATCTTCTGCTGGCGAAGCCGTCCCTTCTTGTTACCGCGATCGGACTTGGGACGACGCGGGGCGAATGCCGCGCCTTCCGGATCGCGCTGGGCGGCGATGCGATCCGACTGACTCTTGCGGATCTCGCGGCCGATCGAACGCATAAGCCGCGCGCGCTCGGGCGCGGCGGTGCGCAGCAGCAGATCGCGGCAGAGCTGCTCGATCGGTTCGAAGTCGGTCATCGCGTGACGATCTCGATACCGCCGGCTGCGTCATCAATCAGCCCAGCCCATAGGGCGGTGCCGGTCGGAACGCCGGCAAACTGATCGAGCAGGACGGGCTCGGGGAGATGCGTGACTTTCAGGCCCCTTGCCTCCTGTTCGACGCGCACCAGTTCGGTCAGAGCGAGCGTGATCGTGATGTCGCACGTCTCGGCGTCGAGCAGCTCGCTTTCGAAGGTGAACGGTTTGCGCTCGCCCTTCTCGAACAAGTCGGGCTGGTTGGCAGCGATCCAGGCCAGGATCGGCACCAACAAAGTGTCGACACTGCCGGCATGGTCTTGCACCCAGATCGAAGCCGTGTAGGAATATTCGAACGACAGCGAGCCCGCGCGCACCGCGACGTCCCCCTTATCGACGAAAATCTCCATCTTCTCCGGGCTGTTCCTGATTGTGGGAACAGATGCGATCAGATGCGCGCGCAGGCTTTCGAGCTTTTTCATCTGGTCGCCTTTGCGGGCGCCGGGCAGCTGTCCGCTGCCAGCCAGTTGACCAGGCGGTCCTTGCTGTCGGCATTTGCACGGAAGGCGCGGGCCATGCGGATGATGCCGGCGCGGATGGCCGTCGGGATCTGGGCGATCAGTGACGCATCTTCGGGCAGGCCCGCGGGGCGCTCTGCGCAGGCCATCAGATTGGCAGGCGGCAGCGGCCGTTCGATCGCGACGGCAACCGGCACCGCAACGGGCCGATCAGCGGGCCGGTGGGCGCAGGCCGGCAACGCCGTTGACAGCAGCAAGCCACTCACGATCGACAAGGTTGCGGCGTTCGGCTTCGGCATCGGCGGTCTCCATGCGGATGGCCGCGGCGCTGGCGGCTTCGGCCGCGAGGCGCGCGGCCTGGTTGTCTTTGACGGTGCGGGCGCTGGCGTCGGCCATCGCCTTGGCGAACAGCCGCGCGGTCTGCTGGTCGGCGTCGGCGCGAAACGCGACGAGGCCGGCGACATGGCGTGCGCACAGGACGCCGCGCGCGGCGGTATCGGTTGCGCCCCATTCGACGCCCGAGCGCGCGCAGACAATCTCGGCGCGGTGCACGGCGTCGTCGCGATCGGCGCGGACCTGCTGGAAAAGGACATAAAGCCAGGCCCCCGCCCCCGCGACCGCGAGCAGGACAAGAAACGCAGCCTCACCGCGCAGCTTCGACAGGATGGCGCGGATCATCGCGGCAGATCCTTCAAGCAAAGGTCACGCTCCGCCTGGCGCCGACGGACGAGACCGTTCACGACCTTGCCGCCCGCCTTGTTCCACAGGAGGAAGGCGTCGCACGCCGCGCGCCACTGGCCCGCGTCGAAGCGGCGGTCGACGTTCGAGCCGCAATAGCCACCGGTGCCGATATTGTACGCCAAGCTGATAGCCGCGGCGAGCTGGTTGGGATGGTCGCGCAGCGATGGCGTGCAGGCTAGGACGGGTTCGGCGTGTCGGATCAGCGCGGCCTGGTCGCGGGCTTCGCACCCCGCAACCGTCTCGCGCATGCCGGGCGTCACGCCGAGTGTCTCGCCACCGCAGATCGTCCAGACGCCGACGATGTCGCGGTAGGCTTCGAGCCGCGGCCTGCCGCCCGACTCCCATGCGGACACGAACGGGGTAACAATAACGGCGGTGGCGAGACCGACGACGCCGATCAGCGTCTTGCGCGGCGTGCGCGCAGGCGTGGTGGTGCCGGGGTTCGGCATCACTTTTTCTCCTTCTTGGCGGGGAGGAAGGCGACCAGGCGGTCGCGGATGATGCCGGGCAGCTCACCGGCCGCGGTCGCGCAGCCGGTGATGAAACTGGGCGCGGTCTTGAAGGCGACCATCCCGAGCATGAACCCGAGCGCCTGGAGGACGAAGGGATGAAACGGGTAGACCGCGCCGGCCGCCCGCTGCACGAAATAGCTGACGACAACGCCGACCCAGAGCTGTGTCGCGCGCTGCCCCCAGGTGAGGTCGGGATCGTACAGCATGCTGACGATCGACCCGAGCGCGGGCGGGACGAGCGAGCCGAGAAAGGCGAGCAGCCCTTCGGCTAGGTCATGAAGGAGCTTGTGCATCGTCAGTCCCACAGGTTGACGACATCGGTGCGCACGGCGACGGCCGGCGCGGCGATGGCGGGAAGGTTTACGGACAGCCCCTTGGGCAGGATTGGGCCGCGCGCGGCGATGCCGGGATTGGCGGCAAGCACGACCGGCAGATCGGCAGGACCAAGCCCGCGCTCGCGCCAGATCAGCGCATCGAGCGTGTCGCCATCGCGTGCGCGGGCGGTGTCGAGCGCAGCCATCAGATCAGCTCGACACAGGTGCGCGTGACCGCGAGCATGTCGCGGATGGCGTACAGGGAATCGCGGCGCAGCTCGGCGACGCTGGGATCGAGATCCTCAGCCTTACGTTGCCCGGCGCCGGTGAGGTCGACGTCACGATATCGCTCTACGACTTCGGCCTTGGCGGCGGTGAAGACGGCGCGGCGGTAGAGCAGCACCAATGTGCTGATGCCGTCTATCGTCGAGGCGGGCACGCTCTCCAGGCGAAATATCCCCGCCGCGCGATGCCCGGCGGTCCAGGCGGCGAGATCGCGCCCTACCGTCAGGATGCCCGCGATCAGCGCCTCGCGCGCCCGGGCGGGCGTGACTGCGTCGCGGATGCGGTGCTGCTCGCGGAACATGGCGGGGTCGATGTCTGGCAAGAAGCCGTCATTCGTGATCAGCGCCGGGGCTGGCGTATCCACGTCGGGCAGGACGGTCGCGATGATGGTCATAGGGACGGTCCTTAATTTCACGAGGGTGGGGATCAGGTCGAGCGACGGCCCTGTGGCCCGAAGGCCTCCCGTCTCGCGTGATCCGTCCCCGAGCGCCGGGGGCGAGCTTGGTTCAGCCGGCGGTGTCGCCGGCTTGGGATTTCGTTGCGGCAATCTTCGCCTTTTCGAGACCGCGCAGCATGGCCTTCACGCCGACCCGGTCGTGCAGATCCTGCGCGCGCGTCAGCATCGCCGTCGCGCGGTCGATCGTCGGGATGATCGCGGCGCCCGTGGACATGCCGGCCGCGCGGATCAGCTCGGCGCCGATCGCCTTGAGCAGCTTGGCGCGCGGCTGGTCGTGCATGTCGATGCCGTCGGTCAGCAGCTCGACGGCCTCAAGCACGTCGAGCGGGAAGGCATCACCGCGAACCTGCGTCTTGAGCGCGGCGTCGGCGATCTCCTCCAGCACCAGCGTGGCGGCATCGCGCTCGTATCGCTTGGGCATGGGGATCGAGAAGCGCAGCACGAAGCGGGCGAGCGCCAAGGCGCGCGACCAGTCGCCGACGTCCATACACCAGACCATGATGGTCGGCAGCACGTCGTCGGCGCCGGTCGGCTTCAGCGTGCTGGTGTCGGCACCGTGCCCGGCATCGAGCAGCCCATCGCACCATGCGCGGTAGTCGGGCAGCATCTTGCGCTTGGCGGCGACCTTGCGGTCGATCGACTTGATCTGTTTCAGCCGCTGCATGTCATGGCGCAGCCGCATGGATATCGTGGCCGCGGCGCGCGCGGGCGGCGTGTTGCCAGCGGGCACGAGCAGTTGGTCCGCCGCGGCCGGTTTGGCGACCGCGGCGGTGCGGGTGTGCCCGCCCCCGGAGGCAGGAACAGACGCCGCTTTCATGGCTAGGATTTGTTCCTGGCGTCGAGCGAAGCTCATGGCGTGTCCTGTGGGGGCGGGAACGGGGGGAAAGGGTTAGTCGCCGGCCGGCGCGCGCGCGGCGGGCGACTTGCCCATGACGATGTTCTCGATCAGCGCGGCCTTGCCCATGTCCTCGACGACATAGGCGTGGTTCACGCTCTCGTAGTTCTCGATCTGGTCGCGCTTGGCGTTGTCCTCGATCTTGCGCCGCTCTGTGCCGATCTGTTCGTAGACCGACAGGTTGGCGAGCGTGGTGATGAGGATGGCGTTCTTCGGGAATTTTGGCACGCGTACTGCGCTGAGCCCACCGATCTTTTTGTCGGCGAGCAGCACGTCGCGCGCGAGCTGCTCGGTCGCACGGTCGCCCGATGCGTTTATGATCGAGAAATACTTGTCGTTGACCAGCTCGCGGCCGACGATCGCGACCAGGTCGGTGTCCTCGCGGTAATTCTCGTGGAGCAGCTCGATGCCGGCGAACACCAGCGCGTCGATGTTGACGTAGTCGACGTCGGTGCCGACCTCGCCGGCGCCGACATAGATCGCGCCGGCCGCGGTCACGACACCGTCCGCGTCACGCGTTTCCGCCTTCAGCTCGCCGCCCGCGGCTTGGCGCTCGGGCGCATCCTCGCGGATGTGCTGGAGCCAGCCCTTGTTGACGTCCTGAAGCAGCGGATAGGCGACCGGATCGGTGTCCTTCGCCACGAACATGCCGTTGAAGCCGATGGTGATGATGTCGACCGCCTTCGCGCTGACGATCGCGTCGCGCAGCAGCGTCTGGAAATCGGGCTGATGCGCCCAGGCGTCGAGCGTCTCGTACCGGATGAGCGTGTCGAAGTCGGTCTTCTCGCAGCGATAGCGTGTCTCGTCGAGATCGCCGGGATAGCGCGGGCTGCGGTCCTTGGTGCGCGTGTCGGTGCGGCTGGCGATCGTGCCCTTCACGCCGACGCCGACCTTGTCGCCCTCCTGCGCCACGACCGGGATGATGTTGATCTTCGACAGGAAGTCGCTCGATCCCTTCAGCTTGGCGCGCAGCGTCTGCGCGATGGCCGGCAGCACCTCGAAAGCGCGGCTAGGGTCGGCGACGTTGTTCAGCTTGCCGATCTGCTGGGTATAAGCATCGTACTTGGTGCGGGTAGCGTTGAGCATCGGGGCGGTTCCTGTGAAGGCGGTCTGACGGGGCGGTCGGTGTCGGGCGCGGTGGATCAGCAGTCGGTGACGGCGTCGTCCCCTGCCCCCGATGCCGGCGCGCGCGCGAAGCCGGGCTGCTCCGTGGCGGCCAACTGCGTCTTCAGCGTCGCGAGCTCGCGTTGCAGCGAGGCATGCGCATCCGTGACCGGCTTCAGCGCTGCGGTCAGCGAGCCGCTGAACGCGGTCCGCATGTCGGTGGCGAAGGTCGCCGGATCAAAATTGTCATTGGCGGGCGTCGGCGCGACGGGTTCGGCGGGTTTGAACTTGGCGGCGACGGCCGAGAACAGGCGATCGACAATGCTGTCGACCTTCTCCTGTTCGGCCTGCTTCGCCTCGAATTCGATCGCGACGGCATCGGATCCCGAGGCGAACACCGTGCCCGGCGCGCGGTGCGAGAATTGCAGGCGCTCGGTGCCGATCGACGCAGGCGTGTCGGTAAAGGCCAGGCCGATGATGCCGAACTTGCCGCTGCCTGCATAATTGGGGGTGAGCTCGACCGACGGGAACGGCTTCTGGTCGGCCCTGGCCAGCGCGACCAGCTGGTCGTTGCCCTCGACAATCGCGTACAGCGCGCGGCGCTTCTCGCTCTTGCCGGCGATGACGATGTCGTCGGTCTTGGCTTCAAGCGAGACGACGTCGCCATAGCCGTTGAAGGGCGGCTCCGGGCTGTAGCCCGAGACATGCTCGAGGTTGATCCGCGGCGAATAGGTCGCGGGTGCGAAGGTCGCGACGCACTCGTCGATCATCTCCGGCGTGATCTTGCGGCCATCGCTGATGGTCTCGCCTTCGACGAAGGCGCGGAACGGCTTGCTCTTGGTGCCCATGGCGGCTGGTCCTCGGTTCGATTGCGGCGCGCCGGGCGCCGTTTGTTGGACCGAACAGGGACGAAGACGGTCGAGGTCTCAAGCGGCTGATCTTGTAGAATGGCATTCTACAAGAAAAGGGAGATTTAGCGGTCATTCAAAGCCTACTTGTGCATCTGATCTTGGCATAATGAATTCGAAAATGCGGGAGTGAGCCGCCGATCGCAGTCAGGGGCAATCGCGCCGGTGCCACCCATCACGTGTTGCCCCCACGGGGCGGACATCGTTCCGTTACCAAGGCAGGAACCACAGGAATGTCTTGAGGGAACCCCAGGCGTTTCGCGGAGGCAACAGCGTACCCAAGATGTCCACGCCCAACGAAAAGGCGCAAAGGTCAAATTTACCCTTTCCGCGTCCGAGCTGATTGCCCGCAGGCGCGAATTGGAATAATCCAGTACCACCAGTTATCTGGAGCAAAACGGATGGCCCGGCTACCGATTAAAAAGATCACTCGTCCTCGCGCACTTGTTCCGGCACCGAAGGGCGGCGATCTTGCGACCACCACTCTGAACGCTGCCGAGTCGCTGGCCAATGATCCTAGGGTCAAAAAGTACTTCATAGAGTCCGATAACAGCACCGGGATCACTAAAATCCGCGCGATCGGTCACAACGGCCAGAACGTCGTTCAAGGGTTGCTCGGTCCCGGGCTCAGCCAGACTTCGACATGTCGCCCGGTTCGAGACACAGCTAAAGAACGACGCGAGGCTAGAGATGCAAGTATTGTCACTTACTATGTCAAGGGGCTGAGCCAAGACAAAACTGCCGGCGCCTTAATTGCTCACAGTCTCTTGTATCAAAGGTTCTGTTGCGAGAAGGCTATCGCTAAAGGCGAAACTAACCTAGTGTTTTCTATTAAGGCCCCCGCGGCGCCGCGGCGCGCGATCGCGGTAACTCAGGATTTTTAATCCTTAAAAAATTATCTTTGCGCCAACCGAAATTATCAAGACAGCACTATTTGAAAGAGTATATCTCTTACTATTTCTTTCTTAGAGAGCCGGGCTGATTGTGTTTTGCAATCACAGCTTTCCCGATTAATTCTGTGATGCGTTTCGGTACAACAACAATCTTGGTCGGGCGCTTGATGTCACCAACGTAGAGAAATGGCGTAGCAGAATACGAAACGTCGACTACCAGATCGTTCAGACGTGCCATAGAGGTATCAATAAGCGAGTTTATGTCTTCCGCGTCAGCATTTGGGGATGCTAATTTTTTGTAGAGGCCATGAATTACTCCCAATTGATCTCGCACTCTTGCCGTATTTGCAGCAACGGATTTATCAAAGAGCCAACGAGCATCGGCGGCTAAGTTCCTCACCTTGGCTTGCGCCTTAGTTTCGACTGCCTTCTCTTGGCTGTCCGGTAGGATTGACGGTGTTCTTTTTGCGGCTTTTTTGACGGCTTTTTTGTATGCCTTCAACCATTCGATGCGACGCTCTAAAAGGGACGCGAACAGCGTTATGCGTGTAAGACGCAGGGTGATGTAAACGCCGAACAGCGCGATCGTTGCTGCCCAGACTGGGGCGGGAACCCGGGTTAGGAACGTTCCTATGAATGTAAGCATGTCCATGTCGCCATGTTATGGGACGGCTTTGTAACCTTGAAAAGGCAAACATGCGCGACCTTGCTTGTACGGTTACCGTACTCGCACATGAAAAGAGACCTTATAGCTTAACGACCTAGCCGCAATCGGAATGGCAGGTTTTAGGTGCGGGCCGCGCATTTGCGTTCATGGGCAATATCCTTAACCCGACACTCTTGTATAAACACATTCTACAAGAGCCCTAGGAAGCGGCGGGTGCCAAGACTTGGCAAGGTTCGCTTATCATGTCGATCCTTGCCGACCCGCTTACCCTCCCCGTTGAAGAACGGGTGCGCCCGGCACGCAGCCTGTACTGGCGCGGCTGGAGCCTCGTGCAGATCGCCGACGAGCTGGCGGTCAAATACGACACGGTGAAGAGCTGGGCGCGACGTCACTGCTGGGATGACGCGCCGTCGATCCGCAAGCTGGAGGACTGCCTTGAGACGCGCCTGATGGTGCTGATCTGCAAGGAGAAAAAGACCGGCGCTGATTATACCGAACTGGACGCACTGCGCCGTCAGGTAGAGAGCCTGGCCAAGGTGCGCCGCTACGAGGCGCCCGGCGGGCATTCGGGCGATCTGAACGACAAGGTCGCCAACCGGAACGCGGGCGAGAAGAAGAAGGCGAAGAAGAACCACTTCACCGCCGACCAGGCGGCCGAGCTGAAGGCGATCTTCCTCGATCAGCTCTATGGCTATCAGGAGGCATGGTTCGCGGCGCTGACGTTCCGAACGCGCATGATCCTCAAATCGCGGCAGATCGGCGCGACCTATTATTTCGCGTTCGAGGCACTGATCGACGCGATCGAGACCGGCCGCAACCAGATCTTCCTGTCGGCGTCAAAGGCGCAGGCACACCAGTTCCGCAGCTACATCGTCAGCTTCGCCAAGCTGGTCGGCGTTAGCCTGGCCGGCGATCCGATGCTGATCACCAGCGAGCTGCGCCCGGCCGAAGAGGCCGCGGCCGAGCTGCATTTTCTTGGGACCAATTTCCGCACCGCGCAGGGACGCCACGGGAATTTCTATTTTGACGAGTTCTTCTGGGTTCACAGCTTCGAGGAGCTGAACAAGGTCGCCTCGGGCATGGCGACGCACAGAAAATGGCGGAAGACCTATTTCTCGACGCCGTCGACGATCGCGCATCCGGCCTATCCCTATTGGACGGGCGAGCGACGCAACAAGCGGCGTCGCAAGGAAAACCGCGTCGAGATCGACGTCAGCCACGCCGCGCTGAAGGACGGCGCGCAGGGGCCCGACCGCGTGTGGCGACACATCGTCAACATCCGCGACGCCGAGGCGGCCGGCTGCGACCTGTTCGACATCGAGGAGTTGGAGGACGAATATGCGCCCGACGAATTCGCCAACCTGTTCCTGTGCGATTTCGTCGACGACAGCCTGTCCGCGTTCCGCTTCAACGACCTGGTCAAATGCGGCGTCGATACTGTCGAGGAATGGACCGACTATAATCCCGACGCCGAGCGCCCGTTCGGCACCGGCATCGTCTGGGCCAGCTACGATCCGCAGAACAGCGTCGACGGCGACAATGCGGCGCTGGTGATCGCCGCGCCGCCCGCCGAGCAAGGCGCGCCGTTCCGGCTGCTGGAAAAGCACCAGCTGCGCGGGCTCGATTTCGAAGAGCAGGCGACTTTCATCAAGGGCGTGCTGTCGCGCTACACTTGCACCTTCCTCGCGATCGACGCGACCGGCGTCGGCGCCGGCGTCTATCAGCTGCTCGCCAAACCCGACGCAGGCCTGCGCGGCGTCACCAAGGTCGAATATTCGCTTGAGGTGAAGGCGCAGATGATCATGAAAGCGCAGCACGTCATCGCGCGCGGTCGGATGCTGTTCGACGCCGGCTGGCTCGACGTCGTGTCGTCGTTCGTCTCGATCAAGAAGACGCTGACCACCTCGGGGCGCAACGTCACCTTCAAGGCGGGGCGCGGCGGTGACGAGGGCCACGCCGATCTCGCCTGGGCGACGATACAGCTGCTCAACAACGAACCGCTCGACGGCAAGGAAAAGCCGAAGGCCACCATGGAGATCCTGTAATGGGCAAGGGACGCACACGCCGCATAGACCGCACTGGTGCAATCGACATGGCGCATGCGCCGTCGACCGCGGTCGAGGCGTTCACCTTCGGCGATCCCGAACCGGTCAACAGCCGGCGCGAGGTGCTCGATCTGCTCCAGTGCTGGCACAACGGTCGCTGGTACGAACCGCCGATCAGCGTCGAGGGACTGGCGCGATCGTTCCGCGCGAGCCCACATCACAGCTCGGCGATCCTGCTGAAGCGCAATCTGCTGGTGCGGTCGTTCGTGCCGACCGCCTGGCTGTCGCGCGCGACGTTCGAAAAGCTGGTGCAGGATTATCTGATCTTCGGCTTCGGCTTCGTCGAGCAACGCCGCAGCGTGCTGGGCGATCTACTCCGCCTCGACCATGCGCTCGCCAAGTTCACCCGCCGCGGCGTCGAGGAAGGGCGTTATTTCTTCGCGCCAGGCGGCGCGATTGAGACCGAGCTTCGCCCGAATAGCGTCATCCAGATCATGCAGCCCGATATCAACCAGGAGCTGTACGGCGTGCCGGAATATCTCTCGGCGCTGCAGTCTGCGCTGCTGAACGAGGCGGCAACGCTGTTCCGCCGCAAATACTACCTCAACGGCAGCCATGCGGGCTTCATCCTGCACGCGACCGGCGAGTTCTCCGACGGCGACGTGCAGGCGATCCGCACCGCGCTGAAGCAGTCGAAGGGGCCTGGCAATTTCAAGAACCTGTTCGTCCACCAGCCGGGCGGCAAGGATGGCGGGATCAAGATCCTGCCGATCGCGCAGGTCGGCGCGAATGACGAGTTCACCGGGATCAAGAACGCGACGCGCGACGACGTGCTCGCCGCGCACCGTGTGCCGCCCGCGCTGCTCGGGATCGTACCGGCGCAGGGCTCCAGCCTCGGCAAGCCGAGCGAGGCGGTCGACATGTTCTTCGAGCTGGAGATCGAACCGATCCAGGCGCGGCTGCTCGACATGAACGCGCAGATCGGCGTCGAGGCGGTCGCCTTCGCGCCGCGTCAGGCGCACGCGGCCGCGCCATAGTTTTACGTTCGGCATAGCCGGGCGGGGGATGCCGGGGTCCAGCCCGGCACACCGACGAGGACCTGTCTCGCCACGACCAACGGCCATTGGCCGTCCCGCACCCGCGCGATCTGCGCAGGCGGGATCTCTACAAGGCGAGGAAATCCAACATGTACACCCTAAATTCGGTTCAGCCCGTCGCACCCGCGGCGGGCTATATCGGCGGCAAGCGCAATCTGGCCTCGCGCCTGGTCGCGATGATCGAGCGCGTCGACCATGACGGCTATGCCGAGCCGTTCGTCGGCATGGGCGGCATCTTCCTGCGGCGCCGATCGCGGCCGAAGGTCGAGGTCATCAACGACGTGTCGGGCGACGTCGTGACGTTCTTCCGCGTGTTGCAGCGACACTACCCCTACATGATCGACATGCTGCGCTTCCGCGTCGCGTCGCGCGCCGAATTCGAACGGCTGAAGGCGATGGCGCCCGAGACTTTGACCGACCTCGAGCGTGCGTGTCGTTTCCTCTACCTTCAGCGCCTGGCTTTCGGGGGCAAGGTCAACGGCCGGTACTTCGGCGTCGACAAGACGCAGGGCGCGCGCTTCAACGTCACCAAGCTGGAGCCGCTGCTGGCGGATATCCACGAGCGTCTTGCCGGCGTCGTGATCGAACAGCTCGGCTATGCGGACTTCATCCGGCGCTACGACCGCGCCGGCATGCTGTTCTACGTCGATCCGCCCTACTGGGGCTGCGAAACCGATTACGGCCAGGACGTCTTCGGTCGCGCCGACTTCGACCAGCTCGCCGACCAGCTGGCTGCGATCAAGGGGCGCTTCATCCTGTCGATCAACGACACGCCGGGAGCGAGGGCGACATTCGCCCGGTTTCATGTCGGCACGGCTGAGACGACGTATACAGTCGGCGCCGGGGCGGCTCAGCGCGCGGGCGAGTTGATCGTTTCGAACGTCGGCTTGGGGTGAACGTCATGGTACCTGTCTACGCGATCTACACCCCATCTTTGCGTTCGGTCCGGGGCTGGAAGCCTGGCCATTGGCCACTTCTGCCATCCGTGCAGATGTCGATCTTCTGCCAGTCCCTCCGCGACAGATTTGCCGCATAAAATTGTCGGTCTGCGGCCTTCGCCCGGCAGCGCTCACAGCAGTACGGTGGTCGATGTGACGGATCGAAACGTCTGAGCTATGTATGATCTTCAGGGAGACGAAGATGCGATTGCTTCGAGCACGAGTTACCGGCTTTCAGTCGTTTGATGATAGCGAAGTTGTACGTTTTGACGGTGGCATAAACTTAATCGTGGGGCCCAATAACGTTGGCAAGAGTGCGTTTCTGCGGGCCCTGCAGCCATCGCTGTCCGACGATCGGCACCGGACCCCTGCCGAATGGCGTGACGAGGCGCTCCCGGTACCTCTAGTGAGCTTGCGGATCGAGGTGAGCGGCTCCGAGATAAGAGGCGCAGTTCTTGAGAATGCGTCTTGCATTATTCCGGCACCGTCAGGAACATTGAACGGTCCGGTGGAATATGTCCAAAGTTTTCTTGATCAGCCGCTGTCCGAACTTGACGTGCAACACCGTCCTGGCATTGAGTTCACTGCTCCATATCCCTCGCATGGGCGATTTTCATCAGGCAGCGGGCAGCCGATGGCGGCGCGCCTTATTTCGAACAACGGAACTCTGGAACTCAGCCCCCACATCAACAGAGAAGATACGTTACCTGATACTATTCGACACCTCTGGACAACCCGAATGTTCTATTTTTCGGCAGAGCGTTTCAGCATAGGTCAAACTGCAACTGCACATACTGAAAGACTTGATCAGAACGCATCAAACCTTGCGGCCGTCCTGGCAACGCTAGCAGGTGATAGAGGCGACGTGTTTGACAAACTCGTATCACATCTCCGTGAATTGTTTCCGACGGTTGGAAACTTGAGCACGCGAATACTGCCAGGCAATCCCAATATGACGGAAATTCGCATTTGGCCTACCCCAGCCCGTCAGAACGTGAAACTCAGTTTTCCGCTAACGCAAAGCGGCACCGGGGTTGCGCAGACCGTTGCTCTCTTGGTCGCTATAATGACCGTAGAGCATGCGGTGATCATAATCGACGAGATCAACAGCTTTCTGCATCCTGCGGCAGTAAAAGCACTGCTTCGTATTCTTCAGACAGACTATGCAGAGCATCAATATATAATATCGACACATGCTCCGGAGGTGGTCGGTTTTTCCAATCCGTCGACGGTCCATCTAGTTAAACGCGATGGCTATAATTCGACTATTACTTCGTTAAACCCCGCGGAGGTTGGCACATTTCGCGAGGTCGCATCTCATCTCGGCGTATCTATGGCGGACGTATTTGCCGCTGATAGGGTGATCTGGGTAGAGGGTGAAACGGAAGAAACTTTGTTTCCCTATCTTTATCGTGAGGTAGTGGGAGACGTGCCACGCGGAACAATTTTTACCACGGTAGCTGCGACTGGCGATTTCGGGGCCAAGCGCCGAGATAGGCAAATGGTTTATGACGCGTACTCGCGGCTGAGCGTCGCCATAGCAACACTTCCCGTAAAGGTTATATTTGGATTCGATACAGAAACTCTGAGCGATTCAGAAAAAGAAGGAATGGTACGCGATTCCCGTGGACGTCTTCGCTTTCTGCCTAGAAGGCACTTGGAATGTTATTTTCTTGACCCCGTAGCTATAGCATCGAGAATAAGCGCCAAAGATCCCGCTAGTGTTACCAACGCGGACGATATTGCAAGTCGCATAATTGCCTTAGGAAAAGGTTCGTCTTTTTTGATTTCTGGAGTCGAACCTGATTTTAAGAATGAAACTTGGCTCAATAAAGTTAATGCAGCAAAGTTGTTGTCAAGGTTATTTACCGACGTCAGTGATTCTCGGATTGAGTACGACAAAACTCTAGATGGGATTGAGATTGTTAAACTTATGCTGGCAAATGATACGACATCACTGCAATGCCTTGTATCTTACGTGCAAAGTCTGATCGAAGCAGTTACGACCGAATAGCAATCCGCGGGCTCTTGCCAGCCTATCCTGCCCGAACGCTCGGCACCTCACGGATGTCAGTTGTCCAGGCGGGCGATTTCATCTCGGATCGCATTTTCCATTCCCGCGTGAAACCTTGCGAAGCGGTCGTGGCCGCGAACTTTCCAAAGCGGGTGTTGATCTCGTCCAGAGCGCCCATCAACCGGTCGCGCTTGTCCGTGTCGCCCTCGAACAATGTTCGGGGGCGAAGATCCGCCGCGATCAGATCGTCGAGCAGGATACCGGCTTTGGTGTACGCATAGCCATCGCGCCAGGCGGCCGACGCGCCGCGCTTCGCCGCGGCTATGAGCTCCAGGCTGTCGCTGGTCATCGGGTGCAACGCCACCGTGCGCGTGCCGGCATATTGCGGCCGGTCGAGCTTGTGCCTGTTGGTATGGAAGAACGCGGTCAGCCGGCCCGCAACCAGCCCATGCGAGCGAAGCTTCTCGCCCGCCCGCATCGCATATTGCGTGAGCGCGCCGAAGAGGGTGTGGAAGTCGCCCACCGGCGTCCCGAACGAGCGCGTGACCGCCATGCCCTTGCGCTGCGGGGCGATGGTCTCGACCGCATCGGACGGCACACCGCGCAGCTCGCCGACCAGGCGCTCGAGCACGACGGTGCCGACCGCGCGCGCCTGCTTCATCGGCATGTCGCGCAGCGCGCCGGCATTGCGAATGCCGAGCGCCAGCAGTTTTCGGGCCGTCGCGCCGCCCACGCCCCAGACGTCCTCGACCGGAAACCGGTCCATCACCCATTTGCGAACCGCATCATCCCGCAGATCTGCCACGCCGTCGAACATCGGGTTCTTCTTGGCCGCGGCGTTGCCGAGCTTCGCCAGCGTCTTGGTGTTGCCGATGCCGACGCAGGTGGGGATCGTCGTCCACTGGCGGACCTGGGCGCGCATCGCGTTGACGTGCGCGACCAGGTCGCGGTCCTCGAAGCCGGTCAGGTCGAGGAACGTCTCGTCGATCGAGTAGATCTCGAAGTCCCGCGCAAAGGCATCGCACGCCGCGACGACACGGCGCTGCATGTCGCCGTTTATGTGGAATGGAAATCAAGCGGTTTCGTCTGCAAAATGAGTAGGTCTTTGTTGGTAGCAGCAGGGGCAGCGCGCAGCCATCCCAACAGCGCAGCGTTGCCCCTGCTGATGCGCCGACCTTTCGGGTCCAGCTATCTTGGACCCGCTGCGACAGCAGCGGGCTCTGTACAAGCGGGCGCCCTGGATTCTCGGATCGCTCGATTCAGGAAGGCGGGTGGCGATATTGGTGTTCGACCTGACGCTGTTGGGCAAGCCGGCCTGCGATTTGGCTATCAAGTGCGGCCTTTGCCAGCGAACCTTTAGCTCGTTGCCGTTCACCCCGTAGCTCGAAAAGTCGTTTTAATTGCCGGTTAGGCAACATCGTCCTGCCACCCTTAACAATGACCCCTGTGATGTCAGCAGGACTGTCAATAATGCTCAGTTCTTTCTCCGCTTTAATACGCAAGCCATGTTTGTGTACTGTTGCCTTGATATTCCAGATGACCTCCTTCTTTATAAGGTTGCCAGAGATCGTTATGTCATCGGCATACACGCTATGCGTCAGTCCAGAATCAGTGACGATTTCGGATATTTTCAGCCACATTGTATGATTCGAATAGTATGCCATAATCGGACTGCATGGCGATCCCTGCGGTAGGCAACCGCATAGAGTGATAAGTTTGACAATAATCGCCGTTACATCCGGCGAGCATTCAAGTCTGGTATGGAAAAGATGCGCCACGTTATTATCGGTGCAACTCGGAAAGTAGTCAGCAATATCTAGTAACCAAAAAGCGCGTGCTCCCACGTGGCGCGCTGCATTGTTTACATAAGACCGCCCTTTAACCGGACTGAAAAGCCAATCAGGGGGGGTAACCTTCGCAAATAACTTCGCAATTCGAGATTGGATCGACTTTAGGCCCTTGTCCGGTATGTCGATAGGTCGATAAAAGTGACTGACCTCAGGCTTGGGTTCAAAATTAAGCCAGCTATCTTTTTCTTTTTTGTGCTTCCATCGGCGTTCATACAAATTCTCTTCGTTCAGAACCCTTTGCAGCGCTGCGTCAGATACTAATAAAATCTCCGCAAGCTTTTTTCTGGATCTTAAGCGAAAAAAGGGCGTGTCTCGAAGAGCGTACTGGGAGCCGTTAGGAAGAGGTAGCATTCGCCTTCCTCTCGATGAACCCCAATAGATCTAGAACCTTAGAAGCAATTTTGGTCCTAGCTTTCTCACCACGTTGAGCGGTGGGCAGTTGCTCAGCAAAGAACATAATAGCCGAAATCGGCACCTTAAACTCTGCCGAGTATTTCTCGATCAAATCGAGAGACGGCGTTTTGTTACCGCTTTCGATTTCCGAGATATGAGATTTTGACACGGATAGACGCTCAGCAAGTTCAAATTGCTTAATGTCATGAAAGACCCGTATCAATCTAAGAGCTTCGTTTATCATTGTGATTCCTAACGTCCGTCTATGTAGATATTAGGTTGGCGGTTTACTAAGAGGGCTGAAAGAGTCGCAGCAAGAAGCGTATGACCCTGTAAATCAGAAGACCTGCCGAAAAGGCAAATCTCAAAGTATTTGGGTTTTTGAGGCTAGCCCAAAACCCACGACGCTGCCCAAGAGCTTTACCTCGCAGCTCACGTCGCCGCCGTCGTCGGTATGTGTTTCTCGAAAAAGCCATGAGCTTTTCCTTTCTCTGTTCGCCATGGCGGCAAGCTCAAAACGAGCTGACCTGACCATGGATTCTCGCCAAACAGAGCGGACCCGACAACTACACCTGCAACCTAGAGACGGAAGCACTTCTCGCTTTCGTCTCTGCTTCGCCCGCCCGCCGACGCCTCCCCCGTCGCCGGGGGGCCATCGGACTGACCGGAAAAAACGACAGAGAACTTTCGCCCTCCACGCTTTGGCAAATGCCAAAACTGAATATGAGAACTTCTTCCGTTATTCACACCGGAGCCGTATGCGACGTCATTGCGCTGGGCGCAAGAAATAAGTTCACTTTAAGCGAACTTATTTTGAGCGTGAGAGGCCAGCGGTCAACGTGGTCGGGTGCGTCACGCTTTTACTCCCGGCTTTCAGCGCTCGCGATCAACCGGCGGGCGGAATGATGTTTGTGGCGTTCCCGGTTCTCGTGAGGGAGTAACATCGGGCGAGCGGTAAAGGGTGACGCCCCGGCTGTTGTCGTATTTGATACGCGCACAATCCCCAACGTGCGGCGTTTCTTTGAAGCGGTCGCGCTCATGGCTCACCACCTGGCTATCTGTGCCGAGCCGGTAACTGTTGGTTTTGTCGACGGATTGCAGACGGCTGGGGTTGCCCTGCCGTTTAACCCATGGTTCGCTCTCGCCATTGGTGAACGTCGGTCATGACCTCAACCTTGCCAACCTATCTGATTTGATCGGCGCTCTGCCTCCGATCGCCCAAGCGTCCATCGGCCACGAACTGACGGCAGACGCGTTAGTGATGGGGTTCAGGCCAGCAGTTGCGGCCTACAAGGCGGCTCTCGGCTAGTTGTCTTCCCATTCTCGATTTGGCTGCGGTTTTGGGAAAGCGCGAGGCACCGCGGTAGAGAGGGTATATCTCCTGTTTAGCTATCGTGACCGTCGCCCATCGTGATACCATCCGATTCGATAACGTCGTCAGCAACCTCGGCAAGAGTAAGGATGGCCGACCTAGATGTCGGCTGTGCCTTTCGCGAAGGAAAACATCCAATCTCGATCAATTGATGAAACGCCTTTGATCGATCCCGGACTTCATGCAGTATGCTTGAGAACGGAGCGGGTGGGGGCCACGCCGTGTTCCGAGAAGGGGAACACGTGCTGCTCGCAGACAATGAAACCAAGTTCGATCTACTGAACAACGAAGCGATTGCGACCACCATTGTCGGACTCATCGGTGAGAACCCCGAACGGGCGGTAACGGTAGGGGTCCACGGGGATTGGGGAGCGGGGAAGTCGAGTGTGCTCGAGATGATCGAGAGCGCGTTGGACGGCCACGATGACATTCTGTGCATCAAGTTCAATGCCTGGCGTTTTCAGGGACTCGAAGATGCCAAGATCGCCCTGATCGAGGGCGTCGTCACCCAATTGATCGAGAAGCGGTCTCTCGCGACCAAAGCCGCAGATGCCGTGATGGATGTCGTCAAACGGCTCGACTGGCTCAAGATCGCGCGTATGGGGGGCGGCCTCGCGTTCACGGCGATGTCCGGGCTGCCCAACCCCGATCAGATCGGCTCCGTCGTGGGGATGGTGAAGAACTTCTTCGGTGATCCTAAGAAGCACCTCGATAAGGACGAGATCGACAAGGTCGTCAAGGGCGCCGAAGGGCTGCTGAAGGAGAAGGAAAGCCGGCGGGTCCCACAGGAGGTCGAGGAGTTCCGCAAGGCATTCGACGAGCTGCTGCGCCGTGCGGGCCTGAAGCAACTCGTCGTCCTGATCGACGATCTGGATCGCTGCTTACCCGAACCGGCTATCGAGACGCTGGAAGCGATGCGGTTGTTCGTGATGATGGATCGTACGGCATTCGTCATCGCCGCGGACGAGGCGATGATCGAATATTCGGTCCGCAAGCATTTCCCCGATCTGCCGGATACGACCGGTCCGCGGGATTATGCCCGCAATTATCTCGAGAAGCTGATCCAGATCCCATTTCGGATACCGTCGTTGGGCGGCGTCGAGACGTACATCTATGTCACTTTGCTGTTGGTCGGTGCGCGCCTCGGCGACGACAACGAGGAATTCGGCGAATTGGTCAAAGTGGCGCGTACGGCGCTGAAGCGGCCCTGGGACCCGACCGGCTTCGACAGCGGCGCGGTGCAAGCGGCGCTCGGTGATCGCGCCAAGGACGTGGCGGAGGATCTCGTTCTAACCGAGCAGATCGTGCCGTTGCTCGCCAGCGGGACGTCGGGCAATCCGCGGCAGATCAAGCGGTTCTTGAACAGCCTGCTGTTGCGTGAGCGCACCGCTGACGCTCGCGGGTTCGGGGCTGCGATCAAACTACCGGTCCTCGCGAAGCTCATGTTGGCCGAACGGTTCATCCCGACGTTGTTCGACGAGATCGGTCTCGCGTCCGCGAACGATCCAGATGGTCGATGCAAGGATCTAAGCATCCTCGAACGCGAACCGAAGGCGGTGCCGGTAAAACCCGCCGACGAACCGGCATCCGGGACCAAAAAACCCGCCGAAGAGCCAGCGACCGGGGCGAAGAAACCCGCCACATTGCCAGCGAAGGCGACGCCGGCACCGCCCGAAAATCCGGTCCTGACACAGTGGATGTCGTCGGACGTCATCAAGGCGTGGGCCAAGCTGCAACCGCCGATCAGCGGCGTTGACCTGCGTCCTTACCTGTTCGTCACGAAAGACCGGAAGGATTACCTCGCGGCCGCCTCAGCGCTGGGTCCGCTCGCCGCGGTCGTCGAGCGCCTGATGGGACGACGCATGACCGTCTCGGGGATGGACGCCGAGTTGCGCGCGCTGGCGAAACCGGAAGCGTCGCTGGTGTTCGATTTCGTTCGACGCCGGATCCTCGCCGCAGGCGATTTCGTGCGCCCGCCCGCGGGCATCGACGGCGCGACGATCCTGGTTCGCACGCAACCGCATCTGCAATCTGCGTTGGTCGATATGCTGGGGATGTTGCCTGAAACCTGCGGGCCGTGGGTCGTTGCGGGCTGGTCCGAGGTGTTGACCGAAGAAGGCGAGAAGCGCCGCTTCCAGAACCTGATCGAGCGGTGGAGCAAGCTCAGCGATAACCCGGCGCTCCAGGCGACCGCGACGGCCGCGCTCCGGACGGGGATCAAAGGCTGATGGGCACCTCATCTTCCTTCGATGGGCCGACGAATGATCGGCCGCTCGTTCCGACCTTCATCGATGATTCCGACCGCGGTGATGCGGACGGGAGTGCCGATGGTCAGGATGGTGACGGTAACGCCGATGATGGAGCCGACCAGGGTGATGGCGCCGCACCGCCTCCCGCTACCCCTCTGCCGCCACCTGGTCCGGCAGGCCGCTTTAGCGCGCCCCGTAGCGCTTTCACGACATTCGCTAAATCGGGCGGTACCGACCGCAAGAGTCTCGGACGCGCCGTATCCGGCTATGTCCGGTCGTCGATGGGGAGCCCGCGGCGTGCCGCACAACGGATGGGCGCCGCACGCGCGTCGGGTGCCAATGTCGTCCGACTGCTGCAATCGGTGCAGGCGAACGGCATCGCCGAGACGCTGCGTGAGCTGAACCTCACGGCGCTTGCGGGTCGCCCGATCGAGGAAGTGTTCGCTGGTCTAGCCGATTACGTTTGCCCGGAAGACGGCTCGATCGACCAAGGGATCGCGCGCAACGCCTTTATCGAGACGATCGCCGATCTCGCCGATGCCGGCATCACCGACATCGATGGACTGACACCCGAGCAGATGACGACGGTCTTCGAACTGTATGTCGCGCACACCATCGAAGCGCGGATCTGCAATGACATTGGGACGAAGGCCGTCGCCCTCCCGGCCAATCCCGCAGCTGCACAGAACGTCGAGGACATGCTGCACGACTTCATCCAGCGCGGTGTCAGCGATGCCGTCTCCCAATCGGGAAGCAACATTCAGGCCTTATCGCCGGCGGAGATCAGCGGGTTCGTGACGTCGGTGTACGAGGACGCGTATCGGATCCTTCAGGCGATGGGTGATGCGGAGGCCGCACGATGAAGCGTCACCTGCTCGTCGGCACGATGGGTGCCAAAGACAAGCCAGCGATCGACACGGGCACGGACGAGGTCCGCTCGGACGTTCAGCTCCTGAACGCGGGCGGTATCGCCTACGGGATACAAACCGCACTCAACGACTTGCGCAAGCTTGATCTGGTGCCTGATGAGATCGGTATCGATCTCCTGATCCTCGGCGCGCTGGTCTACGCTGCCGACACGCGCATCTCGCGCGCGACCGAAGCGCAGGATGGTTGGACGCGCGAGATCCGTATCGTCACGCCGGTCAGCGATGTCGCAGCCTGGGAGCGCGCGCGGCCGATCGTGATGCGTGCGCTCGGCTTCTTGAGCGGCGATCGCTGGTCGATCGAATTCCGCAAACGACCAGCGGGCAAGGAACGTCTTGCGGGAACGGTCCCTACACCACTGCTGCAAACCGACCTCCTCGGCGTCAACCTGTTCTCGGGCGGGCTCGATAGCCTGATCGGGGCGATCGACAGCCTGACGAAGGATGAAAAGCCCCTGCTGGTCAGTCATGCTGGCGAGGGTGCGGGGAGCAAAGCGCAGTATCTGTGCCATGCCGAGTTGAAGGCCCGGTTCCTCAAGCAACGTTTCGAATGGGTTCGCCTGCCGATGGTGTTCGCGCATGATCTCGCTGACGGGGTCGGTTCGGAGACATCGACCCGAGCGCGCTCGTTCCTGTTTTTCGCTTTTGGCGTGGCAGCCGGTACGGCGCTGCGTCGTCGCTTCGAACTGAAGGTCCCGGAGAACGGGCTGATCGCCCTGAACGTGCCCTTGGATCCGTTGCGTCTCGGCGCACTCAGCACCCGTACGACGCACCCCTTCTACATGGCGCGCTGGACCGAACTGGTCGCCGCGCTCGGGATCGATGGCTCGCTCGCCAACCCCTATTGGGCGATGACCAAGGGCGAGATGGTCGAAGCGTGTACGGACAAGGCCTTCCTGCTGTCGATCGCCGACAAGTCTATCTCATGCTCATCACCGGCAAAGCTACGCTGGGCGGGCCAGGCGCAGGGGCATTGTGGCTATTGCCTCCCGTGCCTCATCCGACGGGCATCGATCCCGGACGGTGATCCGACCGAATACTACCTTACAGATATGAAGCGCCGGGCACTGAACAGCGCTGAGGCCGAAGGGGTGCAGGTGCGGTCCTTCCAGCTCGCGATAGCAAGGCTCCGTGCCAGGCCCGAACTCGCTAAGGTGCTCATCCACAAGCCAGGCCCCCTCTACGATCACGACATCGACGACCAGGCGGAGATGGCCGGTGTCTATGCCCGTGGACTGGAGGAAGTTGGTCGACTCTTGGATGGCGTCCGCACGAAACCGAAGTAGACGCGGCCGATGACGAACCTAGTCGATTTCCATTGCCACCTGGACCTCTATCCGGATTTCGAACGTGCCGTGGATCGCAGCGACCGGGCTGGCGTGTTCACGCTGACGGTGACGACGACGCCGAAGGCATGGCGACGCAACGCGGAGGTCACGGCGTCGACCAAGCACGTGCGCGCCGCCTTGGGCCTTCATCCACAGCTCGTGGGCGAGCGCGCCGGTGAGATCAGGCTGTGGGAGAAGCTGCTGCCTGAAACGCGCTACGTCGGCGAGGTGGGCCTTGATGCCGGCACACGCTATTATGCGTCGTTCGATGCGCAAAAGAAGGTTTTCGCCCACGTCCTTCAAGCGTGTGCCGACGCCGGGGGAAAGATCCTTTCGGTGCATAGCGTGCGATCGGCGAAAGCCGTGCTCGACATGGTCGAGGCGCATTTGCCGTCCGATCGCGGACGCGTCGTGCTCCACTGGTTCACTGGCTCGGCGTCGGACGCACGCCGCGCAGCCGACCTCGGTTGTTATTTTTCCGTCAACGAGCAGATGCTCGAGAAGGAAGGCAAGGCGGCCTTCATCCGATCACTGCCACGAGATCGCCTCCTGACGGAAACGGACGGTCCGTTTACGAAGGCGGGGAGTCGTGCTGCCGAGCCAATCGACGCCGGGCGGGCGGTCCGTTCGTTGTCGCGGCTTCTTCTTATGACCGAAGCGGAGGCCGCGATCATGGTCTTGGCCAATCTGAGGACCCTGCTTTCCGAGGGTTGAGCCTGGTGTGCCATGTGGCACACCGCCCGCGGGGCTATCTTCCGTATCAGGTGCGACGCGGGTGAAGCCGGTGGGCGACAATCGACCGGTGCCGGAGCGTGGCGCCCAGATCGGTTGCCCCGCGGAATTCGTGATCCTACTTTCCAGCCAGGATCAACATGGGGACCATCAGGTGGGTGACGACTTCTTCGAAAGATCGATGCCAAACTGAGCCAGCAGAACCCACCTGTGTCGCCAGTCACGCAGCATCGGAAGTCTGACCGCCTGTCCACGAATTGCAAGACCTAAGCTCCGTGTCCCGAATAGCATCGACCAACGTGCCTGCGTGGATTTCTCGGAATCGATCGATTTCGGGAACGGAACCCCCTGACTGTTCCGACTGCCGTTCACAATCAGGTTCTACCAGAAACACGGTTCGTCTCATGAGACCCCAGACGCTAAACCGGATGTCCCGCGATCGGGCAGTCTGCCACCTTCTTCTTGTTTTCGCCAAAATGCGGCTATAGCTTAAATCTTTCCGGACGGGTGTGCGCCGTAAATAACGTCAGCGCACATACAGGGGTGCCCCGATCTGATCTCGCCGTCCGTCTTCCTGGCTGTTCTGCAAACGCTATTCGCAGCGTTGTTGAGCTTGAGTTCGTGCGGCGAGCCTGGCTCGGTTCACGGCCGTGGGCAGGGTCTGGCTGTCCGCGAGGCCGCGGCGAGACCGTTCACGCTCAGTGAACGCGCGATTGCTCTCCACGAAGAAGCTGATCGGCACGACCCCCGGCAGAGCGGAGGTAATGCCCTACCCCCTGCTGAGCTGGCGAATGCCGCAAATCCAACACCATCGCGCCTTTCCCCCGTTCAGCTCGTCGCACTAGGCTTCGCCGAACGTTCAGTCCGCGCCCACCCCGCTACTGGTCCTCCCGGAGCTTGAAGATGTCTGGCCGCGCCTGAGACGCGCGGCCGATACGGTGTGCCCTTGCTGGCGCACTTGTCTCTTCAAGACTGCGAACGAGAATCTAAAATGCTTAATTTCTCCCGTCTGAAGGCGGGGGCGGTCCTGTGCGTGTGCCTTATTGGCATCATGCTCGGCATCCCCAGCCTTATTCCAACTAGCCACCTACCGGCTTGGTATCCGCAATCCCACGTGAACCTCGGGCTCGATCTCAATGGTGGAAGCTATCTACTCCTCGAAGGCGATACCGCTGATTTGGCGAAGACGCGGGTCGAGGCGATGCGTGACAGCGTATCGGTCGTAATGCGCAACGGAACCCCGCGTATCGAAATCGGCGACATTTCGACGCGTGGGGGACAGCTAACCTTCGTCGTTAGCAATCCCTCTCAGACTGCCCTCGCCCGCCAGCGTCTATCCACGATTACCAGCCTTGGGGCCGGAATAACTGGGCAAAGTCAGTGGGACGTCAATTTGCTCGGTGTTTAGTCCCGGCATCTGGTGGATCGGATCGACGATGAACCTATCCGGCTCTGCCGTCCAGATTTTGGCGATGTATTCG
>NZ_JPDP02000040.1:0-19981 GCF_000732685.2 Sphingomonas sp. STIS6.2
CAGGCTGGCGCGAAGGCGCGGGGAGCCACGGCCTATGTGACGCTCGAGCCCTGCGCGCATGAATCACCGCGCGGGCCGGCGTGCGGCGACCTGCTGATCGCGGCGGGCGTGGCGCGGGTCGTCGCGGCGCTGGAGGATCCGGATCCCCGGACGGCGGGGCGCGGGTTCGCGCGGTTGCGCGACGCCGGGATCCGCGTCGAGACGGGCGTGCGCGCCGCCGAGGCGCGACGGTCGATGGCGGGGTTCCTCACGCGACTCGCCCGCGGCCGGCCGCATGTCACGCTGAAGCTCGCGACCTCGCTCGACGGCTGTATCGCGATGGCGGACGGGTCGAGCCGCTGGATCACCGGGCCACAGGCGCGCGCGCATGCGCATCTCGAACGGAGCCGGCACGAGGCAATCCTGGTAGGGCGCGGGACGTTCGAGGCGGATGCGCCGCGACTCGACGTGCGGCTTGCGGGACTTGAGCCGCGGGCGCCGCGCCGCGTGCTGCTGTCGCGGACGGCGCCCGATGCGGACGCGGGGTGGCACGTCATCGCGGATCCGCAGGATATTGCGGCCCTGCCCGGCGACCATCTGCTGGTCGAGGGCGGCGCGGCCGTAGCGTCGGCGTTCCTTGCCGCGGATCTGGTCGATCGGCTGCTGCTGTACCGCGCGCCGATCCTGATCGGGAACGGCCGGCATTCCATTGGCGATATTGGTCTCGGCGATCTTTCCAGCGCGCATGGCCGCTGGTCGATCGTCGATTCACGGCAACTTGGCAGCGACCGAGTCGAGGTCTACGAGCGCGAGCGAAACGAGGGATAATGTTTACCGGAATCGTCACCGACATCGGCACAATCACCAGCGTGGCGCAACAGGGCGACACGCGCGTGGTCATCGCGACCGCCTATGATCCCGCCACGATCGACCTGGGCGCGTCGATCGCGTGTTCGGGCGTGTGCCTGACCGTGGTCGACAAGTCCGCGGGCGGCGACGGACCGCACTGGTTCGCGGTCGACGTGTCGGGCGAGACGATCAGCCGCACCGCGCGCGACCAGTGGACGCAAGGCCGCCCGCTCAATCTCGAACGCGCGATGAAGCTCGGCGAGGAACTGGGCGGGCATATCGTCACCGGCCATGTCGACGGGCTCGGCACGGTGGTGTCGGTGGTCGAGGAGGGCGGATCGCACCGCGTCACCGTCCGCGCCGGCGCAGACATCGCGCCGTTCATCGCCGCCAAGGGATCGGTCACGATCGACGGCGTGTCGCTGACCGTCAACACCGTCCGCGACGTCGACGGCCCCGATGGGCAAAGGGCGGTCGAGTTCGGGCTGAACATCATCCCGCATACCTGGGGCGTCACCACGCTCGGGACGATCGAGACGGACCGGACGGTCAATATCGAGATCGACGTCCTTGCCCGCTATCTCCAACGGATGGAGCATTACCGTGTCAATGCCGGCTGAACGCAGCGCCGAACTCGGGCGCATGAAGCATGGATATCTGTCGAGCCCCGAAGAGATCATCGACGAGGCGCGCAACGGCCGGATGTTCATCCTGGTCGATGACGAGGACCGCGAGAATGAGGGCGACCTGGTCATCCCCGCGCAGATGGCGACGCCCGAGAAGATCAACTTCATGGCGAAGTTCGGTCGCGGGCTGATCTGCCTCGCGCTGACCCGAGCACGGACAGAGGAACTTGGGCTCGAGCTGATGAGCCGCAACAACGGCACGCGGCACGAGACCGCGTTCACCGTGTCGATCGAGGCGCTCGAAGGCGTTACCACGGGCATCTCTGCGGCGGATCGCGCGCGGACGATCGCAGTGGCGATCGATGCGACCAAGCAGAAGGCGGACATCGTCACCCCAGGCCATGTCTTCCCGCTGGTCGCGCGCGACGGCGGCGTGCTGATCCGCGCCGGCCATACCGAGGCGGCGGTCGACGTCGCGCGGCTGGCCGGGCTCAACCCCTCGGGCGTGATCTGCGAGATCATGAACGAGGACGGGACGATGGCGCGGATGGACGACCTCGTCACCTTCGCGCAGTTCCACAACATCAAGATCGGCACGATCCGCGACCTGATCGCGTATCGCCGCCGCTACGATCATCTGGTCGAGAAGCGCGCCGAGGCCAGGTTCACGTCCGAATGGGGCGGCGACTGGACCGCGCTGACCTTCTGGAACAAGGCGACGGGCACCGAGCAGGTCGCGCTGGTCAAGGGCCGAATCGACCCGGCAAAGCCGACGCTCGTCCGCATGCATGCGCTGTCGCCCTTCGCTGACATCTTCGGCGAATCGGGCGATCGCGGCCGGATCCTCGCGCGGTCGATGCAGATGATCGCCGACGAGGGCGCGGGCGTGATCGTCGTCATCAACCGGCCGCGCGGCAACGCGTTCACCTCCGCCGTGCTGAAGAAGGCGGGCGCGGAGATCACCCCGGACATGGAAGAGCTGCGCGACTACGGCGTCGGCGCGATGATCCTGACCGAGCTCGGCGTCCATGACATGGTGCTGATCACCAACACGCACCACACGCTGGTCGGGCTCGACGGCTATGGCCTGTCGATCGTCGGCGAACGCCCGATCGCTCCCCTCGACACCGAAAAGGCTCCCAACTGATGGCGCATATCCTGATCGTCGAAGCGCGGTTCTACGACCATCTGAACGACCTGCTGATCGAGGGCGCGCGCGCGGCGATCGAGGCCGCGGGCCACAGCCACGAGACGATCACCGTCCCCGGCGCGCTCGAGGTCCCCGGTGCGATCGCGCTGGCGGCCGAGAGCGAGACCTATGACGGCTATGTCGCGCTGGGTGTCGTGATCCGCGGCGAGACCTATCATTTCGAGATCGTCGCGGGCGAGAGCGCGCGCGGGATCATGGCGCTGACGATGGACGGCCTGCCGATCGGCAACGGCATCCTGACCACCGAGAACGAGGCGCAGGCGCTCACGCGTGCGCGCCCGACCGAGGGCGACAAGGGCGGCGGCGCGGCCAAGGCGGCGCTCGCGATGCTGGCACTGAAGGACCGCTTCGTCGCGTAGGATGCCTGGGCGTTCGAACGTCCGCCCTCATCCACCCACGATCGCCCTGATCATTCCTCGGGAGTGTCGCGCAGGGCGGCCTCGACCTCTTCGGCCGTGATTCCGAACGCGGCGGCCAGCGCGGCGATCGACGCGCCGCGGGCGGCGAGCGTGCGGATGCGGGCGGGGTCGACGATCGTCGTATAACCGCGCGTGTCGCGTTCGGTCTTCGTCTCCTCGCCGCTGCGCGCACGCGCGCCCGAGCGGCGGCGCTTGGCGATCTTGAGCGCTTCCTCGTCATTGGCGGGCGGCGCGTCTAGGCGCGCGCGGATCCGCTGCGCTTCCTCGACCCGACGGGCTTCGCGCGCACGTTCACGGTCCTGCGAGAGCGCATCGCGTTGCGCGGCGCGGGCTTCGGCGCGCTGATCAGTCGCGGCGAGGCGGTCCTGCGCGCGCTGTTCCCGCTCGCGTGCACGCTCTTCAGCGCGGCGGGCAGCGCGATCCGCGGTGCCGGGCAGCAACGGGCCGGGGCCGCGATCGTTCAGCGGCCAGGCCGATGCGAGGCTGGATTTGGGGGGCGATTTCGGCGGGCCCCAGCCGTCGGTCATGTCATATCCTGTCGTCACCGGTGCGCCGCGCACGACGCGAAAGCCGCGCTGCTATGCGATGGCGTCACCGGTGACAATCAGGCGGTCGGCTTAGGCGGGCACGGTTTCCAGCGCCGGATAGTCGATATATCCCTCGGGGCCCTGGCTGTACCAGGTCTTCGGGTTATCATGCGCCAGAGGTGCGCCGGTGCGCAGACGCTCGGGCAGATCGGGGTTCGCGATGAACGTCCGGCCGAAGCTGATCGCATCGGCATCGCCCTTGTCGAGCTCGGCCTGCGCCTTTTCGAGCGTGTCGTAATCCGAGTTCACGACCAGCACGCCCTTGAAGACCTTGCGGATCGCCGGGCTGAGCTTCGGCACGTCGGTCTTGCCGAAGGTGCCATCGGGGCCGGGCTCGCGCAGCTCGAGGAAGGCGATGCCGAGATCGGACAGCGCTTTCGCGGCGGCGGTGAACAGCGGCTCGGGATTGCTGTCGTCGACGCCCTGCGAATCGCCGTTGGGCGAGAGACGGACGCTGGTACGATCGGCGCCGGCGACCGAGATCACGCGCTCGGTGACTTCGCGAAGCAGGCGGATGCGGTTCTCGATGCTGCCGCCATAGTCATCGGTGCGGCTGTTTGCGTTGTCGCGCAGGAACTGGTCGATCAGATAGCCGTTCGCGGCGTGAATCTGGACGCCGTCGAACCCGGCCTCGAGCGCGTTCTTCGTCGCGAGCTCATAGTCGTTCAGCAGCCGCGGGATTTCGTTCAGCTCGAGCGGACGCGCGACCTCGAAATCCTTCTTGCCCTCGAACGTGTGCGCCTGGCCTTCGGTCTTGGTTGCGGACGACGAAACGGGCTGGCCGCCGATCACCGACGAATGGACCTGGCGGCCCATGTGCCAGAGCTGCGCGATGATGCGGCCGCCGGCGGCGTGCACGGCTGCGGTGACGGGCTTCCACGCGGCAACCTGCGCATCGGTCCACAGACCCGGCGCGAATGGCCAGCCCAGGCCTTCGCGGCTGATGCCGGTGGCTTCCGAGATGATCAGGCCGGCGCTGGCGCGCTGCGTGTAATAGTCGATCATGAGGTCGGACGGGACGGCGTCCTTGTCCGAACGCCCGCGGGTGAGCGGCGCCATGAGGATGCGGTTGGGCGCTTCGACGGCGCCGAGCGTGATGGGATCGAAAAGGCTTGGCATGGGGGCTCCTTAATGCCTGACGGGGGCAAGATAGGACGCTACAGCGCGGCATGCATCGCCCCGCCCCGCAAAGAATATCTAGCGTGCCCGAAACGCCGACGGCGACGACGACCGGCGCCCCCGGCACGCTCGCGTTCGGCGCGCTGTTGATCGCCAATGTCGCGCTCGCATTCGGACCGTGGTTCGTCCGCGCGACTGAGGTCGGACCGGTGGCGGCGGGTTTCTGGCGGCTGACGCTGGCGGTGCCGTTTCTCGTCCTGCTCGCAGCGCAGCAGGGCGCGCGACCGACGCGGCTCGGGCGCGGCGTCTGGATCGGGCTGATCGCGGGCGGCGTGTGCTTTGCCGCCGATCTCGGCAGCTGGCATCTCGGCATCCTGCGCACCACGCTCGCCAATGCGACGCTGTTCGGCAATGCGGCGACGCTGATGTTCCCGATCTACGGGTTCCTCGTCGCGCGGACCTGGCCGACGCGGACGCAGGGCTGGGCGCTGATGCTCGCCGCGGCGGGCGCGGCGCTGCTGCTCGGACGCTCCTATCAGCTCGATGCGAAGAACCTGGCGGGCGACCTGCTCTGCATCCTCGCGGGGCTGCTCTACACGGTGTATTTCATCCTGATGGCGCGCGCGCGGACGACGCTCGCCCCTCTGTCCACGCTGGTGCTGTCGACATTGGCGGGAATCGTGCCGTTGCTGGTGTTCGCGCTGGCGATGGGCGAGCGGATCGTGCCGGCGCAGTGGGGGCCGCTGATCGGCCTCGCGCTGTGCAGCCAGGTGCTGGGGCAGGGATTGATGATCTATGCGCTCGGGCGGTTTTCGCCGCTGGTGATCGGCATCGCGCTGCTGATCCAGCCGGTGGTCGCGGGGACGGTCGGCTGGCTGGTCTATGGCGAGCGGCTCGGCCTGCCCGATCTGGTCGGCGTGGTGATGGTGGCGATCGCGCTGGTGCTGGTCCGCCGGACGCCGGCCGATCGCCCCCCTATTGAAGAGGCGCTCGACACGCCTGATCTTGGACGGCAGGAGACGGTATGACCCAAGACCTCACGCTCGACGAAATCCGTTCGCTGCTCGCCCCCGGCATCGCCGCCAATGCGGCGTTCGACGGGTGGAGCGACGCGGCGCGCGACATGGCGGCGGACGCGGCGGGGATCGACCGCGACGTCGCCGCGCTCGCCTTCGAACAGGGGCCGGTCGACATGATCGACGCCTGGTTCGCCGATATCGACGTCGCGATGCTGGAAAGCGTGCCGCCCGAACGGCTGTCGGCGATGAAGATCCGCGCCCGGATCGCGACGCTGGTCGAGGCCCGGCTGCAGGCGACCGCCGCCGACCGCGAATCGCTGCGCCGCGCGCTGGCGATCCTCGCCTTGCCGCAGAATCTGACCAAGGCGGGGCGGCTCGGGTGGCGGACGGTCGACACGATCTGGCGGGCCGCGGGCGACGTCGCGACCGATTACAATCATTATACCAAGCGGACGATCCTGCTCGGCGTCTATGCCGCGACGGTCACGGTCTTCCTCGACGATGACAGTGAGGGGTTTGCCGAGACGCGCGCGTTCCTCAGCCGGCGGATCGACGGCATCATGCGGTTTGAAACCGCAAAGTCAGGCTTTCTCAAGCGGACAGAGCATGGCTTCAGCCTGTCGCGGTTCGTCGGGCGGTTGCGCTATCCCGTGGCATGAGCGCGTTGCGGCACGTCGTCACGGGGCGACGGAATGCGCGCAATCTGCGTCAAGCACGTGTGCCGGGGCTTCCCTTGGCGATCCGTTACTGATAATCAGTCGCATCATGGACACTCGCCCCGATCGTTCCGTCAGTCTCGAAACGCTGCCACGCAAGCAGCATGGCATCGTCGCTGCGATCGACTGGGCCCGACTGGCGGGCCCCGAGGCACGCCGGTTGCGCGAACTGGGCTTTGACGAGGGTGTCGATGTCGAGGTTCTTCACCGCGCGACGCTGGGCCAGGGTCCGATCGCCTGCCGGATCGGCCGGATGACCGTCGCATTGCGGCGCGCGGTCGCAGGTGCGATTCGCGTATCACCCACGCCAGCCGCCGCAGAATAATCAGCCTGACATTATGAACGCAGCACCGCTGGTCGCGCTGGTCGGCAATCCCAATGCCGGCAAGAGCGCGCTGTTCAATGCGCTGACGGGTGCGCGGCAGAAGGTCGGCAATTATCCAGGCGTGACCGTCGAGCGCAAGGCCGGACGGCTGACGCTCGACGACGGCCGCCCGGTCGAGCTGGTCGACCTTCCCGGCGCCTACAGCCTCGAGCCCTCCTCCCCCGACGAGCGCGTCACGCGCGACGTCGTCACCGGCACGCAGGACGGCGAACGCCTGCCCGACGCGCTGGTCGTGGTCGTCGATGCCGCCAATCTCGACAATCACCTGCGCTTCACGCTCCAGTTGATCGCGCTTGGCCTGCCCGTCGTGGTGGCGCTCAACATGGTCGACCTTGCCGAACGCGACGGGTTGAAACTCGACGCGGCGGTGCTTTCGCGCGAACTCGGCGTACCGGTGATCCCGACCGTCGCGGTCCGCAAACGCGGGCTCGACGCGCTGCGTGCGATCCTGACGCAGACTGTCGTCAACGGTCCGATCCGGCTGCGCAAGTCGGACGGCAGCGTGCAGGACGACATCGTCACGCTGCAACGGCGCGCGCGCGACATCGCGACGGCCGCCACGCTGTCCGAGACGCCGGTACGGCGCTGGACGCACATGCTCGACGGGGTCGCGCTGCATCCCATCGCCGGGCCGGTGCTACTGCTGGCGATCATGTTCCTGATGTTCCAGGCGGTCTTCAGCTGGGCGCAGCCGTTCATGGACCTGATCGACGGCGGCTTCACGGCGCTGCAGGCGTTCATCACGTCGGAGCTTCCCGATTCGCTGCTCCGGTCGCTGCTGGTCGACGGGGTGATCAAGGGCGTCGGCGCTGTGATCGTGTTCCTGCCGCAGATCCTGATCCTGTTCCTCTTCATCCTCGTACTCGAGGCGAGCGGTTATATGGTCCGCGCGGCGTTCCTGATGGACCGCGTGATGGCGAGCGTCGGGCTGTCGGGGCGCGCGTTCATCCCGCTGCTGTCGAGCTTTGCCTGCGCGATCCCCGGCATCATGGCGACGCGGACGATCGACGACGAGAAGGACCGGCTGACGACGATCCTGATCGCGCCGCTGATGACCTGTTCGGCGCGGTTGCCGGTCTACACGCTGATCATCGGCGCCTTCATTCCCAACACGCAGGTGCTGCCGTTCGTCGGCCTTCAGGGGCTCGTGATGCTCGGGCTGTACGTGATGGGGATCGTTGGTGCGTTCGTCGCCGCGCTGGTGCTGCGCCGGACGGTCACCAAGGGCGTGTCGTCGGGCTTCATGATGGAGATGCCGAAATATCAGTGGCCGCAGTGGCGCGACGTCGGCATCGGCCTGTGGAGCCGCGCGCAGATCTTCCTGAAGCGCGCGGGTGGCATCATCCTGATCTCCACCGTCATCCTCTGGGTGATGCTGAGCTTCCCCAAGCCGCCCGAGGGCAGCAAGGTATCGCCGGTCGATTATTCGGCGGCGGGACGGATCGCCAACGGCATCGCCCCGGTGTTCGCGCCGATCGGCTTCAACCGCGACATCGTGCTCGCGCTGATCCCGGCGATGGCCGCGCGCGAGGTTGCCGTCGCGGCGATCGGCACGGTCTATGCGATCGACGATCCCGACAGCAACCAGGGCGGCAAGGCGATGGTCGAGAATCTGCGCGGCCGCTGGACCCTGCCGACCGCGCTCGCCTTCCTGATGTGGTTCGTGTTCGCGCCGCAGTGCATCTCGACGATCGCCGTCACGCGTCGCGAGACGAACGGGTGGAAATGGCCGGCGTTCATGGTTGGCTATTTGTTCGCCGCCGCCTACATCATGGCCGGAATCACATATTGGCTGGCGGTGTTCGCCGGCCTCTGAGGGGCATCATGGCAGGCAGCGTCAACAAGGTCATCATCGTCGGCAATCTCGGCCGCGATCCCGAAAGCAAGCAGTTCCAGAACGGCGGCAAGGTCGTCAACCTGCGCATCGCGACGTCCGAGTCCTGGAAGGACAAGATGTCGGGCGAGCGCAAGGAAAAAACCGAATGGCATTCGGTCGCCATCTTCAACGAAGGCCTCGCCAACGTCGCGGAAAAGTATCTGCGCAAGGGCTCGAAGGTCTATATCGAGGGCGCGCTCCAGACCCGCAAATGGCAGGACGCGCAGGGTCAGGACAAGTATTCGACCGAGATCGTGCTGCAGGGCTTCAACAGCGTGCTGACGATGCTCGACGGCCCGAATGGCGGCCAGGGCGGCGGCGCAGGCGGTGGCGGTGGTAGCCGCGGCGGCGGCGACGACTGGGCCGGCGGCGGCAACGACTTTGGCGGCGGCTCGTCGGGCGGCGGCGGTTACGGCGGCGGCGGTGGCCGCTCGGCGCCGTCGGGTGGCGGCAGTGGCGGCGGCGCGCGCGGCGGCAGCTTTGGCCAGACCGGCGGGTTCTCGGACGATCTCGACGACGACGTGCCGTTCTAAGCATCGTGACGCCACCCGTTTCGACTCCAGTAGCGCCGAGCGTGTTCGACGAGGCGGCGCGATCACGCGTCATCTCGTCCTACGATGTCGCGGGCGCGCGCATGCAGGGCGAGCTGGACGACATCGTGTCGTTTGCCGCCCGGTTGTGCGATGCGCCGATCGCGCTGCTGAGCCTGGTCGAGGAGGAATATCAGCGGTTCCTCTCACGGAGCGGCACCGATCTCGACCAGACGCCACTGAGCCAGTCCTTCTGTGCGCATGCGATGCACCATCACGACGTGATGGAGGTGCCCGACGCGCAGGCCGATCCGCGGTTCGTCGACAATGCACTGGTGACCGGTGCCCCGCATGTCCGCTTCTACGCGGGCGCACCTTTGGTCTCGAGCGAAGGCGTACCACTCGGCGCGCTGTGCGTGCTGGCGACGACCTCGCGGGCGGGGCTTACGCCGTTCCAGCGCGACGGGCTAACGCTGCTGGCCAAGGCGGCGATGGGGCGGCTCGACGATCGCCGGACCGCGCGCGAACAGGCCTTTGCCGAGGCGCGGGCGCGGCGCACGCTCGAGGCGAGCGATCTGCGGTTCCGGACGCTGGCCGATACGATGCCACAGATGGTCTGGTCGACGCTGCCCGACGGCTTCCATGATTATTACAATGCGCGCTGGTACGAGTTCACCGGCACGACGCCCGGCACGACCGATGGCGAGGGCTGGAACGACGTGTTCCATCCCGAGGACCAGGACCGCGCCTGGACGATCTGGCGCCATTCACTCGCCAGCGGCGAGCCCTATACGATCGAATATCGGCTGCGGCACCGGGACGGCACCTATCGCTGGGTGCTGGGCCGCGCGCTGCCCGTGCGCGACGACCAGGGCGCGATCACGCGCTGGTTCGGGACCTGCACCGACATCCACGAGCAGAAGCTCGCCTATGAAGAGCGCGAGGTGATCAGCCAGGAGCTGAGCCACCGGATCAAGAACATCTTCGCCGTCATCGCCGGACTCATCGCCTTTTCCGCGCGCGGCAAACCCGAATTTGCGGGGATCGCGACCGACCTGCGCCACCGGATCACCGCACTGGGCCGTGCACACGACTTCGTCCGCCCGCACAGCACACAGTCGCGTCCGGAAGCCCCGCAGGACAGTCTGAAGGGCCTGCTGGGCGATCTGTTCGAACCCTATCGCGGGGACGGGACGGATCGTCTGGTCGTGATCGGCGACGATGTGCGGATCGACGACCGTTCCGCGACCCCGCTCGCCCTGCTGTTCCACGAGCTTGCAACGAACGCGACGAAATACGGCGCGCTGTCGACTGTCGATGGGCATGTTGCGCTGACGATCGGGCATGACGAAGATGGCGCCACGGGCATGGTGCGCCTGACCTGGCGCGAGCAGGGTGGTCCGCCGATCGCACACCCGACGAGCCATAAGGGCTTTGGCAGTCAGCTGATCGAAATGAGTGCGGTCCGACAGTTGGGCGGCACGGTGCGGCGCGACTGGCGTCCGGAGGGGCTGTGCGTCGAGATCGGGGTCCCCCTGCCCTCCTTCTGCCGCTGACCGCGCGGTCTCCCCGTCAGTTCCCGCGCCGCCGGATCTGGATCAGTTCGCTACCGCCGCGTAGCGCCTGACCCGTGGTCGCCAGTTCGGCGGCGGCAAGGATCGCGGCATCGTTGAACGGCTTGCGGATATAGCCGAGGCAATCGGCGTCGCCGATCTGGCTGGGATTGGCGGTGACGAAGACGATTTTCACGCCGTGATCGCGCGCGATCGTCTCCGCGATCGACGGACCGGTCGGACCGTCGCGCAGATTGACGTCGACAAAGGCGAAGTCGCATCCAGCCGCGGCGATGAGTGCGGTCTCCCGGTCCGCCGCGATCGCCACGACGTGATATCCGGCGTCGATCAGGATCCTTTCGAGATCCAGCGCGACGAAGATTTCATCTTCAACGATCATGGCGGTCTTGGTCATTGTCGTGGCAACCGTTGGCCGGGCTATCCGTTCCTTCGGTTTATTGATTTGAATCAAGAACGTGTAGCGAATTGAAACAAATAACCTGTGTTACCGGGGGAGCACCAGGGTCATGCCCCCGGTTCGCCTCGCAACAGGAATACGGCGTGCTCGGCGAGCAGGTTGGCAGCCGCCGACGTCGTCTGCTTGTCGCCCGACAGGAACCAGGCGCCCTCGACGATCACGCCGCGCTGCCGGAGGAACGCCCGGAAGTCGTCGATCGTGACGTGATGGATGTTGGGGGTGTCGTACCAGCTTTCGGGCAATTGCCGCGTGACCGGCATCCGCCCGCCCCACAGCAGCGACAGCCGCACGCGCCAATGCGCGAAGTTGGGAAAGCTGACAAAGGCGCGCCGACCGATCCGCAGCAGATGGTCGAGCACCAGGTCGGGCGCGCGCGCGGTCTGCAATGTCTGGCTGAGGATCGCATAGTCGAAGCTGGCATCGGGATAGCCCTGCAGGTCGACATCGGCGTCGCCCTGGATCACCGACAGGCCGCGGCCTACCGCGGCCGCAACGTTGCCCGGATCGATCTCCAGCCCGCGCGCATCGACCGCGCGCTCGTCCCGGAGCGCCGCCATCAGCGCGCCGTCGCCGCATCCGACGTCGAGCACGCGCGACCCACGGGCCACGTGATGCGCGATGATCCCCAGGTCGGCGCGCAGCGTCTCCTGCTGCGTCGGGGTGCTCATGCCCCTGCCCTCAGAAATCCGTCGACGACGCGGTTGAGCTCGGGCGCCTCGAGGAGAAACGCGTCGTGTCCGTACGGACTGCTGAGTTCGACGAAGCTGACCGGTGCGCCTGCGGCATTGAGCGCCTGGACGATGCTGCGCGATTCCGCGGTCGGATAGAGCCAGTCGGTATCGAAGCTGACGAGGCAGAATCGCGCCCTGGTCGCGCGGAAGGCATTGGCGAGCAGCCCGCCATGCTCCTCCGCGAGATCGAAATAGTCCATCGCGCGGGTGATATAGAGATAGGAATTGGCGTCGAACCGGTCCGTGAAGGCGAGCCCCTGATGCCGCAGATAGCTCTCGACCTGGAAATCGGCGTCAAAACCGAACGACTTGGCATCGCGCGCCTGCAGCCGCCGCCCGAACTTCTCGGTCAGCCCGGCTTCCGACAAATAGGTGATGTGCGCCGCCATCCGCGCGACCGCGAGCCCCGCGGTCGGCGCGGACTCGTCGTGATAATCGCCGCCGCGCCAGTTCGGATCGGCCATCACCGCCTGGCGGCCCACCTCGTGAAAGGCGATGTTCTGCGCGGTGTGGCGCGCGGTCGATGCGATCACGACACAGGCGCGGACCCGGTCGGGGAAGGTCGCGGGCCAGCTCAGCGCCTGCATCCCGCCCATCGATCCGCCGACCACCGCCTGCAGCACGTCGACGCCGAGATGATCGAGCAGCATCGCCTGCGCGCGAACCATGTCGCGGATCGTGATGACCGGAAATCCCATCGCCCAGGCGCGCCCGGTCGCGGGGTTGATCGTCGCCGGTCCCGACGAGCCCATGCAGCTGCCGAGCACATTGGCGCAGACGATGAAATGCCGCGCGGGATCGATCGGTCGCCCCTCACCGACCATCCGCGTCCACCAGCCGGGCTTGCCGGTCCGGGGATGCGTCGAGGCGACATGCTGATCACCGGTCAGCGCATGACAGATCAGGACCGCGTTCGAGGCGTCGGCATTCAGCGTGCCATAGGTTTCATAGGCAATGTCGACCGGCGACAGCAGGACGCCGCCATCGAGCCGCAACGGTCCCGGCAAGGTCACGCGACGCGCCAGGCCGAAGCGCGCGTCGGTCGTCCGGTCGGGATCAATCGTGTCGAGCATGACGCGTCCGCTACCACAACCATTTGCCACTGCGCCACACCGACCGCTATGCCCCGCGGCCATGACAAACATCATGCCCGCACCCACGCCGAAGCCCTGGATCCTGGGGATCGCGCCGTACACGCCCGGTCGCTCGACGACCGATGATGGCCGCACGGTGATCAAGCTGTCGTCGAACGAGAACCCGCTCGGGACGAGCCCCGCGGCCAAGGCCGCGTTCGATGGCGCGGATCACACGCTCGAACGCTATCCCGACGCCAGCGCGACCGCGCTGCGCGAGGCACTGGCGGCGCATTACGACCTGGATCCGGCGCGCGTGATCTATGGCACCGGATCGGACGAGATCCTGCATCTGGTGGCGGGCGCCTATGCGGGCCCCGGCGACGAGATCATCCATGTCCGCTACGGCTTTGCGGTGTATGAGATCGCAACGCGGCGCGTCGGCGCGGAGCCGGTCGTCGTCGACGATCGCGACTATGCGACCGATGTCGATGCGATCCTCGCCGCGGTCACCGAACGCACCCGCGTCGTATTCGTCGCCAACCCGAACAACCCGACCGGCACCTTCACGCCGCGCGCCGAGATCGCCCGGTTGCACGCCGGCCTGCCGCGTTCGGTGCTGCTGGTGCTCGACCAGGCCTATGCCGAATATCTCAGCCCCGAGGAGGACGACGCGGGCCTCGCGCTGGCGATGACCGAGGCGAACGTGCTCGTCACGCGGACCTTCTCGAAGATCCACGGTCTGGCCGCCGAGCGGATCGGCTGGGGCTATGCCTGCGCGCCGATCATCGATGCGATGCACCGCATCCGCGCCCCCTTCAACGTCACGACAGCAGGCCAGGCGGCGGCCGTCGCGGCGCTGGCCGATACCGGCTTCGTCGATGCGACTCGCGCGCACAACGATCGCTGGCGTGGCTGGTTCGTCGAGCAGGTCGCGCAGATGGGCAATGCAGGGCTTCGCTGTGTACCCTCCAAGGCGAATTTCGTGCTGGTCCTGTTCGAAGGCGGACTGACCGCCGACTCGGCCTATCACGGGCTGATGGAGGCGGGATATATCGTCCGCTGGCTGCCCGGACAGGGCCTTCCCAACGCGCTGCGCATCACGATCGGCACCGAGGATGAGACGCGCGGCGTGATTGCGGCGTTGCGCGCGCTGGTCGAGCGGGGCTGATGCTGCCGTTCGCACGCGTCACGATCCTGGGACTGGGGCTGATCGGATCGTCGATCGCGCGCGGCGTGCTGCAGGCGATGCCGACGGTGCGGCTCACCGGCTATGACGCCGATCCCGCGGTGCGTGCGACCGCGGACCGGCTGGAGCTGTGCCACGACATCGCCGACACCGCGGGCAGTGCGGTGATCGACGCCGATCTGGTGATCCTGTGCGTCCCCGTCGGCGCGATGGCGGCGGTCGCGGCGGAGTTTGCCGCGGACCTGCCCGCCGAAGCGATCGTCAGCGATGTCGGCAGCAGCAAGACCGAGGTCGCGCGCGTGCTGGCGGAGGCGCTGCCGGGCGCGACCGTGATCCCCGCGCATCCGGTCGCTGGCACCGAACGCAGCGGGCCCGAAGCTGGGTTCGCGACATTGTTCAACCATCGCTGGTGCATCGTCACGCCCCCCGAGGGCGCCGATCCGGCTGCGGTCGAGCGGGTCGCCGAATTCTGGCGGCGGCTGGGCGCGCAGATCGAGTTCATGGCCCCCGATCATCATGACCGGGTGCTGGCGATCACCAGCCATCTGCCCCATCTGATCGCCTACACGATCGTCGGTACCGCGAGCGACCTTGAAGAGGTCACCCAGTCCGAGGTGATCAAATATTCGGCGGGCGGCTTTCGCGATTTCACGCGCATCGCCGCGTCGGATCCAACGATGTGGCGCGACGTGTTCCTGACCAACCGTGAGGCGGTCCTCGACATGCTGCAGCGTTTTTCGGAGGATCTTAGTGCGCTGCAACGCGCGATCCGCTGGGGCAAGGGCGACGAGCTGTTCGACCTGTTCACGCGCACGCGCGCGGTGCGCCGGTCGATCGTCGAACAGGGTCAGGACGACGACGCCGCCGATTTCGGCCGCGCGCACGACTGACCCCGTTTGAGCGGCACCAGCGGCGTCAGCCGTCGAGCGCGTTCATCGCCGCATGGACGCGCGCCTCGGCCTCCTCGCGCTTGAGACCGGCGGGGACGACCTCGCCGAAGCGGAAGGTGATGACGCCCGCGCGCTTGGGCCCCTTGCGCGGCCAGACGGTGCCGCTGTCGCAGGCGATCGGGACCGTCGGCATGCCGAGCGCGCGGTACAGCCCGGCGAAACCCGGCTTGAGCGGGGGATGCTCGCCCGGCGCGACCCGGGTGCCTTCGGGGAAGATCAGGACCGACCGCCCGGTCGCCTTGGCCGCGATCGCCTCGCGCATCATGTTGCGCAGCGCCTTGGCCGACGCGTCGCGGTCGACGACGATCGCACCGTAACGCCGCGCCGCCCAGCCCCAGGCGGGGATGTCCGCCAGTTCGCGCTTCAGCACGATCGCCGGCCCGTCGAGCAGCGCCTGAAGCTCGAGCGTCTCGAACATCGCCTGGTGCTTGCACGCGTAGAAGGCCGCGCCGGCGGGTCGCGTCCCCTCGATCCGGATCTGGATGCCGAGGATCCAACGCGTCGCCCAGCGGTGGAACCGCGTCCACACCGTCGAATGGACGATCACCGCGCGCGACCCGAACAGCGCGCTGATCGGCACGGTCAGCACGATCGGCGCCGAGATACTGTAAAAGACGATCATGAAGACGATCGTTCGCAACCAGGCGATCATGCGCCAAATCCTATCCACAATGCGATCCGTCGCAGGATCAACTTGTTATATTCGTTGACCAGCGTCCCGAGCCGCGGCGTGCCGGGGACGCCGTCGCCAAGCACCAGCACGCGCGGCCCGAGCACCGCGGCAAGCTCCATCTTGGCGCGCGGGACATGCCAGTCCGAGGTGACGAGACGCACGGTGCGATAATCGTGCGTCTTGACCCAGCGCGCGGTTTCCTCGGCATTCGACCGCGTATCCACCGCATCCGCGCCGAGATCGACGCAACAGGCGAAGACGCTGGGCGAGGTGCGATATTCGAGCGCGAGGTCGATCGGGCGGACGCCGGGCGCGACTCCGGTCACGAGCATCCGCTTGGCCTGGCGGTCGCGCAGCAGCGCCAGACCGCGATCGATCCGCCCTGCCCCGCCGGTCGGCACGACGATCGCATCGGTGGTCGAGCCATTGAGCGGCGGCGGCAGGAGCAGCATGAACGCGGCGAACCCCAGCGCCCAGACGAGCACACCGACACCCAGAAGGCGCACGATCACAGGGTCGTCCTCATCGCGCGCACGATCGTCGCGCGCGCAGCGACCATCGCCAGCACGATGAAGCCGATCGGCATCGCGCCCAGCGCGGCCCAGTCGGTCGAGGACAACCGCCCCCCGTCGAGCAGTTCGGAGCCCAGCCCCTGCAACCGGGTCATGATCAGCAGGATGACGGCGATCGCGACGCCGGCACCGGCCACGCCGCCGATCGCGGCGTCGATCGCCACCCGACGCTGGAAGAGACGCGCGACCTGCAGATCGGTCGACCCCAGCATGTGCATGACCTCGATCGTCGCGCGGTGCGTTTCAAGTCCCGCGCGCGCCGCCAGCACGACCACCGCCGCGGTCGCGCCAGCCATCAGCAGGACGATACCGAGCGCGAGCAGCGTCAGCGAACGCATCACCCCGCTGACGGGTGACATCCAGGTTTCGTGCCGGTCGACGCGCGCGGTCGGCGCAACGCCGCGAACCGCGCGCGCACCGCTGCGACCGCGGCATCGTCCTGGCCGCCCAGATCGACGTCGATCATCGCCGGCACGGGCAGCCCCGGATCGGCGCCGTCGCTGCCGAGCCAGGGTCGCAACAGCCGCGTCAGCTCGGCGCGATCGACCGCGGCGACGCGGGTCACCTCCGGCAGCGTGCGCAGCGTCGCGAGGACGCGGGCGGCACTGGCATCACGCCGAACCGGGTCGCCGTCGATGATCTGGACCGTCAGCCGTCCCGCCAGCTGACGATCGAGCGCGCGCGCGGCCCCCGCGGTCCCCAGCCCCAGCGCGGCGGCAAGCATGGTGAGGAACAGCATGATCGCCATGACCCAGGTCATCGCACGGACGCCGCCAGCCTCGTCGAGCACGCGACGTTCGGATGCGCGGCTCATGGCTCGGCCCGGGGCGATGGGGGGTACTGCAACGACCCGGTCGGATCGAGCAACCGGCCGTGATCGAGCCGCATCATCTGCGCGGTCGGAATCCGGTTGAGAAGGTGCAGATCATGCGTCGCGACCACCACCGTCGTGCCGAGCTTGTTGAGCGATTCGAACAGATGCAGCAGCCGCTCGGCCATGTCGGGATCGACATTGCCGGTCGGCTCGTCCGCGACCAGCATCTCGGGCCGGGCGATCACCGCGCGGGCGATCGCGACGCGTTGCTGCTCACCACCCGACAGCGTCGCCGGTCGCGCCTCGGCGCGTTCGGTCAGGCCGACCCAGGCGAGCATCTCCTCGACGGGTTGGCGCAGGTCCGCCTCGGGCATCCCCGCGACGCGCAGCGGGAGAGCGATATTGTCCCAGGTCGACAGATGCGGGACGAGCCGGAAATCCTGGAACACCACGCCGATGCGGCGGCGAAACCCCGGCATCCGGTCACGCGGGAGCAGCACGGCATCCTCGCCGAACAGCCGGATCACCCCGCGGCTCGGCCGCTGCGCGAGATAGAGCAGTCGTAGCAACGACGTCTTGCCCGCGCCGCTTGCGCCGGTCAGAAAGTAGAAGGCGCCGCTGCGCAGCGTGAACGAGATGTCGGACAGCGTTTCCGCGCCGGTGTCGTAGCGCAAGCCAACATTTTCGAACTGCACGATATTCGCCATGAAATTGGTCGCGCCCGCCCGAGTTCGCCTGTGCCGTCAGCCTCGCTTTCGCATGAAAGCGCGCGCGGCTTCAAGCTGGCGGCCATCTGCAGCGTGTCAGACAGCATCCGGGCGCATGATGCTTGCCACGAGCGGGGGCCACGTGCTTAGTTTGACGGCGAACGGCCCCGTCCCGCGGCCCGCAGTGAATCGTGCCCGATGATCCTCCAATGCCCCGAGTGCAGCACACGCTATCTGGTCCCCGACAGCGCGATCGGCACCGAAGGTCGGACCGTGCGCTGTGCCAATTGCCGCCACAGCTGGTTCCAGGCCGCGACGGACGTCACGGCGCCCGACGCGCCGGCCCCTGCGGAGGCAATGCCCGCGGCCCCGCTCGGCTTCGCGCCCGCGCCGCCGTTCGGCGCAGCGTTTGACGCCGAGCCCGCCGCGCCTCCGGTCTGGCCCAATCCGGCGTGGCCCAATCCGTCCTCGCCCACCCCGTCCGGCGTTCCGATGTCTTCGCCGCCTTCGGCTGCGCAGACCGCCGACGACCTGCCGCCGCCGATCATCCGACCCTTTGCGCCATTGGTCGCCGCGCCGGCTCCCCCTTCTTCTGCCGCGCCGGATGTCGAAGATGCGCAGGCCGTACTGCCGGCGGCTGCGACGACCGTGTCTGCCACGACCACCGACAGCGCCGCTCCGCCCTCCTATGCGGGCAGCCGGAGCGACGCCGATTCCTATGATGCATTCGCACATGCCCCGCCGTTCCGCGCACGGCGCAACACCACCCGGTTGTGGACGATCGGTGCGGTGGCGGCCGGGCTTCTGATGCTGCTGGGCGTCGCTGCGATCCTCTATGTCGGCGCGCCCGGCCTTGCGACGCAGCTTGGACTCGTGACGGGCGCGGACGAGACGCCGCTGCGGCTGCGCGACAATCCGATCGAGCGCCGCGAACTGGACAACGGATCCGAGCTGTTCGCGGTCAGCGGGCAGGTTACCAACCCCTCCGATTCGACGCAGCGTGTGCCCGACATCCGCGCCGAGCTGCGCGACGCGCAGGGGCGTATCGTGTATAGCTGGACGATCACCCCGCAAAAGCGGACGCTGACACCCGGCGCGGCGATCGATTTCAACTCCGCCAAGCTCGACGTGCCGTCGAATTCGAAACGGCTCGAACTGAGCTTTGCCGGCGAAAACGCCTCCTGATCCGGTTCCGCCGCCCCGACGCGGTGGCGGCATAGGGCCCTGCGACATGATTTTCTCGCAGCGGCGCGCATTCGATGGCGAAAGGGCGTTGCGGGATCGCAAAAGCCTTGCTAGTGGCACCGGCCTACCAGCTAGCCGGCTTGTCCGGTCAGTGTTTCACGTGCGGCCGTGGCGGAACTGGTAGACGCGCAACGTTGAGGTCGTTGTGGGCGAAAGCCCGTGGAAGTTCGAGTCTTCTCGGCCGCACCACTTTCCTCGTTTCTACCGACCCGGATCAGAACCACCCCCATGGGGGACATGACGGTCTGTCCTGCGGGATCCTGTCAAAGCGGAGCACGGCGATGGCCGATTCGATCGACGACCAGATCATCGAAACGCCCGATGGCCCGATGACGTTCGCGCAGTGGAAGAAGAAACACCCCGTGCAGCTCCCGTCGCGCCGCACCAAGGGCAAGAAGCTTCCCAACAAGGTGAAGTTGACGACCGACGAGGTTTAGTCGCCGGTCGTCGTTGCCAGGCCCCTGGGAGGGGGGATGGGGACCTGACAATCGGGGTTTGACTCCAGCACCCGGGACAAAGTCACGAGCGATAGCGGCGCAACGAAGCGAAGCCCGAATCGGTTGCCACGTCGCCAGCAGATTGCCGCAAAAATCGCGAGTCCGCCGGGATCGACGACGAGCTGGGCCGCCTGCCCCTGTGAAAAATGCTCGCAGAGCGACGCCGCAACCTCGAGTTTCGCGC
>NZ_JPDP02000041.1:0-115171 GCF_000732685.2 Sphingomonas sp. STIS6.2
TTCGGATCGACCTTGATCGAGCGGGCCTTGGCGCTGGAAACGAGCGGATCTTCGACCCTGACGTTCGACCCAGGCGGGGTGGCGTGCGCGATCGTCATGCCCGCGTCGGTGGCGCAGTCTGGCGGCACCGCCTCCCACGCCTCTATCGCCCATGATGCCCCTGCGAAAGTCACAGACATTCCTACCGACAATCCGCCGCGGATCCTGATCGTTGAAGATTCAGCCATGGTGCTGATGCTCATCGAGGATGTGGTCATCGATCTGGGCTGGGACATTGTCGGTCCGGCGATGCGGTTGCCGGAAGCTTTCAAGCTTGCGTGCGAGGCGGCGATCGATGCCGCTCTCGTCGACGTCAATCTCGATGGCGAAATGTCATGGGATGCTGCTGCCATCCTCCAAGATCGCAAGATCCCGTTCGTTTTCACCACCGGCTACGACAGCGCCACCGTCCTGCCGGAGCGGTTCGCCGGCCATCCCGTGCTCAACAAGCCGTTCTCGGCCGAAGACGTTGGACGCACGTTGCAAACCTTGTTGAGCCGGCACTAAGCGTGCCGCGGGTGAATGCCGGGCAGCATAGACTGATCGACCATGCCTGGCCGCGACCGGTTGCGGACGTTCGTTCATGCTTGGCGACACCGTTAAAAAATGGCTGGCATCCAACGATGATCAACTGCGGTTCCTGCGATTGCTCTCTTTGCAGCAAGCGTAATGTCACAACCGTCCGGTTGCGACACCGCTTACGCTTCATCGACGGCGTGACACCTTCTTGAGGGCTCGCGACAATGTGTCGATCGAATAGGGCTTATGCACCAGTTCGAACCCGTGCGTACCGCTCTGCGCCAGAACCTCGCTGTACCCGCTGGTCAACACGACCGGCAGCTTAGGATACAGCCGGCCGATCTCCTGACCTAGCTCGATACCGGACATGCCGGGCATCATCACGTCGGAGAAGACGATGTCGAACCTGCCTGCATCTGTCGCCAGTTCGGCGAGTGCCTTGGAGGCGTCCATCGCCAAGACCGTATGATAGCCCAACTCTCCCAACGCCTCGGTCGCGAACATGCCAACCTCGGCATTGTCCTCGACGACCAGCACACAGGCGCCTTCGCCGAGCGGCAGGGAGTTGTCGCCTTCTTCGGCCGCTCCGCCGTCCAGCCCGTCAACCCGGGGCAGGAACATGGTGAACGTTGCGCCTTCGCCTTCGTCGCTTGTGACGACGACGCCCCCGCCGGACTGCTTCGTGAAACCGAAGACTTGGCTGAGGCCAAGGCCTGTCCCTTCGCCTACCCCCTTGGTGGTGAAGAACGGTTCGAAGATCCGTTCAATGTTGTCGGCTGGAATACCAGGGCCGCTGTCGGTCAAGGAGACCGTCACGAACTCGCCCGGCGTGGCCGGATGGGACCGTATGGCGGGCATGCCGGATGCTGCCGCAACCACGATGGACAGCTCGCCCGCGCCGTTCATGGCATCGCGCGCATTGACCGCCATGTTGACGATCGCGGTGTCGAACTGGCTGCGGTCCGCGTCGATGTAGCAAGGCTCCGTCGGCAACCGATGCGATACCTTTATGCGTGCGCCCGTCAGCGTCCGCACCATGTCGCTGACCGTCCGCACGCTTTCCGAGACATCGAAGACTTCGGGCTTGAGCGACTGGCGGCGCGCGAATGCGAGCAGCTGGTTGGTCAGTTTGGTCGCGCGTTCGGCTGTGTCGGAGATCGCGTCGATATAGCGCTGCCGGCGTTCGTCGGAGAGACCGGGCCGGCGCAATAGGTCGATAGAACCCCGGATGACCGTCAGCAGATTGTTGAAGTCGTGCGCCACCCCACCGGTGAGTTGCCCGATCGCCTCCACCTTCTGCGATTGGCGCAACGCGTCCTCGGCTTGGCCAAGGTCGGCGGTTCGCTCGGCGACGCGCTGCTCCAGCGTCTCAGCGAGCGCGCGGAGATCGGCGACAGCACGGTCGCGCTCCGCTGCGATGCTCCGCCGTTCCTCGACGTCGATCAGTACCCCGGGAAAGCTCAGCGGCGTTCCGTCGGGTGCATGGTCAACCCGACCGTTCGCTTCGATCCAGTAATATCGACCGTCAGCGCGGCGGACCCGGTATTGATGCGCATAGGATCCACTGCGGGCAATTACCGCGTTGATGGCCTCAGTCAGCCCTGCCTGATCGTCGGGATGCACCGTTGCTGTAATCTGCGCGAGCGGAATGCCGGATCGGCCGAGCGCCGGATCAAGGCCGAAGGCACGCGCGAATGCTTCGTCTACGGTGAACTGATCGCTCGGCAGGTCCCAGTGCCAGGTGCCGATGATGGCGCCGGCTTCCAGCGCGAGTTTCACCCGCTCGACGTTCTGACGTGCGACGGCTTCACTGACACGCAGGCGTTCCTCCGCTTCTCGGCGGGCGGTCACGTCGTTGAAAATAATTGCGATCTGTCGATCTGCGGGATCGCCAACCCTTACTGCGCGTACGTCGAACCAGCGCTGGAATGCCTCGGCATAATTCTCGAAATTGGTTGCTTCACCGGTCTTGGCAACATGCCCGTAGGTCTCGAACCAGAACTGCTCGAGGTCAGGTGCGAATTCCGTGACCCACTTGCCGCGCAAGTTGACGCCGGACTGGCGTTCAAAAGCGGGGTTGGCTTCGACAAACCGGTAATCGACGGCTTTGTCATCCTCGTCGAACTTGACCTCGACGATGGCGAAAGCCGCATCGACCGTGTCGAAGATTGTCTGGAAGCGCTGCTGCGCTTTCCGGAGCGCTTCGCCGGCAAGATGCTCTTCGGTACGATCACGAAGAACCTTGACGTAACCGGTATGGCGGCCGGCCGAATCCCGGAGCAGGGATAACTCACCGCTGGCCCAAAAAGGCTCGTCCCCCTTGCGCACGTGCCACCGCTCATCAGTGGCCCGCCCCGTCTCACGGGCGCAGGCCATCTCCTGTACCGGCACCCCGGCCGCGCGGTCTTCATCCGTGAAGAACAGGAAGACGCTTCGACCGATCACCTCGTCTTCCGACCAGCCCAGCACCCGTTCCGCGCCATAGCTCCATTCGATGATACGGCCTTCGAGATCGCAGGCTACGATGGCGAAGTCCTGTGCGCTATCGACGATCGCCCGCTGGCGCGCTTCGGCTGCAATCAGGCGTCCCGTTGCAACACGCTGCTCAAACTGCACCATGACCTGTCGCGCCATGACGCGGATCGTCTGCTTCTGAACCTCGGTCAGGTCGCGGGGGCGATAGTCCAGAACGCAGAGCGTGCCGATCGGAAAGCCATCAGGGGACTTCAACAGGGCGCCAGCATAGAAGCGCAGGTGCGGCTCACCCGTGACCAGGGGATTGCAGTCGAACCGTGGGTCGTCTGTCGCATCGGGGACGAGCAGGAATTCATCCTCGAGGATTGCACGCCCGCAGAAAGACGTCTCCAACGGCGTCTCACGAACGCCAAGCCCGACTTCCGCCTTGAAGAACTGGCGGCCGTCCCCGATCAGATTCACGATCGCGATTGGCGCCTCGCAGATCGCCGCCACCAGTTCGGCGATTTCGTCGAACGCCGCCTCGCGGGGAGTGTCCATCAGGTCATATTCTGCGAGTGCAGCCAATCTTTGCTTCTCGCGCGCGGGCAGATCGGTCATCGGACTCCAAAGGTTTAGCGGGTCACAGAGCTGTAGCATCGTCACCGCCAAGCTCAACGTTGGTCGTTCTTAAACTGTCGAAACTGGCCGGTTGTGATCCCCGCAGCGGCGCATGCTCTTTCCCGTTCCTCGGCGATGGCTCCATGATCTGAAATTCCTGCATCGCGACCGCTGTGATCACGGAAAGATCCGATGACAGGGAACCTCGGCATGCCTCTCACGTATGTTGGTTAACGAATATATTGTGGGATTGGGACGAGGGGTCGATGACTGAGACTGGAAGAGTTGCCTATCATCGCGACCGGGCTGAGCAAGAACGAAGGCGCGCGAGCGAAGCAATCGATGACCGCAGCAAGAATGTTCATATCGAACTGGCCCTGGCCCATGGAAAAGCGGTCGTTCTTGGCGGGCATCGTCTTCGCGCAGCGCATGATCGGTGATGCGGGCCGAAGAGGCTTGACGGTATTACTCTCGGGCGCTTGCGCAAAGAGCGCTGATCATGCGGCGACTGAGGGTAGGAACGGGATGCCGGTGTCTGTCCAGGTTCCACCGTCCGACCAAAAGCGATTGTAACACGAGATCAGGTAGTGAATGCTGTCCAGCCCATCGCATCGGAATAGATGTCGATCCGACGCGGCATGAACGATCGGCGACGCTGCAGCCGCGACAATGGATTCGAAGCTGGACAAGATGGCGATGTTCGCCAGAACGTTGTCGGGCAAGGTCGCCGTGTTTATCGGCCCGGTCGCCATCTTCGTCGCCGCGGGCTTCGAGCATTCCATCGCCAACATGTCCCTGCTGCCAATCGGCTGGTCAGGTGAGCGTCTGATCGCCTCCCGCGGTGAGGTGAGCCCAAGGGAGGGCAGGACCGACGGGCACGATTCCGCAAGGGTTGAGGTCGCGGTGGCTGGCGTAGTAATGCGCCTTGATGTGATCGAGATGCACCGTCGCGGCGATGCGCGGATCTGCCAGCATCCGTGCGACGTAAGCGTCCAACGCCGGATAGTCGGAGATGCGGCGCACGTTGCACTTGAAATGGAAGTGATAGACCGCATCGAAGCGGACCAGCGTGGTGAAGAGCCGGATATCGGCCTCCGTCATCGCCTCGCCCACCAGCCAGTCGCTGCCGGACAGCCTCTCTTCCAGCCAGTCGAGCGATTCGAACAGCGGGCGCACTGCCGCCTCGTACGCGTCCTGCGTCGTGGCGAAGCCGGCCTTGTACACGCCGTTGTTCACCGTGTCGTAGACGCGGGCATTGACCTCATCGATCTGCTGGCGCTGGGCCTGAGGATAGAGGTCCGGTCCGGATCCGGCGAACGCCGCGAGCATCCGGATGATGTCCGCCGATTCGTTCGACACGATCGTGTCGGTCTCGCGATCCCACAGGACGGGTACGGTGACCTTGCCGGAATAGTCCGGCCTGGCGCGGGCGTACAACTGCCACAGGAACTCGGCGTCGTGCAGCGGGTCGCCACTACCGCCGCGGCTCGTGCCGAAGGTCCAGCCATTGTCCAGCATGACAGGATCGACCACCGAGACGCCGATCGCATCCTCCAGTCCGTGCAGCGCGCGCACGATCAGCGTCCGGTGTGCCCAGGGGCAGGCATAGCTGACATAGAGGTGATACCGACCGGGCGTCGCCGGATGGCCGGGCTGTCCGTCTTGGCCGGGGCTCCCCACCGGGGTCAGCCAGTCGCGAAAGCCCGCATCCTGCCGTTCGAACGCGCCGCCCTTGCTGTCTTCCGTCACCTTGCCCGCGTGCCACGCGCCGTCGATCATTCTACCCATGTCATCCCTCCGTCGAAAACGGACCTCAAGCAAGATCCGCCACCGTTTCCCCTCACGAACGACCAACGGCTCTTTTCGTCCCATGCGATGGCTTTGGCGCCGGGTTCGGGATCGGTCGCCCCGATCAAGCAAACAGCGGCCGCAGGCGGACGGTCGCGTCCACCACGCCGGTCGCCGGGTCGTCGCGAAAGGGATAGGAGGTGCAGGAGCGGTAGGAGGTTTTCGAATGGCAAAGCATGGTCGGATGGTAGGGATGGCGGCTGGGTTGATGATCCTCGCGGCGACGGTCGAGGCTGCCGCACAGCCTCGCGTCGAGCGCCTGACAGAGAGGCCTGTCGCGCTGACGCTGTTGCCGGCCGCGATGCACGGCCGTTTCGAGCGCAAAGGCGCGGGCTTTGTCCGCCAATGGCCGGGCAGTTATGCCGAGACGGCGTTTCGGGGCTCGGCGGTATCGTTCGACGTGGGGCCGGGCGAGGTGGCACTTCACGTGCTCGTCGATGGACGCAGGATCACGACGCTCGTCAAGCCCGTCCCCGGCCTGTACCGCGTCGCCGGGATGCCCGCCGGCCGCCACGTGTTGCGCATCGAGGTCGCTTCGGAAAGCCAGTCCGGTCCGACCGGCATCGGGCCGTTCTTCGCCGAGCGGGGGACTGTCGGAGCGAGGTTGAAGCAGCGCGCGCGGCAGATCGAGTTCGTCGGCGACTCGCATAGCGTCGGCTATGGTGTGACGTCGTCCAAACGCGAATGTACCCAGGACGAGGTCTGGGCGACGACAGATACGTCGCGCGGCTTTGGCGCGCTGCTCGCCCGCCGCTACGGCGCGGATTACGCGGTCAATGCGATCTCCGGGCGCGGGGTTGTGCGCAACTATAGCGGGTTCGCGGCAGACACGCTGCCGGAAGCCTATCCCTTCACCCTGTTCGATCATCGATCCCGTGCCAACGCGCCCGGCTGGCATCCGCAGGTGATTATCGTCTCGCTGGGCACCAACGATTTCACCACACCGCTTCACGCCGGCGAAACATGGGCGAGCCGCGACGTGCTCCACGACGATTACGAACGACGCTATGTGCGCTTCGTGCAGGAGCTCCACGCACGCGATCCACGCGCACAGATCGTGCTGTGGGCCACGGACATGGCCAATGGCGAGATCCAGGCGGAGGTGGCCAAGGTTGCTGCGACCTTGCGCAAATCCGGCGCGCCGTGGCTCACCTATGTCCCGGTCAACGGCCTTTCCTTCAGCGGGTGCCACTCGCACCCCTCGCTCGCGGATCAAACCGTGATTGCCGACCGGATCGCGGCGGTGATCGACGCGCGCGTTGTGGGATGGGCGCGGCGACCCTGATCGACGGACGGCCGGTTCGTCGGGCCGGCAAACGCAATATGGCGCGGCGCATTATCCTGCTATCGCAGGAGGATGACGATATCGCATCCTGCCCCCACCGATGCCCGTGTCGAGGAACATGCCGCGGTCGACGCCGCCACCTTTGCCGCCGAGATCGCCCTGCGGGACGCGCCGATCGTGTTGCGCGGTCAGGTCGCGCACTGGGCCAGCGTCCGGGCTGCGGCGGGTGGCGATCGCGCGACGGCGGCGTATCTGACCGGGCTCGGCGATGGCGGCAAGCCGATGGAGGTGCTGATCGGCGGCCCGGCGTTCGGCGGCAAGTTCTTCTATCGCGGCGATAATCTGGAAGGGTTCAACTTTCACCGCGAAAAGGCGCCGCTCGGCGTGTTGCTGAGCGAATTGCTGCGCCTGTCGGACGTTCCCGAAGCCGAACGGCACATCCTCTATGCGAACGCAGCGACCGCGCCCGAGCATCTGCCGGGATGGGCGGCGGCGAACCCGCTCGACCTGCCGATGGGCGGGGCGACGCCGCGGTTGTGGATCGGCAACGGATCGCAGACCGCCACGCATTATGACGGGTCGACGAATCTCGCCTGCGTGGTCGCGGGCGAGCGGCGGTTCACGCTGTTTCCCCCCGATCAGGTCGGCAATCTCTATCTGGGGCCGCTCGACCGGACGCTGGCGGGGCCGCCTTCGAGCATGGTCGATCCGCTCGCGCCCGATCTGGAGCGGTATCCGCGCTATGCCGAGGCGCTCGGTCACGCGGTGGTGGCCGATCTGGGGCCGGGCGATGCGATCTTCATCCCGGCGATCTGGTGGCATCACGTCCAGGCGTTCGGGACGCTCAACGTGCTGTGCAACTATTGGCGCGCCTATGATTCGAGCGTGTCCGCGTTCCATGCGGTGGTGCACGCGATGATGGCGGTGCGCGACCTGCCCGCGGCGGAGAAGGCGGGGTGGCGCGCGTGGTTCGAGCATTATGTGTTCGCCGACGAGGCGGCGGCGGCGGGCGATCATCTGCCCGCGCCCGCGCGCGGCGTGCTCGGGCCGGCCAGCCAGGACCGGACCGAGCGGATGCGCGGCTATCTGCTCAAATCGCTCCAGCGCCGCTGAGCGTCAGTCGCTATCGAGATAGGCGGCGACCCAGACGAGCGGCGCGTTCCAGTTGATCGCCACCTCGTTCAGCGCATAGGCGTTGATGTCGTCCGTCCAGCAGCGTTGCGGCGCGCACCGGCCTTTCAGTTTCACGGCGACCGGATCGACCATCGCGCTGTTGTTGGGGCCGCCCGACACCACCCCCGGCGGCGGCGGTGGCGAAGATGCCGACAGCTGATGCGCCCAGAACCGGTGATGCGGGTTGGTCAGCGGCTTCCAGCCGGTCCCCGAGACATAGGATTGGCCCAGCGGATTGCGGCCGAGGATATAATCGGCCGCATCGACGACGCCGGCGCGGTAGCGCGCATCGCCGGTGAAACGCTGTGCGAGGCCGAGCAGCATCGCGCGGTTGAGGATGCTGGAATTCGACCCCCAATTATAGGTCTGCGACGCGTAGGGGATGCGGTAGCCGGTGCGCGTGGTTTCGGCGAGGAAGCCGTCGGCGGCCGCGACGATCGCTGCACGCGCTCCATCGCGGATCGTCGCGGGCACGCCGCTTGCGGTCGCAAGCGTGATCATGCCGAGTGGTGCGACGCTGGCCCAGCCGGGTTCGCCGGTCGCGCCGGTCGCGCCGGTCGGCAGCGCTTCGCGGTAGGCGGCATCGCCGGTCGTCGCGAACAGTTCGGCCGCAGCCCAGGCGCGTTCGTCGTCGAGCGTCTCGTCGCCATAGCCGCCACTGCCGGTGAAGCCCTGCGCCGCGAAGATCGCGGGGTTGCGCTGCGCGGCGGTCCAGGCGGCGCGCGCGGCGGCAAGGCACCGCGCTGCGAAGGCGGGATCGATCGGCTGCCACAGCCGCGCGGCCTGGGCTGCAACCGCGGCAAGATTCAGCGTTGCCGCGGTCGAGGGCGGGTAGAGGAGCCGCGGTTCCTTGTCGTCGGCGGGTGCAGTCGGCAATGTCGTCCAGCGCGCGTCGGCAACCTTGTGATGCGCCATGCCGCCCGCGTCGACCGGCGTCAGCGCAAGCCTGCCCGAGCGATCATGCGGCCCGATGGGGAGTGCGACGCGGGTGCCTGTGGGGACCTGCATCCGCAGCATCCACTCGATTTCCCACCGCGCTTCGTCGAGCAGGTCGTCGCGGCGGTTGCCGGCTTCCGGCAGCCGCGCCTGACCATCGGCGAACACACGACGCGCAAGCCCGGTCTCGTAGAGATTCTGCAGCGTCCATACCGCGATGCCGCCGTTGACGACATATTTGCCGTGGTCGCCCGCGTCGTACCAGCCGCCGGTGACGTCGAGGGTGTAGGGGCAGCCGGACCAGACATTGCTCTTCTCGTCCGCGCCCGAAAAACAGGCGGCGACCTCGCGCGGGTGTCCGGCCGCGCGCGCCCAGCGCTTGCCCGCCCAGCGCGCCTCGATCGGCGTGCCGGCGCGCTGCTGGTAGAAGAAGTTGAGCGCGTCCAGCGCGAGCGGGGCGTAGACGTCCTGGCCGACGCGGAAGCGGCCGCTTTCGGTCCCGTCGACGCGCAGCCGGTAGTTGCCCGGGCGGGTGAGCGCGGTGAAGCGCGCGACATGGACATGATCGCCCGACGCCGCGTCGTCACCGCCGACGCTGGTGCGTCCCGTCAGCACGGTCTTGCCAGCGTCGTCGACCACGACCCAGTCGAGCGGCCGCGTCGCGTGATCGGCGACGATCGCAAGCTTGGGGTCTTCGGGACGGAAGCCGAGCTGGTTGATGTTGATGACGGCGGCGGCGAGCAAGAGGGCGATGGGCATCAGATTGTCCTGTCCTGGCCCAACCGTGCCAGCGCGTCGGCATGGGGGGGCATGTGCGTCAGCGAGGTGGCGACGACGCGCTCGATCTGGGCGAGCCGCTTTGCCGCGTTGGCGAGCGGCAACGCGTCGCAGATGGGATCGTGGCCCGCCACGGGTGCGTCCTGTCCGGTCAGCAGCGCGAGCCAGCTGACCTCGTTGAACAATTCGTCCGCTTCGCGGAAGATGCGTCCGCCGGCGCGGAACAGCGCGAGCTTTTCGGTGAGGCCATCCGGGATCGGCGCCGCCGCGCGCTCGCGCCAGAAGGGTTCGGTACGGGCATTGAGGTGGTAATGCGCGACGAGGAAGTCGCGGATCCGGACGAACTCGCCGGTCATAGTGCGGTTGTACCGGTCGACGATCGCCGGGGCAGGGGGAACGCCTGTCGGAAGCATCCGCAACAGATGCTGAAGCCCGCTCTGCACCAGATGAATGCTGGTCGATTCCAGTGGCTCCATGAACCCCGCCGCCAGGCCGAGCGCGATGCAGTTTCCGCTCCAGAACCGGGTGCGGTGCCCGGTGGCGAAGCGGATCACGCGCGGGTCGGCCAGTGCCTCACCGTCCAGCCCGGCGAGCAGCGTCGCGGTCGCTTCGTCCTCGCTGGTGTGGCGGCTGGAGAAGACATGCCCGTTGCCGGTGCGATGCTGCAGCGGGATACGCCAGCGCCAGCCGGCGGGTTCCGCGATCGCCCGCGTGAGCACGAGCGGCGCGGCGTCGGCGGCCGAAGGGACCGCGACCGCGCGGTCGCACGGCAACCACTGCGACCAATCGGTCCAGCCGGCCCGCAGCGCGCCCTCGATCAGCAGCGCGCGAAACCCGGTGCAGTCGAGGAACAGGTCGCCCTCGATACGGCTGCCATCGGCGAGATGGATTGCGGCAATTCCGGCGGGGCCACGCTCGACGCGGTCGACTTGGCCCTCGCGCCGGACGACGCCGTGTGCCTCGGCCTGCGCGCGCAGGAACGCGGCGTAGCGGCCTGCGTCGAAATGATAGGCATAGCCGATCCGCGACAGCGGTGAATCGCCGTTCGCGATCGGGCGCGAGAAGCGGCCGGCTTCGGCGGCGCGGGCCTCGAGCGAATAGGCGCCGAGCGCTTCGGCGGCCCCCGCCTGGCGGGCGCGCAGCCACTGCGCGGCGAACGGCACGCCGGCGATGTCGGTCCCGATCTGGCCGAACGGATGGACGTAGGAGTCACCCGGGCGCGTCCAGCCCTCGAAGCGGATCCCGAGCTTGTAGCTGCCGCCGGTCGCGCGGAGGAAGGCGTCCTCGTCGATCCCGAGCATCGCGTGAAAGGTGCGGATCGGCGGGATCGTCGCCTCGCCGACGCCGATCGTGGCGATGTCGTCCGATTCCACGAGCGTCACGCGCGTCCCGGCCGCGCCCAGCAGGCGGCCGAACGCGACCGCAGCCATCCAGCCCGCGGTACCACCGCCAACGATCACGACCGATCCGAGTGTGCCGGTCATGCGCGCACCCGCGTCGGGCAAATGCGGGCGAGATAGTCCTCGTGCCGGGGCATTCGCGATGCGGCATCGGCGAACATCGCGCGCAGCCGGTCGAACCGTGCATCGACCTCGCGCGTGTCGACCGCGTCGGCCAGCCGGTCCCAGCCGTCGGGAACGATGCCCTGGCCCAGCAGCACCGCGACCCAGCTCGCCTCCGCGAACAGATCGTCCTCCCACCGGAACAGCCGTCCGCGGCGACGCCACAAGGCGAGTTTCTCGCTCAGGCTGTCGGGGATCGCCCGCGCACGCGTCTCGCGCCAGAATGGCGAATCCTCGCGGCGCGTCGCATGGTAATGGAGGATGAGGAAGTCGCGGACCTGGTCGAACTGAGTCGCTGCCAGCCGATTATAGGTGTCGATCTCGACCGGCGAGAAGCCCTGGTCGGGAAACAGGGCGAGCAGTTTTGAGATGCCGGTCTGGACCATGTGGATGCTGGTCGATTCGAGCGGTTCGGTAAAACCGGAGGCAAGGCCCAACGCGACGACGTTGCCGATCCACTGCTTGCGCCGCCGTCCCGCGGTGAAGCGCAGCAGGCGTGGTTCGGCGAGCGGGGTGCCGTCGACCCCGGCGCGCAGCGTCGCCGCGGCCTCATCGTCCGAACAATGCGCGCTGCTATAGACATAGCCGTTGCCGGTGCGGTGCTGCAGCGGGATGCGCCATTGCCAGCCGGCCGCGCGCGCGGTCGAACGGGTATAGGGGGTGATCGCCGCGCCGGCGTTCGCGGCCGGCATCGCGACGGCCCGGTCGCAGGGCAGCCAGTGCGTCCAGTCCTCATAGCCCGCGCCCAGCGTCTGCTCGATCAGCAGGCCGCGGAACCCCGAACAGTCGAGGAACAGGTCCCCTTCGATGACGCGGTCGCCGGCCAGCGTGACGTGGCGGACATGGCCGGTCTCGCCGTCGAGCGCGACATCGACGACATCGCCTTCGACGCGCACGACACCGTCGCGCTCGGCGCGGCCGCGCAGGAAGCGTGCATAAAGGCCCGCGTCGAAATGATAGGCGTGCGCCATCTGCGACAGCACCGACGCCGGGTCGGGCGAGGGGGGCATGAACCGTCCCGCGCGCGCGGCGACCGCGCACAGTGAATAGGCCTCGATATCCTCGACGATCCCGGCCGCGCGGCGGCGACGCCAATATTGGTGGAAGCGCACACCCTCGATATCAAAACCGAACCCGCCAAAGGGATGCAGATAGCGTTCGCCGAGCGCACCCCAGTCGACGAATTCGATCCCGAGCTTGAAGCTCCCCGCGGTCGCGGCGAGGAATTCGGCCTCGTCGATTCCCAGCATCGCGTTGAAGCCGCGGATCGGCGGGATCGTCGCTTCGCCGACGCCGACGGTGCCGATCGCGTCGGATTCGATCAGGGTGATGCTTGCTCCGGTCGGGATCAGCCGGGCAAGCGCGGCCGCCGCCATCCAGCCGGCCGTACCGCCGCCGACGATGACGATGCGGCGGACGGGGGCGCCGATCGTCATGCCCGCGTCCGCAACGCGGCCATCGCCTGCGCATAAGGGGGGAGCGCGCGGACCTGCGCGATGACCCGCGCGCGCTGCTCGGCCAGATGCCGCTCGATCGCCGCCAGCGGCACTATGTCCGCGCGCGCATCGTAACGGCGCGGCATGAGGCCCATCGCGTCGAACATCACCGCCCAATCCTCTTCCTCGAACACTTCGTCGTCATACATCGGCAACCGCCCGCGCGCCGCAAACAGATCGTATTTGGCGGCGAGTGGTCCGGGTAGCGATGCCGCGCGGCGGTCGTCCCACAGCGCGCCGGCGCGACCGGCCACGGCATAATGCGCGATCAGGAAGTCGCGCGCGCCCTGCAGCGCCCCGGCCACGGTGCGGTTGAAGGCGGCGGCTTCGACGGGTGCCTCCGGTCCGGCGGGCCAGAGCTGGATCAACTGCGCGAGCGACCGCAGCAGTAGCGTCAGTGCGGTCGGGTGCAGCGGTTCGAGCAGGCCCGCGGCGGCGCCCAGTGCGACGCAATTGCCGCGCCATGCCTCGACACGCCGCGCCGCGCGGAATGGCTTGCCGGTGCCGCCCATGCTGCACGTCAGCCGCACATCCGCGCCGTCGAGCGGCCAGGTCGCCGTCCAGCCCGCGTCCTGCGCATCGACCTGCGTATAGGGCGGGGGGGCGCCCTGCGCGGGCACTGTCTCGGCATGCGTGCGGTTGCAGGGCAACCAGCGGGACCAGTCCTCGGATGCGGGGCTGGTACGGCTGGCGATGCGCGCGTCGGTTCCCGAACAGTCGAGGACGAGCCAGGGTTCGATCCCGGTGCCGTCCGCGAGGGTCAGCCTCTCGACGATGCCGTTCGCTGCGATCTCGGCATCGACGAAGTCCGCGGAGGCGCGTTCCGCCCCCGCCCGCAGCGCCGCCCCGCGCAACAGCGCTTCATAGGGCGCGACGGGCAGATGCAGCGCATGCGCGATCGGCGCCCCGGGTGCGAACCGGCCCGCCTGCGCGGCGACCGCGGACAGCGCATGATCGGCCAGCCGGACCGGGTGCCCCGCCGCGCGCAGCCGTCCGGCGAGCTGGTGAAACGCGATGCCCTCGAGCGGCGCACCGGTCTCGCCATAGGACAGGAACGCCGCCGCGCCGTCGGCCCGCCAGCCGCCGAACGCGACGCCCAGCGCATGACCACCGCCCGTCATCCGGACCAGCGTCGCCGCATCAAGACCGAGATCGGCATGGAAGCTCGCGAGTGCCGGCGGCACCGCGATCACCGGCGCGAAATCGCCCAGGCCATCGCCGCCGGTGCCGTCGTCGATCACCACCACGCGGTAGGACGTGCGTGGCAAGCGCTGCGCCAGCGCCGCCGCGGCGATCCAGCCGCACAGGTTCGCCCCCAGCACCGCGACCGTAGCCGTCACGCGGCAGCCCCGATCCGCGCAAGATAGTCCGCATGCGTCGGCATCCCCTCGGCGGTGCGGCGGCAGGCGTCGGCGACCGCCGCGACACGCGCGCGCGACTCCGCGACGGGCAGTGCGGCGACGAGGGGGTGGATGCGTTCGGGCATGATTCGCTGGCCATAATAGACCGCGAGCCAGCTCGCCGGCAGGAACATGCCCTCGCGATATTGTTCGACGATGCCGCGATCGCGAAAGGCGGCGATCTTCCCGGCCAGCGAGGGGGGCAGGTCCATCGTCCGCATGTGGCGCCAGAACGGCGTGTCGTCGCGCTCGGTCGCGCAATAATGAAGAACCAGGAAGTCGCGGACGCGGTCATATTCCAGCGCCATCGCGCGGTTGAATTCCGCGGCATCCGCAGGGTCGAGCACGGCGTCGTTCGGGAACAGCTCGATCAGCTTGCCGATGGCCAGCTGGATCAGGTGGATGCTGGTCGATTCGAGCGGCTCGAGGAACCCGGCGGAAAGGCCGATCGCCACGCAATTGTCGATCCATTGGCGGTGCCGACGCCCGGTACGGAATCGCAGCATCCGCGGCTCGGCCAGCACCTCGCCCTCGAGAGTGTCGAGCAGCACCGCGCGCGCGCGGTCCGGATCGGTGAAGCGGGTCGAGAAGACATGACCGTTCCCGGTGCGATGCTGCAGCGGGATCCGCCATTGCCAGCCGGCGTCGCGTGCGGTGGCGCGGGTATAGGGGACGAGGGGGCCGGCGTTCGTCGTCGGGACCGCCCAGGCCGCGTCGCAGGGCAGCCAGTGCGCCCAATCCTCGTGTCCCGCCTTCAGGGCGCCTTCGATCAGCAAGGCGCGGAACCCCGAACAGTCGACGAACAGATCGCCCTCGATCCGCTGCCCGTCCGCCAGGCGAAGGGCCGCGATACCGCTCGGGCCCCGTTCGACGTGCTCGACGCGACCCTCGATCCGCGTCACGCCGCGGGCTTCGGCATAGTCGCGCAGATACGCGGCATAGAGCCCGGCATCGAACTGATACGCATAGGAATAGGTCGACCCGACCGATCGCGGATCGTCGAGCGGCGGCGTGAACCGCCCGGCACGCGCGGCGACGATCGGGAGCGAGCAGGCGGCGAGCGCGGGCGTCTCATCCGGCTTGCCCCGGGTCGCGTGGAGCCAATGCTGATGGAATGGCAGTCCGTCGATGTCATGGCCGAAATCGCCGAACGGATGGATGTAGCTGTCGCCGATCCGACCCCAATCGCAGAACTCGATGCCCAGCTTGAACGTCGCCTTGGTACGCCGGACGAAATCGGCTTCGTCGATACCCAGTCTTTGATTGAAGAACCGGATGTGTGGCACCGTGGCCTCACCGACACCGACGGTGCCGATCTCCTCGGACTCGACCAGCGTGATATCGGCCAGCCGTGCCGCGGACGGCGTACCGGTCGTGAGACCGAGCGTCGCCGCGGTCATCCAGCCTGCGGTACCGCCACCAACGATAACGATGCGTAGCCGAGCACGTTCGTCCAATTCCACCCCCCGACTATGTTGCAATCATGCAACAAGCCTAGCAATTCACTAAAAAACCGTCCGATTCAGTCTAGGCCGAACTCATCCCTCTCGCTACCAAACATTGTAAGAAAAAAGCGCTTACAAATGATAGCGCTAACACAATGAGGGGGTGCCGGGAGTCATGGCCAAGTTCGAGATCACACGCGCCGCGCGTCGCGGGAACCTCCTCAAAGGTGGTGCCTCCTTGCTTGCGCTGTGCCTGGCCACCGCGCCAAACGGCGCTCTGGCTCAGCAAGCCGATGCCGCCGCCGGCCAGACCACGCTGACGCCGAACGCGGCCGGGCGTACCGCATCTTCTGATCGCACTGCGGCGACGGTGGCCGGGGCGCCCCAGGCGGGCGCGGCACAGCCCTCCGCCAACGGGCAGGTGCCCTCGGGCGGTGCCGAGGTGACGCAGGCCGAGCAGTCGACCGCAACGCCGCAGGACGAAGCCGCCGATCAGGACATCGTCGTCACCGGCATCCGCCAGAGCCTGAAGAGTGCGCAGGCGATCAAGCGCAATTCCGAAGTCGTGGGCGATTCGATCTCGTCCGAAGACATCGGCGCGCTGCCCGATCGTTCGGTCACCGAAGCGCTGCAGCGCGTGCCTGGCGTGTCGATCAGCCGCTTCTCGGCCGGTGCCGATCCCGATCACTTCGCGACCGAAGGGTCGGGCGTCACCGTCCGCGGCCTCAGCTACACGCGCTCCGAGATCAACGGCCGCGATTCGTTCAGCGCGAACAACGGCCGCGGCCTGTCCTTCGCCGACGTGCCCGCCGAACTGCTTGGCGGCGTCGACGTGTTCAAGAGCCCGTCCGCCGACATGATCGAAGGCGGCATCGGCGGCTCGGTCAATCTGCGCACGCGCCTGCCGTTCGATTCCACCGGACTGGTGCTGGGTGGGACGCTCGAGAACAACTACGGCGATTTCGTCAAGAAGTCGGCACCGACGGTCTCGGTGCTCGGCAGCAACCGCTGGGAAACCGGCATCGGCGACTTCGGGGTCCTCGCCAGCTTCGTGCGCTCGCAGGTCCGCAGCCGCGCCGACAGCGTCCAGATCTCGAACTGGGGCGAGCGCGTGATCGGCGCCGACGGGTCGCTGTTGCAGCCGGTCGACGCGACCACCGGCGTGGTCAACACCGGCCGCACCGTCTACGTGCCCCGCGGCGCGGCGATCCGCAGCCAGGAATTCAACCGCACGCGCTACGGCTATTCGGCCGCCGGCCAGTGGCGCAGCCCCGACAAGTCGATGACCGCGACCGCGCAGTTCCTGCGGACCGACTCGCGCGAGGCGTGGACCGAGAATTCGATCGAGGTCGCGACCGACAACGTGCTGGCGGCAGGCGACACGCAGCCCTTCCCCGGCACCAGCTTTGCCTATGACGACGATAACGTCTTCACCAGCGGGATCATCACCGGCCCGAACGGCTATCGCGCCGATCAGGATCCGGCGAACGGCGGCGACCAGCGCACGCCGAGCAACGGCCTGCAGAGCAACAACATCTCGCGCGGCAACCAGTCGCGCTTCCGCACCAACGACGCCAGCTTCAACCTGAAGTGGCAGGCGACGAACCGGCTCGGCATCAACCTGGACTACCAGCATGTCTGGTCGCAGGTGAAGGTCACCGACCTGACGGTCTGGGGCACGACCTTCCAGAATGCCGATATCCGGCTCGACGGGACCAACCCGGCCTATGTGAACTTCATCCCCGTGACGAACACGCCGAACAATTACCAGAACGCCGCGCACCCGAGCTATCTCGACGCCTATAACAACTTCTACCGTTCGGCGATGGACCATATCGAGGACAGCGAAGGCAACGAGGATGCTGCGCGCATCGACCTCGATTATTCCTTCCCGGAGGATAGCTGGCTGACCTCGGTCCGCGTCGGCTATCGCTTCGCCGATCGCCAGAATGAAGCGCGTTCGACCGGCTATAACTGGGGCGTGCTCAGCGAGATCTGGGGCGGCGGCAACAACCAGGACAATGCAGCGGCGCCGACCGGCCCAGGTGGCCCGGTCTGGTTCGATCGCCCGATCGATGGCAATCCCGTCACGCGTAATACGGGCAATCTCGGCCCGCAGCAGGCCTTCCTCTACGACAACTTCTTCCGCGGCAAGGCGAACGATTCGTCGAACGGCGGGCGCGTGTTCGTGCCAGGGTCGTTCCTCCAGGATTATGGCGCGGCGACGCAGGCGATCAGCCAGATCGCGCAGGAATGGCGCAACTTCACGAGCAACCTGTCGGGTGCCAATGGCTGGGTGCCGCTGGCAAGCCGTGCCGGTGTCGTCGCCGGGACGCCGTTCCTGCCCGGTGAGATCAACCCGGTCAGCGAGCGCAACAACGCGGTCTATGCGATGGCGCGATTTGGCAACGACCTGTCGAACGGCTGGAACCTGAGCGGCAATATCGGTGTGCGGTACACCAAGACGGATCGCGTCTCGTCGGGCTTCTTCGCCTTCCCGCAACAGTCGTTCAGCTGCGTCGCGCCGACCAACGGGCAGCCGGTCTCGCGGTTCTGCGCGTTGCCGCAAGCCGTACGCGACGCCGCGGCGGCGTTCCAGAACGGCAGCACGACGCCCAACGACGCCAAGCTGAGCTACGACTATTTCCTGCCGAGCTTCAACGTGAAGCTGGCGATGGGCGGCGGTCTTCAATTCCGCGCGGCGTTCACCAAGAGCGTCGCTCCGCCGGATTTCGGGCTGACCCGGTCCTATTACAACATCAATCTGAACACGAGCGACCAGACGATCCTGTTCAATGGTGCGCCGGTCGCGACCTTCCAGGTCGGCAACCCGTTTCTGAAGCCGGTCCGTGCGGACAATTACGATGTGACCGCGGAATGGTATTTCTCGAATGTCGGCCAGCTCACGCTGTCGCTGTTCAAGAAGGACCTGTACGGCGTGCAGACCAACAGCCTGCAGCGTCAGAGCTTCACCAACAACGGCGCGACATTCGACGGGATCATCACGACCCCGCTGAACTCGACCGAGACGGGTCGCGTAAAGGGGTTCGAGGTCGGCTATCAGCAGACCTATGATTTCCTGCCGGGGTTCCTGAGCGGGTTCGGTCTCGCGGCCAATTTCACCTACGTGAAATCGTCGGGCGTGTCGCAGCAGAATCTCGACTCCGACGATCCCAACGTCACAGCGGGGATCATCTCCAACGTCGACACCAGCGGGCTGCCGTTGCAGGGGCTGTCGAAATACCAGTTCAACTTCGCGCCCTTCTATCAGCGTAACGGGCTGGAGGTACGCGCCGCGTATAACTGGCGGTCCAAGAACCTGCTGACGATCCGCGACGTGATCGTGCCGAACTCGCCGGTCTACGCGGAGAAATACGGGCAGCTCGACGCCTCGATCTTCTACGCGGTGACGCCAGCGATCAAGATGGGGTTCCAGGGCGTCAACCTGACCAACTCGATCACGCGCACGTCATATGTGATCAACGATGATCTGCTGACGCGGCCGCGCAACTGGTTCATCGCGGATCGCCGCTTCACCTTCTCGATCCGCGCATCGTTCAGATAAGCGCGAAAGGGTCGGGCGGTTCGGCCGACGCTCCCGATTTTCTTCCCGTTCTCCCCCCTGGGCGCCGCGCGACAATCGCGGCGCCCTTTTTTGTCTGGGCGTCAGGTGCGGGGCGGGGCGGCAGCAAGCGCGGCGGCGATCGCTGTGTACATCGGTTTGGGCTTGAACGCGGCGTCATAGGGGCAGGGGCGGCGGCGGGCCTTGTCCTTGCGCGGCTCGAACCCCTCGATCCAGCTATAGCGGTCGGTCATTCCCCACAGCAGCACGTCGCGAAGCTGCGGATAGGCGAGCATCACGTCGAGATAGCCGCGCGTGAAATCGGCCACCGCCTGGTCGCGGACCGTGAAGTCGGCAGGGAGTGCGTTGTCGCGGACGTCGAGCTCGGTGATCACCAGGCCATAGCCCATCGCGGTGACCGCATCGAGGAAGCGACGCCACTCGCCCTCGAGCCCTGCGATCGTCGCGCGCGCGTCGATCCCCTGGGTGACGAGGTGAGACTGTACGCCCAGCGCATCGACCGGCACGCCGCGCGCCTTGAACCCTTCGAGCAGCTTGAGCACGCCGGCGCGGTGCGTGGCGTTGCCGTGTTCCCAGCTCATATAGTCGTTATAGACCAGCTGCGCGTGCGGCGCGACGCGGCGCGCGGTGTGGAAGGCGAGGTCCAGCGTTGCCTCGGGGCTGCCCAGCGCGCGCGACAAAGCGGTCTGGTACAGGCTCGCATCCTTGGGATCGACCGCCTCGTTGACCACGTCATAGCTGCGGATCCGCGTGCCATAGCGGCGGCATACCGTGGTGATATGATCGACCAGCAGATGTTCGGCGGCGCGCGCGGGGGTCGCGCCGAAATCATGCGCTTCTTCCCAGCGCGGCATCCATTTGGGCTGATGCCACAGCAGATTATGCCCGCGCACCGGCAGTGCGTTGGCGTCCGCCCATGCCATCATCGCATCGAAGCGGGCAAAGTCGAAGGCGGTCGCGCTCGGCCGCAACGCCTGCCACTTCATCTCGTTTTCGGCCACGAGCAGACCACAGTCGCGCTTGAGCAGGTTGGCGTAGGCTGGGTTCGCGAACGAGCCGCGATCGGCACCCGGGGCACCCCATGCGAAACTCGATCCCACCCGCATCCCCTTGGCCGCGGCGATGCCGTGCAGGCCGGTCGGCGCGGGTGCGGCCGTCCCACGGGCGCCGGCCGATACGGCAAGACCCGTCAGCATCGCCAGCCCGGTGCGTCGCGTAATTTCCACAGCACATCCTCTCTTTTATGATAGCGCTAACGCTGGCGGTTTCTCCGCAACAGGTCAATCCCGAAGCCTCTGGTTTGATACGCAAACTGGATGGCCGAAGACGCAACGGTTCGGTGGCAAGCGGGCCCTGGACGTGTCTATGCAACGGGGGAAGGCGGGCCCGGTTCAATCAGCCGTTCTGCAACGACCCGCATCGCCTCAACATCCCGGCCGCAATAGAGGCGCAGGGCGGCATCGAGTTCGGCGCGGCGCTCTGGCGTAGATGCGACGTCGACCGCTTCGCGATACGCCGCGACCGCGTCGCCGCCGTCCCGTACGGCCAGCGTGGCATAATCAAGATGCGGTGCGATCGTCGGCAGGACCGCCTTGATCGACCAGCTTCCGCGCTGGTCCCGGTGGTACCAATGGTCGCGGGTGACGGGCAGCAGGTCGACGATGCGCGCGGCGAGATTGTCGAGCACGGCGGCGAGATCGGGGTAGGCACGCGCGAGGCGCAGCACGACGTCGCGTTCGAAACGGGCGTGCCAGGCAATGACCGCGCCGGTCCATGGCAGTGCGGCAAGCGCCTCGGCACAGGCGCGACGCGGATCATCGCCGCTCAGATCGAGAAACTCGCGCCGTACGATGCCGTGGTCAGCGGCTTCGACATCCGCGACGAATTGAAACGGCCTTTGCTCATAGGGCGAGCAGCCGGGCCAGACCGGCACCGCGTCGCTGACGGTTTCGAAGTCCAGCCAGATGCGCGGATACGACCAGCCGGCCATCGCCTGCGCAGCGCCCGCGGGATCATGCTCGACCTGCCCAGTCATCGTGGCGCGGTGGACGCGGCGGTCGGTGTCGGAGCGCAGATCCTCGACTGGGACGAGCGTCAGGTCGTCGATGCCGCGGCGCAGGAACGCTTTGCCTGCGCCGCGCGGCAGGATCGTCACGGGCCAGTACGGACCTGCGGGCAAGTTTTCATGGCAGTGGTCGACGAAGGCGCAAGCGTACGGCGCGTGGCAGTGATCGCCGACGATCGCCGCAGGTTCGCTTTGTGTAAGCAAGGCCTTGGCCGCACCGATGCGCGCGCCTTGTGTCGCCACGATCGGCGCAACCACCGCGGTCACGTCGGTATCGACGAACAGCCCGCCGCGGTCCCCCGAGCGGTCCAGTGTGAAGTCCCGATCGAGGTGGCGGACGTGAACCGATGTGATGCGGAGGCCGTTGGCGGCGGCGACCCAGGCCTGAGTCGCGAGTGCGGCGAGATGGTCCGGCTTTGCCTTGGTCGAACCGCGAACGGCAATGATGCGCCAGCCGTCGCCATCCGGTTCGAGGATATCGACGATCGCCTGAACGCCGTCGTGCAGGAACTGCGCGCCCGCGATGGTCTGGCGCGTCGCAATCGCTGCGCCCGTCGCTGCTGACGCTGCCGATCGACCGGAGGCGGGGTCGATCATGACCATGTCAGGCATTTGCCGCCGCGCCTCGGCAGCAATCACATGCGCGGTCGCCCGACGATCGGCGGCATCGTCCGCCAGGCCTGCGCTGTCGGGCCGAAACGTCATTAGCCACAATTGCCGCGGGCACCGCTCGAACGCGGCGAGGCGCGATGGCGAGAGCGTGTCAGGCGGCAAAATCACACCCCTCCATCGACCATCCGTCCCAGCGCATCACGAGGTCCCGCGCGTCGCGCGACGTTGCGGGATCGACCGCGACCGCGTCGATCCGTTCGGCCTGGCGTTCGATCAGGCCGAGCCATTTGGCGCGGACCGGCTCGACGTCCGCCGGGAGCATGTAGCGATGCCATAATCGCGCGACGCGTCGTTCGATGAAAAGGCGCTCGAGCACGTCGCGCGTGCGGTCCAACGGCAGTCCCGCATGGCTGCGCCGCAATTCGCCGACGATATGCGACGGATAGATCTCGCGGCGGGTCTTGAGCAAATCGAGAATGGCCCGTTCGATCATCGTCTCGTCGATCGCCGTGGTGGTCGGCATGAAACCTCCGTCAAAGGGTGCGGTCACCGCGCGAGCGCGATCAATTGGGCAAGACCGTTGGTGCCGGTCTTGGCGACGATGGCGGCGCGGTGATCTTCGACCGTCTTGGGGCTGAGCCCGAGGATGTCGGCAACGGCCTTGTTGCTATGTCCCTGCACGAGCAGGTCGAACACCTGACGTTCGCGCGCCGACAGGGCTGCGGTTCGTGCGCGGATGCTGCGTTGGCGCCGGGACCATGCGACCCCCTCGTCGACCGCGCTGAGGAGGCGTGTCTCGTCGAGCGGCTTTTCCAGATAATCGAGGCCGCCATAGCGCCGCACCGAATCCACGGCATTCGCGGTTGTCGGCCACGCGGTCATGAAGACGATCGCAACCGCGGGGTCGATCATCCGCACGCGGTCGGCAAAGCCGAAGCCGTCGAGGTCGCCCATCATGATGTCGGTGACGATGCACAGCGCCGGTGCTTCAGCGTAGACCGACAGCAGCATGACCGGGTCGAGAAAGGGTTCGGCGGCATGACCGTGACGGCAGAGCAGTCGTGCGACGGCCGCGCCGAGGTCATGGTCGTCATCGACGACATAGACGGCGGCACGATCCGGCTGATTGGCGGGGAGTGTCATGGCTCGGCTCCGGGGCGCGGGAGGGATAGCGTCGCGCAGATGGTGCCGTCGGCGTGCGTGACACGCTCCACCGTGCCGCCATGGGCTTCGACGATCGCCCGCGCCACGAGCGCCCCGACGCCCATGCCGGGGCGTGCTTCCCGCCGATCGGGGCAGCGGTTCACGACCATGACCACGACCCGGTCATCGTTCTGATGGGCGGAGAGTGCGACACGACCGTCGCACGCCTGCACCGCATTGCGGACCAGATTGACCACCGCCTGCGCGAGCTCGATCTCCTGGCCGAAGACGACCAGGTCGGGATCGATCGGCGACACCTCCACCACGACCCGCGCCGCCCTGGCTTCGGCACGGGTCAATGCCGTGACGGTCTCGACCAGCGCGGACAGGGGCAGGGCGCTCGGTTCGTCGACCGATCGACCGCCGAAACGACGCAGCCGGCGGACCAGCGTGGACAGCGCCGCCGCCTTGCGGTCGATCAGCGCGGCGGTCTGGGCGATGTCCGGATCGGCGGCGACGGTGATCTCGTGCAGGTGCTTGGCCTCGATCGCCAGCGTCGAAAGCGGCTGGCTGATCTCGTGGATCACCGCCACCGACATCGCGCGCAGCGTCTTCAGCCGTTCCGCCTGGAACAGCATGCGGTCGCGGCGCGACAGGTCGCTCTGCGCCCGCGCCTGCGCATCGGCAAAGCTGCCCGCGAGGTAGCCTACGACGACGATCGATGCGAGGCTCATGTGCAAGGCGAGCCGTTCCGCGACGGGCAGGTCGGTCGCGGTAAAGGGAAGGACGATCGCCGCCACGATCACGATCGCGCACCAGCCTGCGGTGCGGCCGAAACGCAAACCGATCCAGGCGACCGCGAGCAGCGCCGGGGCGGCGGGGACGCCCAGCCCGATCTCGGCCAGCAGCGTGCTCGCGGCGATCGCTGCGCCGAGGACGAGGGCCGCTTCGGCCAGTCCGGCAAGCTGGCGGAGCGTCGGGCGGTGCAGTGCCCGGGGCCGGTCCTGCCCCGCATGGACCACCCAGAGCAAGGGCGGGGCGATCAGCAACACGCCGAGCAGGTCGCCGACGACAAAGCCCGTCAGCGATGCCACCGTCTGACGAAGGCCCGAGACGCCCGTTAATTCGGGACTGAACAAGGTCCAGGGCAGCGCCGCCATGGTCGCCGCGACCGGCGCGGTGACTGCGGCGAGGCCGAGCGGCATCGGCGCGACGCCGAGGCTCGATTGCGACCGCGCCGCGACGTGGCGGACCAGCCAGACGACGATGCCATAGGTCAGCGCGGGCCGGGCGACGCCGTTTGCCGCGGTCAGCCAGCCGGCCTGGCCCGGAACGATGATGCCGGCGATCGTCTGCACGATCAGTTCCGTCGCCATCACCGCTAGCGTCAGCCGCGGGCCACGGCTCCACAGCAGCGCCAGCCTGACGCCAGCGGCGGGATAGAGCAGCGAGTAGAAGCCCTGACCGCCCCATCCTGCCGCGGCCTGGTGCGCGGCCGCAAACGCTGCTGCATAGCCGATGAGCCAGGGAAGGTCGGCCAATCGTGGCACTGTTTTGCCGGCTACGGCACCGATCGAGAGGCGGGGCGGAGAGGGAGGCAGCGGCATTGAGGGCTGCCTAGCCGCATCCGGCGCCGATAGGCCATCGGGGAAATTCCCGGGTTTTCGGCGCGGCGGCGATGGCCATGATGATCGTGAGCCAGCCCCGGGAATGTATCGATGCCAGCCCATAGTGTCTCGCGATCGCGGAATCGTCACCGCGTAACGGGCGCAGCCGTACGATGACGGAAGGACCTGATCCGATTCACGAGGTGCGCGAGCTCTGGTACCAGGAGGATGGCAGCGTCATCGTCTACAGCCATCAGGTCGTGCCGCGGCGGTGGTGGAACCGCCTGACGCGGCCGATCGGCGTGCTGCTGATCGTGCTCGCCGTCGCGTGGCCCGCATTGCTGCTATCTCATGGATGGACATGGCTGGGTCTGGCGTTTGCCATTGGCGACGTGTGCGTCGTGCTCGTCGGCCGCGATCTGATCCTGTGGGGGGCCAGGCGCTGGAGCGATCCGTAGGCAACCGCGCTTAGACGCGGAATCGGAAGGTCTGCGCAGCAGGGCGGGTGCCCTGACGGGCTTGTCGCTCGCCAGGGCACATCATGGAATGGCCGGCTCTGCCGACCAGCGGGTCAGTCGCCGGGGAGGGCGGCACCGGCGACTGCGAACAGATCCGCCGCGGAGTGGCGGGACAGGTCGATCGGAAACGCCGCGCTCATCGACACGCCCGCCGGCGCGTCGTTCGCATCGAAGCCGAGCGCGCGGCAGGCCGCCACGCTTGCCTTGGTCCGGCAGGCGAGCCCACCGCCATGTGCAAAGACGTTCAGCAGCACCCGGCGTGCGTGCGAGCGCGGCCGGATGCGCAGATCGGGAACGTCGGTATAATAGATCTCCAGCGCGCCGGGGCAGAGCCGGGCGAGATCGTCGAGCAGCGCCTCGCGCTCGTTCGGTGCGGCGGTCGGTTCGGTGCGCAGCGCCTCCTCGTCACCGTCGGTTTCATCGTCGGCCTCGCTCTCTCCGGCCAGATCTTCGACGGCGGGTGCGGGCCGGTCGGCGAGCAGCCGGGCGAGCCGCTCCTCGAACGCGACCGGATCGACCGCTGGCGCGTCGCCGGGTTCGGTGCCGTCGTTGCAGGGCGGCATGAACGCGGCAATGAGGTCCCGTTCGATCGGCGCCAGCCAATGCTTCTTCACCCATGCGCTCGGCCGCTGCCCGGGCTCGGGGAGAACGGTCGCGGCCAGGTCGCGCGGCAATTGGAGATAGGAGAAGCCGAGGTGATCGAGCATCGTGGCCTCGTTCCCCGGCCCGAACACATCCCAGTGTGCGGCTGCGAGCTGCGCCTTGGCGAAGGTGCAGCTGCCACCCTTGCGCTGGAGAAGCGGGCTTTCATCGCCGTTCAGTGCCAGCATCGCGACGATCGTCTCGATCGGTCCGTTGGGCTCTGCGGCGGCGAGCGCACGCAGATGCTTGAGATGTCGACGGGCGAAGGTGACATAGGGCGAGCGCAGCGTCTGATAGGTGACGTGCTTCTCCCAGCGCTCGAGGACCGATCCGCCGAAGGGCCGCTCGGCCTTGCCGGCATATAGGCCGACATAGACGAGCCGGTCGTCATGGAACATGCCGTAGATGCCGGGCCCGCGCAGTGCCTCCGGCTCCCCCGCCCAGGGTGCCCGCGGCACGGCGCGCAGGTTCATCCATGCCGGCTTGCCGAGCGTGGGCGGCACGGGACGCAGGGTAAACAGCTCGGAAGCCCGGTAAAACGGCATGCGCAATGTCTCCTCATGGGGTGGCCATGCGGCTTAGGCGGGCGCGCGCGCGAACGGCTATCCGGGGTTTTCCCGGGGGGCGACATCGCCGGCGGCCCGTCCCAAGGGCTGCCGGCCGCGGGGCGCGCTAGAAGCCGACGCGAAGCGAGAAGTCGACCGCGCGGGGACGGCCGAGGACCCATTGCTGGTTGTTGTACGTGCTGATCGCTGAGTCCCGGTCGAACAAATTGTAGCCGTGGATATCGACCGCCAGGCGCGGCGTTACCGCGTACGATAGCGTGGCATCGACCATGGTGTAGCTGGGGACGCGGAAGCTGTTCGCATTGTCTGAATAGCGTCGTCCAACGTAGCGCAGCCCGGCGCGTGCTTGGAGCGCACGCGTCGCGTTCCAGCGCAGCCAGAGATTGGCGAGCCTCTCGGGCACGTCCGGCGGGGTATTGCCGTCAAAGCGCGTGCCGCCGGAGACGAAGTCGTCGAACGTCGCGTCGAGCACGCTGCCGTTCGCATCGATGCCGACACCGTACGGCAGATCGAGCGATACCGCGGCCTCGATACCCTTGGCCGATCGCTGGCCGACCTGCTCGACCGGGCTCGTCGGGGTCAGCTGTGCCAGCAAGCGCTTCTTGACGATGCGGTAGGCGGCGAGGGTGGCGGTGCCGCGACCGTCGAGGAACACGGCCTTCGCGCCGACCTCGACCTGGTCGCCAACCGCGTTGCTGAACTGCACCTGCCCGGTCGAATAGGTCGTCAGCGTCCCCAGCGGGTCCACGCCGGTGGCATATTGCGCATAGAGCGACACCGTCGGGATAGGCTGATAGACGCTTCCGACCCGCCAGGTCAGATTGTGCAGCCGCTTGTCGAGCACGAACGTCTCGGTGCCGGCGCCGCCCGGATAGTCGATCGACCAGCGGCGTATCGTGTCGCGCTCGTAGCGCACGCCACCGACGATCGAGACGTGCGTGCCGAGCTTCAGCCGGTCCTCGGCAAAGACCGCATATTCGGTGGTCCGCGTCCGATAGCGCGGTGCGATCCCCTGGGTGTCGACGATCAGACTGGGATCGAACGCGAAGGGATCGACCTCCGAAACCTGCGGGTCAGACCCGAAATTGTGGGAGTAGGTCAGTTTGATGAGGTTGACGTCGAAGCCCATGACAAGGTCATTGCCGACGCCATCGGCAATCTGTGTTCGGAGCGTCACGCTGCCCTGATCGCCCCATTGCGTCTGATCGTGGACGATGCCGGTCATGTCGGTGCGCAGGATGCCGCCCGGCGTGCCGGTGTTGCCGCTGCCGTTGGCGCAGACGCCGTCCGCGGCGATCCAGCAATAGGTTTCGAGATTGAGCCAGGAGCGTTTGGAGGTGAGGCGATAGGCCTGGTTGCTGACGGTGACCGCATCGCTCGGCGTCCAGTCAACCTGCAGGCTGGTGCGGTTGTCGCGGTATCGGATAGAGCCGTCGCGTGTGTTGTAGTTGCGTTCCCGGATGCGGTCGTCGAGCCGACCGTCGATCAGCGGTGTGCCGAAATAGCGCATCGGCTTCTGGTCGCCATAATCGTCCCGCACGGTGACGACGAGCGTGTCGGTCGGCGCCCAGCGCAGCGTGCCCGACACGGCATGGCTGCGCGACTGGCCGCGATCGACATAGCCGTCCGATCGGCGATAGCTGCCGTCGATGCGGTAAGAGAGGCGCTCGGTGATCGGCCCCCCTGCGCCTGCCGCGAGATGGAAGCTGTCCTGCGAGCCATAGCCGATCTCGCCCTCCACGTGCGTCTGCTGCGTATCGGGTTTGCGCATCACGACATTCACCGCGCCGCCCAGTGCGCCCTGGCCGTAGAGCACCGAGGCCGGGCCGCTCAGGATGTCGATCCGCTCGACCATCCACGGATCGGTCGGAAAGGTGATCGTGCCGGCCGCCGGGAACAGCCTGATGCCGTCGATGAGCTGGAGCACGGATCCCTGACCGCTGAAGCCCCGCGCGGCGAGCGCGGTACCGCCATTGCCGGGATTGCCCGCATTGCTGATGCCCGGTGCGCGGCTCGTCGCGTCGATCACCGACAGGTCGCCGCGCGCGCGGATCGTGGCGCCGTCGATGACCGAGATCGTCGCGGGAGTCTCGAGCGGCGTGAGGCCTAGGCGGCTGCCGGTCCCATTCGGCGTGGTGAGCGTGTCCTGGGCATGTTGTCCGACGATCAGGATGTCCTTGGTATCGGGATCCGGAACGGACTGGGCGTGGACTTGTGCTGCGAAGACAGGCGACAGAATAGCCCCCGCGAGCGCGAGGCGAGACAATAGGAACGGCATTACGGTAATCCCCCGGGCGTCTGGCGAACCCGGCAGGGACCTCCCGCGAACGGCCGACATCCGCGCCAGCCGGACGCGATTGCGACCGGCACGCATGCCCGTGCGGTCCCCACCGCACACGTCGTCGCTCGACGGAGTACCGTGCCGCGGCCACCCCCTGGGCCAGGCAAGAGCGACCAGACGCCGGCAGGTCTCCTGGCTCACGGGTCCTCGCACGATGCACGGCCTTCCCAGGCCCTCATGACGAAACGTCTGGCCCAGTGGCTGCCCCTTCCTTTGCAGGAAGAAGCGAAATGCATCTCGCTCGCCGCTTACAGTTGCAGGGACAGCCTCGGCTTCAGGTGGCGAACCACCCTCACCGCGTTCCCTATTAAGCCCCTTTCGGGGCACCGACGCGATCATGCCGCCCTGCTCGGATCGAACAGGTCAGCGGCGCCGGTCTATCCCGGTCAGGATCGTTCGGCAATCGTCCGGCGAGCGGCGCGATGGCGGCTCGATCGTCCCGCTCGATTGCTGTGATCCAGAAGCTCCGTTTGGCGCGATGCGCGTCCTCGATCAGGAGGCGGCGGTGCCGCACGCTCTGTGCGGAAATGCCACGCTGATGGCATGCAGGATTAAGGGATCGAGATGAAGAACGTGAAGAGCCGTCAGGCCGTGACGGCGATGCTGCTGGCTGCGACATCGGCTGGTGCCATGATTCAGCCGGTCGCCGCGCAGACGGTGGCGCCGGCCGAGACGCAGGCGGAAACCCGCATGACGACCGCGGCGGCACCGTCCAGCGCCGGCAAGCCCGCGCTGGCGCAGGCCGGGGTTGCCGGCACCGTCGAAGCCAAGGGTGATTCAGCCAGTGTCGCCGCGCCGCAGATGACCCGCGACAATGGTGCGCCGATCGGCGAGAACCGCCACTCGAAGGCGGCGGGCGACCTTGGCCCCGTCCTGCTCGAGGACACGACGCTGATCGAGAAGCTCGCACGCTTCGACCGTGAGCGCGTGCCCGAGCGCGTCGTCCATGCCCGCGGAACCGGTGCCCACGGCGTGTTCACCGCGACCGCGGACATTTCGAGCATCACCGGTGCATCCTTGTTCATGCCCGGCAAGCAGACGCCGGTGTTCGTCCGCTTCTCGACCGTGATCCACCCCTCGGGCAGCCCCGAGGGCATGCGGGATCCGCGCGGCTTTGCGACCAAATTCTATACCGATCAGGGCAATTGGGATCTGGTCGGCAACAACCTGCCGATCTTCTTCATCCGCGACGCGATCCAGTTTCCGGACATGATCCACGCGCTCAAGCCCTCGCCGGTGACGAACAAGCAGGACCCCAATCGCTTCTTCGACTTCTTCTCGGCCACGCCCGAGGCGACCAACATGCTCGCGCATGTCTATTCGAACCTCGGTACGCCGGCATCCTACCGGACAATGGACGGCAACGGCGTCCATGCCTTCAAGCTGGTGAATGCCAAGGGTGAAACGGTGTTCGCCAAGTTCCGCTGGATCAGCCGCCAGGGCGTGCGCAACCTGAACGGCGCGCAGGTGGCGACCGCGACATGGAACTACCTGACCGATGATCTCTATGGCGAGATCGGCAAGGGCAACTTCCCCGTCTGGGACCTGATGGTGCAGACGATGTCGGCGTCGGCGTTCGCCAAGCTCGACTATAATCCGTTCGACGATACCAAGGAATGGCTGGGCGTGCCGTTCCGCAAGATCGGCGAGATGACGCTCAACAAGGTGCCGACCAACTTCTTCGACTATACCGAGCAGTCGGCGTTCGCACCGGCCAACCTCGTGCCGGGGATCGAGGCGTCGCCGGACCGGATGCTGCAGGGGCGGCTGTTTTCCTATTCGGACACGCAGCGCTATCGCATCGGCGCCAATGCGATGCAGTTGCCGGTCAATCGTCCGCTCGCGAGCGTCGTCAACAATTACCAGGACGGCCAGCTCGACCACGCCAACCGCGCGTCCGACGTGAATTATTTCCCGGCGGCGACCGCGGCAAAGTCGACCGATGCCCGCTTCCGCGCCGCGCCCTATGGCATCGACGCGACCGTCGATGCGAAGCCGATCGCCAAGACCAACAACTTCGCCCAGGCGGGCGAATTCTACCGGGCGCTGAAGCCGCAGGACAAGGCGGATCTGGTGACCAACCTGGCGGGTGATCTCAATGTCGTGACGTCGGCGCGGACGAAGACGATCATGGTCAGCTACTTCTACCAGGCGGACAAGGACTTCGGCACGCGCCTGGCAACCGCGGTGAACGTGCCGATCGCCGACGTGTCGCGCGCGGTGGCGGACTATCGCGCCGCCAACCCGGGCCAGGGCGCCCGCTGATCCCGGGGCAGGGGGTGCGCGACGGCGCGCGCTTCCTGCCATGGCAGACTTCAAGGAATCGAGACCGACGATGCTGACTTATCTTGCCGCGCTGCTCGCCGCAGCCGGTCCACAGGCCGCTGCGACCGAGCGACGCACGCCCCCTGCGGTCGCGGCCTTGCCATCACCCGAGCGTCGCCAGCAGCTGCTGTTCGAGGCGGCCCGGCTCGGCCGCACGGACATGATCGATCCGCTGCTCAAGGCCGGCGCCGACATCAATGCCTATGACGAGCGCGGTTTCACGCCCCTGATCCTGGCGGCGTATAACGGACAGCTTGCCACCGTGGACGCGCTGATCGGCAAGGGCGCCGACGCCTGCCGTCCGGATCGCGACCAGGGCAACAGCGCGCAGATGGGTGTCGCGTTCAAGGGCGAGGATGCGATCGCGGCACGGCTGCTGAAGGCAGGGTGCGACGTGAACGCGCGCAATCATGCCGGGCAGACCGCGCTGATGATGGCGTCGCTGTTCAATCGGCGGGCGCAGGTCGAGCTGTTGCTGGCGGCGGGTGCGGACCGGACGATCCAGGATGCGGCGGGACGATCGGCAGGTTCGGTCGCGGCCGGGCAGGGCAACGCCGCGATGGCGGAACGCGTGAAGCGCTGACGCAAGTCTTCGGGCGTCCCGGGTGCCGCAGCGGGCCGTGTCGCTGCCGTTCCGCATTGACGCGGCGCGGCATCCGGGGCCATCGCGTTGGCCATGACCAAGAGCAAGGGACGCACCGGCGCACACGCGCGCGCCAATATCCAGCCTGCGCCGACAGCCGCCGAGCTCGACGCAGCCAAGCACGAGGCCGTCCAGATCGAGGGGCGGCTCGCCGGCCTCGCGGCCGGGCATCCGTCGGTCAAGATATGGAAGGCCCGCCTCCGAGCCGCGCAGGCGGTGATCGCTCGCGCGCCGCGCGACTGAGACGCTCACGCTAGTGCGGCCGGGTCTGGATCACGGCGCACCGATGTTCACGATCACACCGTCAGCAGATGTCAGTCGCGGGATTTACTCCGACAAGTGAAGCCGATAGCCTGTGTCTAAAGACGTGGCTGGGAGAGTGACATGGGTTGGACGCGTCGCGGTGCGCTAGGCGCGGGGATCGCACTGGGGGCGGTGCCGCCATTCGCCCTGGCGGCGGCGGATGCAACCTCGGCAGCGACCCCCTTTCCGCTGTCGCAGGTGCGGTTGCGGCCGTCGATCTTCCTGACGTCGGTGCAGGCGAACCAGCGCTATCTGCTGTCGCTCGATGCGAACCGTCTGCTGCACAATTTCCATGCCGGGGCAGGGTTGCCGACCAAGGGCGAAGTCTATGGCGGATGGGAGTCGCGCGGGATCGCCGGGCATTCGCTCGGCCATTATCTCAGCGCGCTGTCGCTGGTCTATGCGCAGACGGGGGACCAGCAATTCCGTGACCGCGCGGCCTATATCGTCGCCGAACTCAAGGCGATCCAGCGGAAGCAGGGGGATGGCTATGCAGGCGGGACGACCGTCGAGCGCGACGGCAAGACCGTCGATGGCAAGGTCGTGTACGAGGAGCTGCGCAAGCGGGAGATCCGGTCGACCGGGTTCAGCCTGAATGAAGGGTGGGTGCCGCTGTACACCTATCACAAGGTCATGGCGGGCGTGCTCGACGCGCACCGGCATGCCGGGCTTGCCGATGGTTTGGCCGTCGCAATCGGGCTCGGGACCTATCTCGGCACGATCCTGGAAGGACTGAGCGACGTCCAGGTGCAGGACATCCTGCGGACCGAGCATGGCGGGCTGACCGAATCCTATGCCGAGCTGTACACGCGAACCGGCAATCGCCGCTGGCTGACGCTTGCCGAACGGTTGCGGCATCACGCGATCGTCGACCCGCTCAGGGACGCGCAAGACGACCTCGCGGGTCACCACGCCAACACCCAGATCCCGAAGATCGTGGGGGAGGCGCGGCTGCATGAGCTGACCGGCGATACCGACCATGCCAGGGCCGCCCGGTCGTTCTGGACGATCGTGACGCGCGACCACAGCTATGTCATCGGCGGCAATTCGGACCACGAGCATTTCGGCGAGCCGCGCAAGCTTGCCCAGCGGCTCGACCAGCAGACGTGCGAGGCGTGCAACAGCTACAACATGCTGCGCCTGACCCGGCATCTCTATGGCTGGACCGGCGATGCGCGCTATTTCGACTTTTACGAGCGCGCGCATCTCAACCACATCATGAGTCAGCAGCACCCCGACACGGGGATGTTCACCTATTTCACTGCGCTGGCGCCGGGCATGGGGCGCGTGCATTCGAGCCCGACCGAGGATTTCTGGTGCTGCGTCGGGTCGGGCATGGAAAGCCATTCGAAGCATGGCGAGAGCATCTACTGGAAGCGCGGCGATGCGGTTGCGATCAACCTCTATTATGCTTCCACGCTGGATGCCCCCGAGGCGAAACTCGACATCGATACGCAATTCCCGCTCGGCGACACGGTGCGGATCGCGGTCAGGACGGCACCACGGATGCTGGCGCTCCGCGTGCCCGGCTGGTGCGCCGCGCCGCTGTTGCAGGTGAACGGCAGAACGGCCGGCGTGCGCGACGGCGGCTATCTGCTGCTGACCGGGCTCAAGGCGGGCGACTGGATCGCCTTGTCGCTGCCCATGCCGTTGCGCGTCGAAGCGATGCCCGACGATCCCAGGCTGATCGCGTTCCTCAGCGGCCCGCTGGTCCTGGCCGCCGATATGGGCGCGAAGGACGGTCGGTCCGACGGGCCGGACCCCGCGCTCGTCACCGACCGGACGGAACCCGTGCTGGCGGCGGCAGGCGGGTTGCACCGGTATCGACTGGGCGGGCAGGGCAAGCCAGGTGATCTGATGCTGCGGCCATTTTTCGCGCAGCACGACAACCGCACCGCCGTCTATTTCCGCCGGTTCGGCACCGCCGAGTGGCCGACTGCGCAGCTCGCCTGGGCGCGTGCGTCGCAGGAGCGGGCGGCGCTGGCCGCGCGGACGGTCGATGTGATCCGGCTGGGCGAGCAGCAGCCCGAGGTCGATCACGCGTTCGCCGACAGCGGCAACTCGGCGGCGGTGTCGCATGTCGCCGACCGTAGCCGCAACGTGAACGTCGGATATTTCGAATTCGACCTGGCGGTCGCGCCGGGGCCGCTGACGCTGCAGGTCGAATATGGCGGCGGGCAGCGCAACAAAGATTTTCGGATCTCGGTCGACGGTACGCCGTTGGCGCGCGAGCGGCTCACGGGTGACGTCACCGCCGCCCGCAACGTCCGGACCTATACGCTGCCGCCCGAGACCACGCGCGGCAAGTCGAAAATTCGCGTCCGCTTCGACTCCGACACATGGCAGGGGGTCGAGGTCTATACGGTGCGGACGATGCGATCCGAGACGATCTGACCGGTACGACGGAAATAGGTTTGGACGGTAAAGCCGGGGGATTTCCGGCTGGTCGGTTAGGTCTGGGGGCGTTATCGGGCCACCCCGCGGATCGTCGATCGGAGACGTCATGAAGGTTGCGATCATTGGTGCAGGAATTGCGGGCCTGAGCTGTGCGCTGCGACTCCAGCAGGACGGCTGCGAGGTGACACTGTTCGACAAGGGACGCGGGGCGGGTGGTCGGATGGCGACGCGGCGGATCGAGACGCCCGGCGGCATGATCGCGTTCGACCATGGCGCGCAATATCTGACGATGCGCGACCCAGATTTCGTGGCGGCGATGCAGGGCTGGGCGGCGGCGGGCGTCGTCGCGCGCTGGCCCGCGGCGGGGCCCGATGCCTGGGTCGGGATGCCGGGGATGAACGCGATCGTCGGGCATCTCGCAGCGCAGACGGACGTCCGCTGGAACACCCAGGTCACCGCGCTGCGCAAGACGGCGACGGGGTGGCAGCTCGATCCCGGCGAAGCGAAGCTGTTCGACAGCGTCGTCGTCGCGATCCCTGCGGAACAGGCGGCGGCGCTCCTCGCACCGCATGACGCGGCGATGGCGCGCGTCGCGACGGACAGCCGGTCGGCGCCGTGCTGGACGGCGATGTTCGCGTTCGAGACGCCGCTATCGATTCCCGACGACGTGCTGAAGGATCGCGGCATCATCGGCTGGGCCGCGCGCAACAGCGCGAAACCCGGCCGCGATGGTCCGGAGGCCTGGGTCGTCCAGGCGACGCCAGACTGGTCCCGCGATCATCTGGAAGACGCGGCGGAGACGGTGGTCGATCAGCTGCAGGCGGCGCTCGCCGCGGAGTGTCCCGACGCGCTGCCCGTGCCGATCGTCCGTGTCGGTCATCGCTGGCGCTATGCCCGCGCCGCGGCGGGCGAGTCCGGCTGCCTTTGGAATGCGGGCGAGGGGATCGGGGCGGCGGGCGACTGGCTGCTGGCGCCGCGGATCGAGAGCGGCTGGCTATCCGGCCGACGCCTTGCCGAGCAGATGCTGGCAGACGCGTAACGACGGATCCCAGCGCCGCGCGGTTCGTCACGCGGACCACGCATCGACGCGATCCGGTCATGGTCCGGCGCATGAAAATTGCCGCGAACCTTTGCGCGGCAGGCATTATCAGTTAACGGGGCCGCATGGCCACCCGTCCGCAGACCCTCTACGAAAAGATCTGGGCATCGCACGTCGTCGAACGGCGCGACGATGGCACCTGCTTGATCTATATCGATCGCCACCTCGTTCACGAGGTGACCAGCCCACAGGCTTTCGAAGGCCTGCGCGTCGCCGGACGGCGGGTGCGGCGGCCCGATCTTACGCTGGCGGTGCCCGACCACAATCTGCCGACGACCGCACGCGTCGACGCCGCGGGTGTGCCGCTGCCGATCGCCGATCCCGAAAGCGCGCAGCAGCTCGACGCGCTGCGTCGCAACACGACCGAGTTCGGGATCGACTATATCGACGCGACCGCGGTGCAGCAGGGGATCGTGCATGTGGTGGGGCCCGAGCTCGGCTTCACCCTGCCCGGATCGACGCTGGTCTGCGGCGACAGCCACACGTCGGCGCATGGTGCGCTCGGCGCGCTCGCCTTCGGGATCGGCACCAGCGAGGTCGAGCATGTGCTCGCCACGCAGACGCTGTTGCTGAGCCAGTCGAAGACGATGGAGGTCCGCGTCGACGGCACGCTGGGCTTCGGCGTCAGCCCAAAGGACGTGATTCTGGCGATCGTCGGGCGGCTCGGCGCCGCGGGCGGGACCGGTCACGTGATCGAATATACCGGCGACGTGATCCGCGCGATGTCGATCGAGGGGCGGCTGACGGTCGCGAACATGTCGATCGAGGCGGGGGCGCGGGCCGGCCTCGTCGCGCCGGACGAGACGACCTTCGCCTATATCAAGGGCCGGCCGATGGCGCCGAGCGGCGAGGCGTGGGAGCGCGCGCTGGCCTGGTGGCGGACGCTGCCGAGCGATGCGGCGGCGACCTATGACAAGACAGTCGTGCTGCAGGCGAGCGATATCGCGCCGGGCCTGACCTGGGGCACCAGCCCCGAGGACGTCGTGCCGATCACCGGCCATGTCCCCGACCCGATGAGCTTTGCCGACCCCGCCAAGCAGGCGGCGGCGCGCAAGTCGCTCGACTATATGGGGCTGACGCCGGGTACCGCGATGCAGGACGTCGCGATCCAGCATGTCTTCATCGGCAGCTGCACGAACAGCCGGATCGAGGATCTGCGCGCGGCTGCGGCGATCGCGAACGGCCGACGGGTTGCCGATGGTGTCCGCGCGCTGGTGGTCCCCGGATCCGGCCTCGTGAAGCGTCAGGCCGAGGCCGAGGGGCTCGACCGGATCTTCACCGGCGCGGGCTTCGAATGGCGCGAGCCTGGCTGCTCGATGTGTCTGGCGATGAATCCCGACAAGGTGCCGCCGGGCGAGCGTTGCGCCTCGACGAGCAACCGCAATTTCGTCGGACGGCAGGGGCCGGGTGCGCGCACGCATCTCGTCTCGCCCGCGATGGCGGCCGCGGCCGCGGTCACGGGCCGGCTGAGCGACGTGCGCGACCTGATGGGACATGAGTTATGAAGCGTGTGATGATGCTGTTGATGGCCGGCGCGGTGATGAGTGGTGTTGCGGCCTATATGGCGGCGGCGCGGACGCTGCCGGGTACCGGTCGTGTCGCCCCGACCGAGACCGGCCCGCGATGAAGCCGGTTTCGACGGTTTCGGGGCGCGCCTATCCCTGGGGGGCGAAGAACGTCGATACCGATGTGATCATCCCCGCGCACTGGCTGAAGACGATCACGCGGACGGGGCTTGGGCGCGGCGCGTTCGAGACGGTCCGCGCGCAGCCGGACAATCTGTTCGACGATCCGCGCTATGCCGGCGCGCCAATCCTGATCGCGGGCGACAATTTCGGCTGCGGGTCGAGCCGAGAGCACGCCGCCTGGGCGCTCGCCGACATGGGCATCGCCGCGGTGATCGCGCCGAGCTTCTCGGACATCTTCTCGGGCAACGCGTTCAAGAACGGCATCATCGCCGCCGTCCTGCCGCAGGATGCGATCGACCGGCTGATCGAGGTTGCACGGACCGACAGCGTGACGATCGACCTCGAATCGATGACCGTCACCACGCCGTTCCAGGACCGCTTCGTCTTCGATCTCGACGCGTTTCGCCGGCAATGCCTGATCGAGGGGCTGGACGAGGTCGGGCTGACACTGGCAAGAGATACCGCGATTTCAAAATTCGAGGAGGCGGTGGCCGAACATCGCCCCTTTCTGGAGAGGGAAAGCGGTTATGCGGGCATTGCTGTCGAAGGCGTCGGGCGGACCTGAAACTCTGATATTGTCGGAACTGCCTGATCCGGTCGCCGCGCCGGGCCAGGTCGTGATCGCCGTCAAGGCCTGCGCGATCAACTTTCCCGACGTGCTGATCATCGAGGACAAATATCAGTTCAAGCCCGAACGCCCCTTTGCACCCGGCGGCGAAATCGCGGGTATCGTCGCCGAGGTCGGTGACGGGGTCGAGGGCTGGGCGGTCGGCGACCGGGCGATCGCGATGCTCGGTCATGGCGGACTGTCCGAAAAGGTCGTTGCCGACCCGGCCAAGCTCTACCGCCTGCCCGAGGGGCGCGACTTTGCGGAGGGCGCTTCGCTGATCCTCACCTATGGCACGACGATCCATGCCTTGCTCGACCGTGGGCATTTGAAAGCGGGGCAGACGTTGCTCGTGCTGGGCGCGGCGGGCGGCGTCGGGCTGGCGGCGATCGAGCTTGGCAAGGCGTTCGGTGCGCGGGTCGTCGCTGCTGTCTCGTCCGAGGAGAAGGCGGCCGCCGCGCGTGCGGCGGGTGCCGACGAGACGATCGTCTATGCACGCGCGCCGTTCGACAAGGACCAGTCCAAGGCGCTGGCCGAGCAGTTCAAGGCAGCCGTCGGCAAGGCGGGTGCCGATGTGATCTATGATCCGGTCGGTGGCGACTATGCCGAGCCCGCGCTGCGCTCGATCGCCTGGGAGGGGCGGTATCTGGTCGTCGGCTTCCCCGCCGGTATCCCGCGGCTGCCGCTCAACCTGACTTTGCTCAAGAGCTGCGACGTGTGCGGCGTATTCTGGGGTGCGTTCGCTGCCCGTGACCCGAAGGCCAACCAGGCGCATATCGAAACGCTCTTCGAGCTGTGGCGCGACGGCAAGATCGCGCCGCGGGTGACCGAGCTGTTCGCGCTGGAGGACGGTGGCAAGGCGATCGCGAAGATGGCCGCACGCGCCGCGATCGGGAAGCTGGTCGTCGAATTCGGCTGATGATGTCTCTCGCGCCGTGCCGGTTCAGAGCAGGCGCGAGATCGTCATGACGATCGCCATCCACAGGATCGCGGATGCGGCCGCACCGAGTGCCATGCCATGCGCGATCGAAGGGAATCGACCGCGACCATGACCACTGGCACCGATCGGCGGCGCTGCGGGGTGACGCGATACGGCGGTGTCGGACGGCGGCGAAATGCTCCTTGGATGGTGGCCAGTCATTCTACTCTCCATGCCCGTGCCCTGTGTCACGTGACTGTCTTATAGATGATGGATGTGCCGGCATTGTTCCAGAGCCGCACCAAATTATTGCGGAGCCGCGGACCGCTACCTATCTGCTAAGCTCGACACGCTGGAGGGAACACGTGCGCCATGACGACTTTTGACGATCGCGAGCGATCTTTCGAGGCAAAATTTGCCCGCGACGATGAACTCGCATTCCGTGTCACGGCGCGGCGCAATCGGTTGCTGGGGCAATGGGCCGCGGCCGAGATGCGGCTGACCCGCGAGGAGGGCGACGCCTATGCGACGGCCTTGGTTCACGCCGATCTCGAAGGCGGGGGCGACGACGATGTCGTACGCAAGCTGGTCGGCGACATGACTGCCGCGGGTCTCGACCATGACGAGGCGACGGTGCGCCGTGCGCTGGCGACGCAGATGATCGAGGCGCGTCGCCAATTGATGGAGGCCCAGTAATCCAATGCCGATGACCGCCGACGATATCCGCACGATGATTCGCGACGCCATTCCCGATGCCGAGGTCGAGATCACCGATCTGGCCGGGGACGGCGATCATTATGCTGCGCGCGTGACCAGCGCGAGTTTTGCCGGGCTGAGCCGGGTGAAGCAGCACAAGAGCGTTTACGACGCGCTGGGGGGCCGCATGGGCGGCGTCCTTCATGCGCTGCAACTGACCACCGTGATTGCATAAGGACGACGACATGACTGACGACACGCACGCGCGCATCGACGCGCTGGTGAAGGCCAACCCCGTGGTACTCTTCATGAAGGGCAGCCCGCTGTTCCCGCAATGCGGGTTTTCGAGCCGCGCGATCGCGATCCTCAACCATCTCGAGGTCGAGTTCGAGAGCGTCGACGTGCTGCAGGACCAGGGCATCCGCCAGGGCATCAAGGCCTATTCGGACTGGCCGACGATCCCGCAGCTCTATGTCGACGGCGAATTCCTCGGCGGATCGGACATCATGATGGAGATGTACGAGAGCGGCGAACTGAAGCAGGTCCTGGACGCGCAGAAGGCGGCAGGCTGAGTATTTGACGAGGCTCTGGATCGCGCGGGGGTATCTGGCCGCCGTGCGGTCGGGGCTTGCAGGGTGCCGGGTGAGGGTGGACCGGTGCGAGACCTGAATGACAGCGACCCGTCCACCCTGCATAAGCGCTGAACGCTCGGTAACGCATCGGACGGTGCAGATGATGTGCCAGTTCGCCCGAGTTGCCGACTTTCGCCGGTCTCGGTGGTTAATTGGCCGCAGCGCCGGCCGCTGATCGTAAAGAAGCCCGACAAAGACGGTCATCGGCGTCGATCGCTAGACCGTAAGAAACTGACATTGACTACGACCGTAAACGAGCTGATTACAAGCGTAGTCAGTAAGGAGTGAGTCGTGGCCGAACGGATCAGTGATGCCGAGCACAGCGTCATGGAGGTGCTGTGGGACGAATCCCCGCTGAGCGCGCAGGATGTCGCCGAACGCGTCGACCCGGCGCGCGGCTGGAGTGCCAACACGGTCAAGACCCTGCTCGGGCGGCTGATCGCGAAATCGGCGATCACGCATGAGGAGGATGGCCGGCGCTATCTTTATCGTCCCACCGTCGCGCGTGGCGATTATGTGGCAGGCGAATCGCGGCGGCTGATGAACCGGCTGTTCGGCGGCAGGCTGACGCCGCTGGTCGCGCATCTTGCCGAACGCGACGAACTGACCGCGCAGGACATTGCCGAGATCGAGGCGTTGCTGAAGGATCTCAAGGCATGAGCGCGGGGCCCATCCTTTCCGGGGGGATCGGAGACGGCCCTGCCGCCGCCCTCCAATCGATCGATACGGCCGCGCTCGCGGGCTGGGCGAGCGACGCGCTGATTGCATCGACGCTGCTGATGCTCGTCGTGCTGCTGGTCCGCGCGCCGGTGCGCCGCGCCTTCGGGGCGCAGGTCGCCTATGCGCTCTGGGCGCTGCCCGTGTTGCGGCTCGTGCTGCCGTCGATGCCAGAGTCGTGGCACGCGGCGGCGACGCCCATTACGCGCGCTGGCGAGACGATCAGCGTCTATATGATCGCACCCGCTGCAACGGTCGCCACGACGGGGACAATGACGGCTGCGGCGGCACCCGATGTGATGGAGCCGTCGTTCGGCGCGGTCCTTGCGGGACTGTTCGGCGGCGGGCTCGGCAGCGCGCTGGGGGCCGCATGGGCGGTCGGGGCGCTCGGGCTGCTCGTCTGGCATCTGCTTCAGCATCGACGGTTCTGCCGGCGGATGCTCGACAGCGCGGACCGGCTCGACGACCGCGACGGGGTGCGCGTGATCGCCACCGCGGCGGCGCCGGGTCCGCTCGCCTTCGGTCTCGTCCGCCGCTACGTCGCGTTTCCGCGTGATTTCGCGGATCGCTATGACGCGGACGAGTGCGAATTGGCGCTGGCACACGAGATTGGCCATCACCAGCGTGGCGACCTGTTCGCCAACTGGGTGGCGTTGATCGTGCTCGCGCTCCACTGGTTCAACCCGGTCGCCTGGCATGCGTTTCGCCGGTTCCGCGCGGACCAGGAGCTTGCCAACGACGCACGCGTGCTCGCCGGCCGGTCCGCGGTCGACCGCCACATCTATGCCTGCGCGATCGTCAAGGCGGCGCATGGCGGCGCGGTGTCGGCCGCGTGTCACCTCCACACCATCACCGATCTGAAAGGGAGATTGCGCATGTTGACGACTTCTCGGATTTCACGCGGCCGGATCGCGACGGGGGCGGCCTCGGTCGGCCTGCTGGTCGCGACGGGGCTCGCGCTGACCGCTTCGGGCACCAAGGCCGCCACGGCGATCCGTGCCGGTGTCGAGGACCGCGTGGCGCCGGTCGCCCCGGCGGCGCCCCTGCCACCTCTGCCACCTATGCCAGTCTTGACCCCGGTCGCACCCGTAGCGCCTGTCGCGCCCGCTGCGCCGCTTACCGAACGCCCCGCCGACGCGCGTCAGGTCACGACGATCGTCACGCGCGACGGCAAGACCGTCAGCACGCGGGTCATCCGTGCGAAGCCGGGCAGCACGATCGTCGCGTCGGGGATGGTACCCGAGGTGACCGAACGCACCTGCGTCGATGGCAAGGACGGGCCGGGCAAGCACCATGTGATCGACCGGACCGAAGGCGGCGTGCGCAAGATGGTCATCTGCACCAATCGCATCGAACAGGCCGCCGCCGACGCCGCGACCGCCGCGATCAACAGCCGCGAGATCGAGGCGAGCGCCTACGCCTCCGCACTCGCCAGTCTGAAAATCGCGCGGGCGTCGATCGAGAAGAACACCGACATGACCGCTGCGCAACGCCGCGAGGCGCTGGCCGGTATCGACGAGGGTATGGCCGAGGTCCAGGCCGACATGGCCAAGCGGGATTGACCGGCATTCTGGGGTAGGGGGCGGTGCCTGCGGCCCTGGACTCTGACTTTCGTCCGGATGACGGGATCGGGGTGGTATCACAGGGTCGGGCGGCGGGGTCTCGGGTTCGGGTCTTGCCATGCGCGCCGCCAGCCGCCATTTCGGGGGCATGGCTGAGCATCCGACCGGCATCCCGATCCAGCTCGAGCCGCTCGTCGTCCGCGTGCTCGCGCCGAACGCGTCGCCCTATACCTTCACCGGCACGCAGACGCATATCGTCGGGACGACCGCGCTGGCGGTGATCGATCCCGGGCCTGACGATCCCGCGCATCTCGATGCCTTGCTGCGCGTGATCGATGGCCGTCCCGTCGCCGCGATCGTCGTCACGCATCATCACCGCGACCATAGTCCGGCGACGCGCCCGTTGCAGGCCGCGACCGGCGCGCCGATCGTCGGTGCCGCCGCGTTCGTGCCCGGTGCCGCGGCCAATAGTTCGTTCGACGCGCTCTATGCACCCGATCGCGTGCTGGCCGACGGTGAGACGGTCGGCGCGGCGGGCTGGACGCTCGAGGCGATCGCGACGCCGGGGCATACGTCGAACCATCTCGCCTTCGCCCTGCGCGAGAGCGGGGCGCTGTTCTCGGGCGATCACGTCATGGGCTGGTCGACCAGCGTGGTCGTGCCGCCCGATGGCGACATGACCGATTATATGGCGAGCCTCGAGCGGCTGCTGGGACGCGACGACCGTGTCTATTATCCAGGGCATGGCGAGGCGATCGAGCGGCCGCAGCGGCTGGTGCGCGGGATGCTCGGCCACCGCAAGCAGCGCGAGGGGCAGATCCTCCGTTTGCTGCGCGAGACGCCGCGCGGTGTCGCGGCGCTGGTCGAGCGCATGTATGTCGGGCTCGATCCGCGGCTAGTGCCGGGGGCGGAGGGATCTGTGCTCGCGCATCTGTACGACCTGCGCGGTCGCGGGCTGGTCGGCGAGACGGAAGGGGATGGTGCATGGCGGATGGCGTGAACGAGGACAGCCGCAGCACGGACACTGCGCGGCGTAGCGGGGTCGGGTCGTTCCTGGCCAAGGGGGCGGGGGTGCTGGTGCTGCTCGCATTGGCCGCACTGATCGCTCTGTGGGGCGTGCAGCGGTACGTGCAGAGCCGCCTGACCCCCGACCCGACGACGATCGCTAGCGCGAGCCTGGAGGGGCTGCGCGAACAGAATCGGCTGTCGACCTTTGCCGCGCGGTTCGTCGCGGTGGTGACGTCGCGCCAGTCGCAACTGGGCTTCACCACCGAGAAGACGCTGATCATGCCGGGGATGGTCCGCTACGAGGTCGATCTCGGCAAGCTGTCGCAGCGCGACGTCGCCTGGGATGCCGCGACGCGGACGCTCGCGGTGCGATTGCCGCCGGTCGAGGTGGAGGGGCCGCAGATCGACCTCAATGCGCTGCGCGAATATGGTTCGGGCGGCGTGCTGGCGACGCTGACCGATGCGGAGAAGCGGCTCGACACCGCCAACCGGCGCGCGGGCCAGATCGAGCTGGTCCGCCAGGCGCGCGAGCCCGCAATGATCCGGCTGGCGCGCGACGCGACGCGGCGTGCGGTCGAGCGGAGCTTCGCGATGCCGCTGCGCGCCGCAGGGGTGGATGCGACCGTCAGCGTGCGCTTCGCCGACGAGGCGCAGGCGTCGACCGAGCGATGGGACACGTCGCGTTCGCTGCAGGACGTGCTAGGGAACCGCAACTAAACCGGGATACGACAATGGAACTCCACCAAAATTTTGCGGGCATCGACATTCGCGGCGAGATCGAGCGGCTCCGCAAGGAGAAGAACGCGATCATCCTCGCGCATTATTACCAGAAGCCCGAATTGCAGGACATTGCCGATTTCGTCGGCGACAGCCTCGACCTGTCGCGCAAGGCGGCGGCGACCGAGTCGGATGTCATCGCCTTCTGCGGCGTGCGGTTCATGGCGGAGACCGCCAAGATCCTGTCGCCCGACAAGATCGTCGTGCTGCCCGACATGGATGCCGGCTGCAGCCTCGAGGACAGCTGTCCCCCCGAACAGTTCGCGGCGTTTCGCGCCAAGCATCCCGATCACATCGCGCTGACGTACATCAACTGCTCGACCGAGGTGAAGGCGCTGTCCGACATCATCGTGACGTCCTCGTCGGCGGAGAAGATCCTGTCGCAGCTGCCCGCCGACCAGAAGATCATCTTCGGGCCGGACCGCAATCTCGGCGGCTATCTGGTGCGCAAGACCGGGCGCGAGATGCTGTTGTGGCCGGGCGTGTGCATCGTCCACGAGGCGTTCAGCGAAAGCGAGCTGCTCAAGCTCAAGGCCGCCAATCCGGGCGCGCCGATCGTCGCGCATCCCGAATGCCCGCCGATCATCCTCGACCATGCCGATTATATCGGGTCGACGCGCGGCATCCTCGATTATGCGATGGCGATGCCGGGCGACACGCTGATCGTCGCGACCGAGCCGCATATCATCCACCAGATGGAAAAGGCGTTGCCGAACAAGCGGTTCATCGGTGCGCCCGGCGCGGACGGCAACTGCAACTGCAACATCTGCCCGTACATGGCGCTCAACACGATGGAGAAGCTGTACGTCGCGCTGCGCGACCTGTCGCCGCGGATCGAGATCGAGGAGGGGCTGCGGCTCCAGGCGAAGAAGAGCCTCGATGCGATGTTGGCGATGGCCTCGGGCACCGTCGGGATGGGCGATCTCGGCCCGGCGCAGACGAGCGGGCTGCGTTCGTGAGTGCAGCGCTGGCGGGCTTCGACATCGATAGGTTCGTCGCTGCGACGCTTGCCGAGGATCTGGGCACGATCGGCGACATCACCTCTGCGGCGGTGATCCCCGCCGAGGCGCGCTTTGCGGGGGTGATGGACAGCCGCGATGCGATCACCGTCGCCGGTCTCGCCCTCGCCGATGCGTTCTTCCGCGCGCTCGATCCCGAGGTGCGGATCGAGCATCTCGTGGAGGACGGGCAGGCGGTCGCTGCGGGGACCGAACTTATGCGGATCGAGGGCCACGCGCGCGCGATGCTGACAGCCGAGCGGTCTGCGCTGAACACCGTCCAGCACCTGTCGGGTGTGGCGACGATGACGCGGGCTTATGTCGATCGGATGCAGGGCACCGGCGCCATCCTGCTCGACACGCGCAAGACCATCCCGGGCCTGCGCGTGCTGGAGAAATATGCGACGCGCATGGGCGGTGCGAAGAACCACCGCATGGGGCTGTGGGATGCGGCGATGATCAAGGACAATCATGTCGCGGTCGCCGGCGACGTCGGCGAGGCGGTGCGCCGGGCGAGGGATGCGGGCATCGCGCAGATCATCGTCGAGGTCGACCGTGTCGACCAGATCGAGCCCGCGCTGGCGGCGGGGGCGACGCATCTGCTGCTCGACAATATGCCACCCGAGATCCTCCGCAATGCGGTCGCGCTGGTCGATGGCCGCGTGCCGACAGAAGCATCGGGCGGCGTGTCGCTCGACACGATCCGCGCGATCGCCGAGAGCGGGGTCACCTATGTCTCGGTCGGACGGCTGACCCAGTCCGCGCCCGCCGCCGATATCGGGCTCGATTTCGCGACGCTTTAACTGGCGCGCGGGCAGAGACGCGGTATCGTGCCGCCACGACATGATCGCGAAGTGAACAGGGTGAAAATGCGTCCCAAATCCGTTGTATTGGCCGAATGGCTGTATCTCGCCTCGATCGGTCTGCTGATCGCGGTCAGCGTGCTGACCTGGGATGCCGCGGTTGCGCAGGGCGGCTTCGCACTGGCGGCAGGGGTAACGGCGTTCGGTGTCGGACTGTCGCTGCTGCTGCTGATCCTGACGACGCGCAGGGGTAGCCGGGTTGCCCTGTGGCTGCTCGTCGCGCTGACGGTGCTCGGCGCGGCTGGGGTGATGCTGCAGGTCGCGACGGGGGTGCTCGCGACGGGGCTGATCGGGATGCTGACGATCGCGCAGCTCGTGCTGACGATCCTGCCGATCGTCCTGCTGTTCCGGCCCCGAGCGCGCGCCTGGTTCGACGAGGTCGCGGACCGTGGCATCGACGACGATGCCGAGGAGGAGATCGAGGCATGACACGGATGAACCGGCTCGCGGGCATGATCATCGTCGCCGGGCTGTCGGCGCCGGGCATTGCCGCGGCGCAGGCCTATAGCTGTTCGGCGCCCATCGGCGGCACCGACCGCGTCCGCCCCGACCTGCCGTCCGCGCGCGAACCCGCGCGGATCCTGCCGATCGCTAGCTATACGCTCGCCATCACCTGGGCCCCGCAATATTGCCGCGAGAAGGGCGACCAGCCGAGCGCGCGGTTCCAGTGCGGGGCGGGCAACCGGTTCGGCTTCACGCTCCACGGCCTGTGGCCCGACGGCGCGGGCAAGACCTGGCCGCAATATTGCCGCGCGACCGCGATCGTCCCGCAGGCAGTGATCAAGCGCCAGCTCTGCACGACGCCGTCGGCGCAGCTGATCCAGCATGAATGGGCCAAGCACGGGACCTGCATGCCGGGCTATCAGCCCGCACGCTATTTCCGCCAGTCGAGCCGCCTCTACGCCAAGCTGCGCTATCCCGACATGGACACCCTGTCGCGAAGCCCGCTGACCGCCGGGCAGTTCGCCAGGGCGATGGCGAAGGCCAATCCCGGCCTTAACGCGGCAATGATGCGGGTTACGACGACCAAGCAGGGCTGGCTCGACGAGCTATGGATCTGTCTCGACACCGCCTTCCGTTACAAGCGCTGCCCCGCGCACGCAGGCGGGGTCGCGCAGGGCACGCCGATCAGGATCTGGCGCGGCGAGACCTGACCCGCACTCAGCCCGCGAGCGTTACGGTCGATGGGTGGTGCTTGTCGAGGTGACGCTTGATGATCCGCAGGTTGCGCGTGTTCGACCGGAACATGAAATCCGCGGCGTCGCCGACGAACGGCACCAGCCCGAGCGCTGCGTCGAACCCGACATTGCCCATCATCCGGGCGAGCTGGAACTTCGACATGCCGAGGTTGCGCGCCTCCCATACGAGCCAGCTTCCCATCAGCGCACCGATCAGGTCACCGACGACGGGGATCAGCCCGACGATCGCATCGAGCCCGATCGGGCGGTTGATCCCGGGGACCATGAACGCGCGTTCGAGAATGCGCTCCAGCGCCTCGACCCGGGCGCGGACCGAGGCCGGATCCTGACCGATCGCGAAGCTGCTGGCCAGCGTGGCGGGATCGATGCGAGTGGCATTGTTGGTCATGCGACTCACTTGGTGTCGGGACGAAGCCTGTTCAACGGGTGCCATGCGCGGCTGTTCGGCTGCCATTGTTGCAGCCGCGTCGCTACCAGCGACCAGCGGAGCGGCCGTGCGAGCGGAATGAAGGGCACGTCCTCGTTCAGCGCGGCATCGGCCGCCGCAATCCGCTGGCTGCGTTCGGCGAGCGTCGGTGCCGCACGCGCCGCGTCGAGTGCCGCCTGCGCGGGGGCGCTGCAGACGATGCACGCGTTCGCCAGATACCAGCGCGCGCTGTCATAGGGCGCCACCAGGTCGATCAGCCGCAGATCGGCGGGGGCGTCGATCGCGACGCGCTCGGGCAGGATACCGATCCGGAGCAGGGCGGCGGCGACATGCGCGTAGAGGATGGTCGCGCCGGATCCGGCGGGCAGCGCGATCCGCATCGCGATCGGCCCGCTCTGCGCCTGCTCGCGCCACGTCGCGACGCGTAACCGGGCACCTGCGCGGCGCTCGTCCTGGTTCAACAGCGTCCATGACGGCACCTGCGGAAGCCCGGCGGAGTCGAGCGGCTCGGCGAGGATGCGGTCCGCCGCCTCCCAATTCGGGGCGATCGCGGCGGTCAGCGCGGTGCGATCGATCGCCTGCGAGATCGCCGCGCGGTTCGCCGCCTCGGCAAGGAAGCCCGTCCGCGAAACGATCGCGAGCCCGAACAACCCGACCGTCGGGTCGACCCGGATCGCGGCGGGGGCGATATCGGCCGTCGCGAGAAGCGGCCAGTCAGCGAAGCTGCCGCCGCTCACCAGATCCGAGTCGCGATGCGCAAACCGCGCGATCGCCCGTGCCGCACGCTCGCCGATCAGGCGGACGTCACGTTCCGGCTGCATCTCGAGCTGGTCTTCGGGGTCGGCGCGGTTGAGGTCATAGACCGGGCGCAGCAGCGGCGCGGCGCCAGGCTGGGCGATGCGGAACGGGCCGCTGCCGCCGGTCGGCCGCAGACGTAGCAACGCGAGTTCGGGCTGTGCGAACAGCTTGAGCAGGTCGGGACGCGGCCGCGACAACCGGACCTCGATCACCTGCGGCGTCATCACGACGATCTCGTCGACCGCGCTGAGAAAAGGGGCGAGCGGATTGCGCGATGCCGGCACGATCTGGCGTTTGAGCATCGCGACGATCTGGTCCGCGGTGATGCGGCTACCGTCGCTCCACGTGGCTTCGCGCAGGCGGAAAATATAGCTCATGCCATCATCGATGACGATCCAGCGTTCGGCGAGGCCAGGCTCGATCTGGCCGGCAGCATCGAACCGGACCAACCCCTGCGCCGTCGAATCGATCAACAGGCGCGAGGGGAGGTCGATCGGGCCCCGGCGGGCATCCGCGGCAGCAGGCACCCCGCCGATCGCGCTGACGACGACCGCGCCCGAGTCGCGGCGCCGGTTGCAGGCCGCCGGTGCGAAGAGCAGCGCGGCGGCACAGGCAAGCGTGATGGTGCGGACGGCGGGACTCGAACCCGCACTCCAGGGGAGGGAGATTTTAAGTCTCCTGCGTCTACCGGTTTCGCCACGTCCGCACACGGGAGTCAGAAAGACGAGGTCGAGCGCAGGGTCAACCCATGTTGGACCCGCAGGTGCCGCTCAATCGACGTTAAGACGCGAGCGCATTTCCTTGCCGGGCTTGAAATAGGGGACGCGCTTGGCGTCGACGGCGACGACTTCGCCGGTCCGGGGATTGCGTCCGGTCCGCGCATCGCGCGCGCGCGTGGAAAATGCGCCGAAGCCGCGCAGTTCGACCCGGCCGTCGGCGGCCAGCCGCTTCGATATCTCGTCGAAAAAACACGAGACGATCAATTCGACCTCGCGCGGCTCCAGGTCCGGATGCGCATCGGTCAATTTTTGAACAAGCTCAGATCTGATCATGGTAACGAGCCCCCGCCCATATGTGATAATACTGATTTAGGTCAGTAATTGGGGCGATAGCACCAAATGAGTTTCAAGCCAAAAGCAAAAGGGACCGAAATGCATCGAGCATCCCGGTCCCAATTCGCTTACTTCTTTTCGGCTTCCGTGCGGGCCTTGAGAGCCTCGCCCAGGATGTTGCCGAGGGTCGCGCCGGAGTCCGACGAACCATACTGAGCGACAGCCTGCTTCTCTTCGGAGATCTGCATAGCCTTGATCGAGAAGGTCGGCTTCTTCGAACGATCGAAGCCCGTCACCATCGCGTCGAACTTCTGGCCGACCTGGAAACGCTCCGGACGCTGCTCGTCGCGATCGCGACCCAGATCCGTGCGCTTGATGAAGCCGGTCGCGCCATCGTCGCCCTGCTGAACTTCGAGACCCGCGTCGCGGACTTCGAGAACGGTGACCGTGACGATCGCGTTCTTGTTCAGCTTGTCGCCTGCTGCTGCGATGCCGCCGGCCGAAGGCCCGCCGCGCTCGAGCTGCTTCATGCCAAGCGAGATACGCTCCTTCTCTGCGTCGATGTCGAGCACGACGGCCTCGACGGTCTCACCCTTGCGATGCAGGTTGAGCGCGTCCTCGCCCGAAACGCCCCAGGCGATGTCGGACATGTGGACCATGCCGTCGACGTCGTTGTCGAGGCCGATGAACAGACCGAATTCGGTCGCGTTCTTGACTTCGCCCTCAACGGTCGAGCCGATCGGATGCGCGGCGGCGAAGGCCTCCCAAGGATTGGCCTGAGCCTGCTTGAGGCCGAGCGAGATGCGACGCTTCTCGGAATCGACTTCGAGGACCATGACGTCGACTTCCTGCGAGGTCGACACGATCTTGCCCGGATGGACGTTCTTCTTGGTCCAGGACATTTCCGACACGTGGACAAGGCCTTCGATGCCCGCTTCCAGCTCGACGAACGCACCATATTCGGTGATGTTCGTGACGCGGCCGGTGAGCTTTGCGCCGACCGGGTACTTGACCATCGCGCCATCCCAGGGATCGCTCTCCAGTTGCTTCATGCCGAGGCTGATGCGCTGGGTGTCCTTGTTGATGCGGATGATCTGCACCTTGACGGTGTCGCCGATGTTCAGGACTTCGCTCGGGTGACCGACGCGCTTGTAGCTGAGATCGGTGACGTGCAGCAGGCCATCGATGCCGCCGAGGTCAACGAACGCACCGTAATCGGTGATGTTCTTGACGACGCCGTCAATGATCTGGCCCTCAGCGAGGCTGAGGATCAGGCCCGAACGCTGCTCTGCACGCGTCTCTTCGAGAACCGCGCGACGCGACACGACGATGTTGCCGCGCTTGCGGTCCATCTTCAGGATCTGGAAGGGCTGGGGGATGTCCATCAGCGGGGTGACGTCGCGCACGGGGCGGATGTCGACCTGCGAGCCCGGCAGGAACGCGACGGCGCCGTTCAGGTCGACGGTGAAGCCACCCTTCACGCGGCCGAAGATCACGCCCTCGACGCGGGTCGTCTTCGAGAATTCGGTTTCCAGCTTGTCCCATGCGGCTTCGCGGCGCGCACGGTCGCGGCTGAGCATCGCTTCGCCATGGACGTTCTCGACGCGGTCGACATAGACTTCGACTTCGTCGCCGACCTTCAGGTCAGCCTTCTGGCCCGGCGCTGCGAATTCGCGAAGCGGCACGCGGCCTTCCGACTTCAGACCGACGTCGATGACGGCCATGTCGTTCTCGATACCGGTCACGGTGCCATGCACCACGCGGCCCTCGAAGCTGTCGGCGTCGCCGAGCGTCTCGTTCAGCATCGCGGCGAAATCGTCGCGCGACGGCATTACCTGGGTTGCCATAGAATTCAGTAATCCTAGTCTGTTTCCGGCCAAGCGGTTGGATCCGCTGGTCTTGGCCTTCGTTGCCGCGACGACCGAACGCCGGCACGGCATCCGGACGGCACGAGGCGCAGAGGATGTAGACGCTGGATGCGAAAACGGCGCGTGAGACTCAAAGGTCTCCGCGCCTTCCTCCACGAGCATCGCTCGCCGGACGCTCCTGTGTAGCGGAAACCCCGTCTCGGAGCAAGTTCGCCGCTGCAGCGTTAGGGGCGGCTTACAACAGGAGCGAAGATTTGAGCGAACGCGGCATTCTCGTGCTGGGCTGGATCGCCACGGCGACGGCGATCGTGATGTACCTGTCGTATATCGACCAGATCATGCTGAACCTGGCCGGGCAGAAGGGATCGGTGGTCCAGCCGTTCGCGACGATGGTCAATTGCGGGCTGTGGGTCGCGTATGGCGCGCTGAAGCCGAAGCGCGACTGGCCGATCGCGGTGGCGAACTTCCCGGGGGTGGTGCTGGGGGCGATCACGCTGGCGACGGCGTTGTAAGGGAGGGAGTTTCCGCGCGTCCTTGTTCTCCCGCGGAGGCGCGAGTCCAGTCTGGGTCCCCGCCTTCGCGGGGAAACAGCGTTCTTTTACGGTACACTAGCCCAACCAAAAGCCACCCCGGCGAAGGCCGGGGCCCAGTTGGGGGACATCGCTGACTGAGTGCAGCGCTCCGTTTCTGCGACCTTTCCAACTGGGCCCCGGCCTCCGCCGGGGTGGTTTTCCCCTCTTGGTGAGCGAAAGGTCTAACCCGCCTTCTTCGCCCGCTGCGCCTCGACCAGCGCCACCGCGCGCTGCACCGAGGCCTCGATCGACAGGAAGCTCGTATCGAGCAGCGCCGCGTCCGGCGCCATCACCAGCGGGGCGGTCGAACGGCCGGTGTCGCGGGCATCGCGCGCGCGAATGTCCGCTAGCACGCGGTCCTTGCTCGCCGTCCCGCCACGCGCCTGCAGCTCGGCATGGCGTCGCTGCGCGCGGATATTGGGGGTCGCCTTCACGAACAGCTTGGCGTCCGCATCCGGTGCGATGACCGTGCCGATATCGCGCCCGTCGAGAATCGCGCCGCCCGCCTGCGCGGCAAACCGCTTCTGTCGCTGCATTAACGCTGCACGGACCAGCGGGTGTGCGGACACGATCGAGGCCATCGCCCCGACATCGTCGTCGCGCAGCGCCGGGTCCGTCATCACCGCATCGTCGAAATCGGACGCGGCGACCGCATCGGCTTCCTGTTCGGGATCCAGCCCCATCCGCGCCACGTTCAGCGCGACCGCGCGGTAGAGCAGGCCGGTATCGAGATAGGGGAGGCCGTAATGCTTCGCCAAGGCGCGCGCGATCGTGCCCTTGCCCGATGCCGCCGGACCGTCGACTGCGATGATCATCTTAATTCCCCTGGCCGGTCGCCCGACCCGTTAATTCGTCGAGCGACCGGAAGAACACGGGATAGCTCGTCGCCACCGGCGATATGTCGTCGATCGTGATGGGCTCGGCGCTGCCAAGTCCAGCCACCACCATGCTCATTGCGATGCGATGATCGAGTTTCGAGGCGACCCGAGCGCCACCGCGAATCGCCGTCCCGCCCGAACCGGTGATCGCCATGCCGTCTTCGAATTCCTCGCACACCACGCCGCACGCCTCGAGCGCGATCCGCATCGTCGTGATGCGGTCCGATTCCTTCACCCGCAGCTCGTGCGCGCCCCTGGCGACGGTCGTGCCGGACGCAAACGCCGCGGCGACGAACAGCACCGGATATTCGTCGATCATGCTCGGCGCGAGATCGGCGGGCACCTCGATCGCGGTCAGCGCGGCATGGCGGACGCGCAGATCGGCGACGGGCTCGCCGCCGACGGTCCGCGGATCGAGCTCGGTGATGTCCGCGCCCATCATGCGCAGCGCCGTGACGATGCCGATCCGTGTCGGGTTCAGCCCGACATTGCGCACGACGATGTCCGACCCCGGCACGATCGACGCCGCGACCAGCCAGAAGGCTGAGGACGACGGATCGCCCGGCACGACGATATCCTGCGGGGTCAGCTCCGCCTCGCCGGTGATCGAGATCACGCGGCCCTGGTCCGTTTCCTCGACGGTCAGGTGCGCGCCGAACCCGGTCAGCATCCGCTCGCTGTGATCGCGCGTCGCGACCGGCTCGATCACCGTGGTGATGCCGGGCGTGTTGAGCCCCGCCAGCAGGATCGCCGACTTCACCTGTGCCGACGCGACCGGCAGCGTGTAGGTGATCGGCACCGCGGGGCAGATTCCGCGCACCATCAGCGGCAGCTTGCCGCCGGGCGACGCGGTGATGTCCGCGCCCATCTGCGACAGCGGCTCGATCACGCGGCCCATCGGCCGTCCCGACAGCGAGGCGTCGCCGGTGAAGGTGCAGGTGATCGGGTGGCTCGACACCAGCCCCATCAGCAATCGCGTCGAGGTGCCCGAATTGCCCATCTCCAGCGCGGTCTCGGGCTGGAGCAGCCCGCCGACGCCGACGCCGTCGACGACCCAGATGCCGTCGTCCTGCCGCTCGATCGTCGCGCCCATCGCGCGCATCGCCGCCGCGGTGGCGAGCACGTCCTCGCCCTCCAGCAGGCCGGTGATCCGGCTGGTTCCGACCGCGAGGCTCGCGAACATCAGCGCACGGTGGCTGATCGACTTGTCGCCGGGAACCGCGATCGAACCGGTCAGCGGACCGCGCGCGACGACGTCCAGCGGTTGGGGGAGGGGGTGTGTCATGGGGCCGGGCTTTTGACAGTGGCCTTGCGCTATGGCAAGGCGCGCCCACTTTGCGGGGGCATCCCCCACAATCTATCCATTCGAAAGGTTCTATCGGCATGATCAAGCCGGAATGGGGCACGAAGCGTTCGTGTCCGAAATGCGCGACGCGTTTCTACGACCTCGAAAAGGCCGACCCCGTCACCTGCATCGAATGCGGGTATGCGTGGGAGCCCGAGCCGATCCTGAAGTCGAAGCAGCCGCTGCCGTTCGAGGTCGCCAAGCCCGACACCAAGAAGCCCGACGCGGATCTCGAGGGTGACGAGGAAGAAGATATCGCCTCGATCACCGGCGAGGATGAAGAGCCGTCCGCGGACGACGAAGTCGATCTGGGCGGCGACGACGACCTCGGCGTCGAGACGCCGCAGGACGAGCACGAGCGTTGAGATAAAGAAATTTGGCAGGCGGCGTTTACGCCGCTTGCCAACCCGGGCGGCTCCGGTTAGTGAGCCGCCTCCCAACGGGAATGGGGCCGTAGCTCAGCTGGGAGAGCGTTCGCATGGCATGCGAAAGGTCAGGGGTTCGATCCCCCTCGGCTCCACCATTCTCGTTGATACGCGACGCGGTCGCGGTCCCTTATTTATGATGGATACCCCGCAGCGGGTCGTACTGCTGCCAACCCGGCACGAGCCTCAATAGGTCGCCTGGAAGGTCTCGGTGGCGACGCTGAGACCATGGGTCAGTGCGTGTACGGATTCGAGCTGCTGGCCGATCCGCCGGGCCAAGCTGATGAAGCGCTGGTTTCGGACTTCGAGATGTTCGACGCTGTCGGTCATCGCGCGCGCGGTGAGCGCGGTTTCGTCGATCGCGGCGGTGATCGCGAGGATCCGCTCGTTCTGACTGTGTGCGGTGTCGGTCACGATGACCGCGCGGGCCTGGATATCGGCGATGTCGTGCACGATCGCACGATTCGCCGCGACGACGTCGCGCGTCGCGATCTGCATCGCCGAGATCTGCGGCTCGATCCGTGCAACCGCATCGGACGTCTGCGTGGCAAGCGTCTTCACCTCGGCTGCGACCACCGCGAAGCCGCGCCCGGCCTCTCCGCTGCGCGCCGCCTCGATCGCGGCGTTGAGCGCGACGAGGCTAGTCTGCCGGGCGACCGCGCGGATGACGTCGAGGATCGAGCCGATCGATCCGGCACGGTCCGACAGCCCTTGCGACAGGGCGACCGTCTCGTGCGCATGCGCCATCGCACCGCTGGCGGCGCTGCTGGTGTGGCGGACCTGGTCGACGACCGTGTCGATCATGCCCGCCATCATCGCCGAGGTCTGTGCGGCATCCTGCATCGCGGCGGTGGATTGCTGCGCGGCGACGACGACGTCGCCCAAATCGCGGACGATCAGTTCGAGTTCGGCTTCGCCCGCGCGGCCCATCGCTTGGCCTTCCGCCGCCGCGGCATCGGTTTCGGTGACGACGGTCGCGATCTCCTCGCGGAACCGTTCCGCCTGCGCGGCTTGCGCCGCGACGACGTCGGTCAGCCGTCGCTCGACCGTGACGTCGCGGTAGGTGATTACCGCGCAGTGCCCGGACAGCGGGGCGAAGTTGATATGCAGGATCGTCCCGTCGTCGAAATGATGATCGATATCGACGCTGTCCTGCCGGGCCTGCCAGCGACGGTGATTGTCGACCACCGTCGCGATCCGTGCCGCGGACCAGCCGACGGCGGTGCCAACGACGCTGAGAAAGCTCGCCATGTCCATGCCGACCATGACGCGGTCCGGGTCGAAGCGGAACAGCGCCGCCACGCGCGGATTGACCAGCGCGATCCGCTCCGCCGCGTCGAAGACCACGACGCCGTCGGCGACCGCGGTCATCGCGATCGCCAGCAAGACGTTGGGGGGCATCGATCCGGTGCCTGGCGGCTTCCACCGCTGGCAAGGGGCGGGGGATTACGGCATGTCGCGTCTGCATCACCGCGGACTAGCCCAAAATGGTTTTAAGTCCGTTACTTAACCCCGATCCGTTACCCTTTACGACGGGCGTCACCGTGTCGCGGGCGACGTCCGCCGGGCGGTCAGGATGCGGATCGGCGCGGCGATCATCTGGCCCTTCATCACGCCTTCGCCCTTGGTCGGCGAGGTAGGCGCGGCAAGGATGCCGCGGACGATGTCCATGCCCTGGACGACGTGCCCGAACGCGGCAAAGCCGGTATTGTCGCCCGGCTTCTCGGGATGTGCGTCGAGGAAGGGGATCGCGCCGACGGTGATGAAGACGTCGGCGCGCCCGGTCCCCGGCGCCAGCCGTGCGAGCGAAATCGTGCCGTCGGTGTGGAGCAGGCCGGTCTTGCTGGTCGGCTCGTGCGCGATCGGCGGGAAGGCCCGCTTGGGATCGCCCTCGATCCCGCCCTGGATCAGTCCCGTATCCGGCCCCAGCCGCAGCGCGCGATAGAAGGTCGTGCCGTCGAGCTTGCGCGCGTCGACATAGCGCAGGAAATTTGCGGTGGTGATCGGTGCGCGCTCTTTCTCGAGCTCGAGCACGATCGGGCCGAGGCTGGTGGTCAGCGTCACGCCGATGATCGCGGAGCGGGGCGTCGCCGCGGGCACCGGTGGCGACGCATCTGCGGGCCCGGGGGCGGGCGCGGTGGCAGGCGCTGGCACTGATGGCACCTCTTGCGCGGCAAGCGGGGCGCTTCCCAGCAGGGTGGCGAGGACGGCGTATCGCAGCATGTCGAAACTCCTGAATTCTGTCCCATTCGCGGACGGGTTAAAACGGGACGATTTTGTCGCTGGTCGAAAAGGTAAACACCGCGTTAACCTGTCGCCATGACCCGACGCCTAGTCCTGACCAACGAAGCCGCGTGCCACCCGTTGCGACGGACGCTGCCCCCGCCCGTGATCGCAGCGTCGGGCGGGTGCGACGATCAGGACGTCAAGCTGTTCGTGCTGAGCTTCGCGGCCTTCTTCACCTGCTTCTACAGCTTCATTTTCTGATCACGGGCAGGCAGGTTTCGGCATCGTCGTCGCAGGCGCGGTGCAGCTTCTGCGCGATCCAGGCGGATACCAGGCACATGCCGGCGACCAGGAAGAGCAGGTCTTCGGGCGTCACGCCCGCCATCGTGATGCCGATGACCGCGATCGACCCGATCGTCATCGCGCCCGAATTGACGACGTTGTTCGCCGCCACCGTCCTCGCGGTCTGATCCTTTTCGACCGTCGTCGTTAGAAAAGCGTAGAGCGGGACGACGAACATGCCGCCGGTGATCGCAATCATCATCAGCGTGCCTAGCACCGGCCAAGCGCGCGGCTGTGCGAGGAACCCGGCCCAGTCGTAGAAATGGCCCGGCGCCGCCGGCGTCCAGGTCCGTACCAGGACCGAGAAGATAAGGACGAACACGCCCATCGCGATCACCGAGGCGGGTGCGTAGCGCGCCGAGATCCGGCCCTTGAGCATCGTGTTGATCACCACCGAACCGATCGCGACGCCGATCGAGAACACCGCGATCACGAAGCTCGCGACCCGCTCGTCCGCGGTCAGCACGTTCTTGACCAGCGGCGGGAAGATCACGATCAGCACCGCCCCGATCGTCCAGAAAAAGCTGATCGCGCAGATCGCCAGGAACAGCCGCGGGATATGCATCGTCGCGCTGATCAGCCGCCACGACGCGGTGAACGGGTTGTAGTTCAGCACCAGCGGCGGGCCCTCGCGCGGTGCCGGCGGCACCTGGCGACCCGCGAACCAGCCGATCACCGCGATCGCCAGCACCGCGATCGCCGCGCGCTCGATATGATCGGTCATGAACCCGGCGGTGATCGTCCCCATGAGAATCGCCAGATAGGTACCGGCCTCGACCAGCCCGGTGCCGCCGAGCACGTCGCATGGCGGCAGATGCTGCGGCAGGATCGCGTATTTGATCGGCCCGAAGAACGTCGAATGCACGCCCAGGCACAGCACCGCCCCGAGCATCAGCCCGAGGCCGATCGTCGAATGGCCGCTGCGCGCCACCATCAGCCCCGCCGCGCCGAGCGCCATGATGCCGATCTCCGCGCTCTTCACGAGCCGGATGATCCGCGCCTTGTCATGGCTGTCCGCAAGCTGCCCGGCGAGTGCCGAGAGCAGGAAGAAGGGGATGATCGCAATTCCGGTGGCGAGTGCGTTGAAATTCGCCTCCATCCGCGGATCGTTGAAGATCGCATAGGTCGCGAACAACACCATCGACGTCTTGAACAGATTGTCGTTGAAGGCGCCCAGAAACTGTGTCGTGAACAGGGGCAGGAAGCGTCGTTGCTTCAGCAACCCGAGTGCGTTGCGCATGCGAGAAAAGGCCCTGATCGTGGCAATAAGACTGCCGCGGCCTTAGCCCAGCGGGGGCGGTAGGCCAATGGTTTAGCGCCGCCCGCGTCGGCCGGGTGTCCGCGTACGGGATCCGAACGAGGCCCCGCGACGCGGTCCGGTGTCCGCGCTTGCCGCACATTAGTCGGCACCGATCGGTAAAACCCGGTTTCGCCAAGGGCATGACCGGAGTAGGGAAGGCGGGGTGTGGACCCTGCCCAACCTTCTGACGCTGTCGCGCATTGTCGCGGTACCCCTTCTCGTCGGCTTTCTGTGGTGGCCCGGCTGGGCGGCCGGCTACGGCATCGCCTTCGCGCTCTACTGCCTGATGGGCATCACCGATTATTTCGACGGCTATCTCGCGCGGTCGAACGGTGCGGTGTCGCGCCTCGGGATCTTCCTCGATCCGATCGCGGACAAGATCATGGTCGCGGCGGTCATCCTGATCCTGGTCGGCACGCGCGACATTGCGGGCGTCCATGTGATCGCCGCGCTCGTCATCCTGCTCCGCGAGATCGCGGTGTCGGGCCTGCGCGAATTCCTGGCGCAGGTGCAGGTGTCCGTGCCCGTCTCGCAGCTCGCGAAATGGAAGACGACGCTGCAGCTGGTCGCGCTGGGGGGACTGATCCTCGCCGGTGCGCTGCCCGACATGCCGTGGGTGCACGGCGTCGGGCTCGCCGCGCTCTGGGGGGCTGCGGTCCTGACGCTGGTGACGGGCTGGGATTACCTGCGCGTCGGCCTGAAGCATATGGATTGAGCGCATGACGGTGACGATGGTGTATTTTGCGTGGGTCCGCGAACGGATCGGGACGGGCGAGGAACGCGTCGATCCGCCCGCATCGGTGACCACGATCGCTGAACTGGTCGACTGGCTGGCGCTGTCCAGCCCGGGCCATGCCGCCGCCTTTGCCGATCCCGCCCGGCTGCGCGCCGCCCTTGATCAGGCGTTCGTGCCGATCGATACCCCGATCGCCGGCGCGCGCGAGATCGCACTCTTCCCTCCGGTGACGGGCGGATGATCCGGATCATCGTCCAGACCGCGCCGATCGATGTGCTGGCGGAGATCACTCAGGCCGAAACTGCCGGCGAACGCGGCGCGGGCGCGGTGGCGACGTTCACTGGTCTCGTGCGCGCAGATGACGGCGTCGAGACGCTCGAACTGGAACATTATCCCGGTGCGACCGAGGCCGCGCTCACCAAGGTGGCGACGGGTGCCGTCGAGCGCTGGGGGCTGAGTGCGGTGACGATCGTCCACCGGGTCGGGCCGATGCATCCGGGTGAACGGATCGTCTTCGTGGCGGCGGCGTCCGCACACCGTGCGGCGTCGCTCGAGGCCTGTGCCTATCTGATCGATCGGTTGAAGACCGATGCGCCGTTCTGGAAACGCGAGACCCGCGGCACACAGGCCAGCTGGGTCGAAGCGCGCGACGCCGACAAGGACGCCGCCGCGCGCTGGATCTCCTAGACGGCGTTAGCCGATCTTGGGAACGCTCATGCCATTGGTGAGATGGACGACACCGTTGGTCGCCTTGACGTCTGCCGTGTCGACATAGGCCTTGCTGCCGGCAACGTCCGTCAGTTCGATATTGCCGTTCGGACCCACCGATGCCGTCAGCGGTTGGCCGGCCAGCGTCGTGAGAACGGCCTTGCCGCCACCCGACGTGATCTGCGCCTTCAGCTGATCCGACGTCACGGCGCCTGCGACGACGTGATACTTCAGGATCGTCGCCAGCGTGGGCTTCGCCTCTGGCTTCATCAGCGTGTCGAGCGCGCCGGCGGGAAGCCGCGTGAATGCCTCATCGCTCGGTGCGAAAACGGTGAAAGGGCCGGGGCCCGCAAGCGTCGTGCCGAGGCCGGCGGCAGTCACCAGCTTGGCGAGCGTCGCGCGGTTTGGAAGAGTCGGCAGTGCTGCCGCGATCGTCGCGGTCGCTGCAGGCTGTGCTGCGGCGGGTGCTGCTGGAGCGCCGGCCAGCGGTGCGGCGGTACCAGCCTGTGCAGGGGCCTGCATTGGGGTCTGTGCGGGCGCCGTGCCAGTTGGCGCGGTCTGTGCGGGCGTCGTGCCGCTCGGCGCGGTCTGTGCGATTGCCGGTGCAGCCGCGAAAAGCGTTGCGGCAAGGACGAGAGGGGTCTTGGTGATCATGGATTTCTCCTGGCTGAAACAATCGTGAAATAAATTCTGCGATAGAACGTATGGAGTCACGCGGCGGTTTGCCAAGTTACGGACGCGCCAACAGGACCAAGTGCGCCGTTGACGCGACGAGGTGTTGGCAAGCTACCACACCTCGCTCAAGACAAGCGGGGTACGATTACCCCGTTGACGACATGAACTATGCCGTTCGACTGACGCACATCGGCGGTCTCGATATAACTTTTGTTACCGTTGACGTCGGTGAGTGCAATGATATCTCCGACGAGGGTCACCGTGATTGCATCACCTTCGACAGTCGTCAGTGCGGCAGTGCCGCCACCCGCCGCGACACGCGCCTTCAGGTCGGCAGCGGTGATGTCGCCGGGCACGACGTGATAGGTCAGCACTTTCGCCAGCGAAGCCTTGTTCTCGGGCTTGAGCAAGGTCTGGACCATGCCGGGCGCGAGCCGGCCGAACGCGGCGTCGGTCGGTGCGAAAACGGTGAACGGCCCGGTCCCGGACAGCGTCGCGGTCAGGTCCGCAGCCTTCAGCGCGGTGACCAGCGTCGCGAGATTGGGTGCGGCGGAGGCATTGTCGACGATCGTCCGCGTCGCGATCATCGGCACGCCGCCGACGGTCGGGTTGGCAACTGCGATCGGCCCGTTGGGCGTCGACAGTGCGGGGTTGGCGGGGGGCGGCGCGGTCGGCGTGCCGAGGTCGCTGTTACCGCTGCTGCAGGCGGCGAGCGCGAGCGCGACAAGACCCGTGGTGCCCAGACCAATATACAGGGGGCGCATGTTCGACATCGAAATCTATCTCCTCAAACGAGCGCTTGCGAACCGCAACTACGGTTGAGCCCGGAAATTGTTGCAGTGCGAGCCAGCGCGACCGGTCAGCGGGCCTCGGCAAGCGCCTTGGCGAGCAACTGGAAATCCTTCTCGCGCGGCGAGGCCTTGCGCCATACCAGCGCGATCCGGCGAAACGCGTTCTCGGCGTCGAGCGGCAGCGCGGTGATCCCGGTATTTTCGAGGATCCCGGCGTTCAGCGCCATCTCAGGCAGCATCGTGATGCCCAGGCCGTTGTCGACCATCTGCACGATCGTGTGCAGCGACGTGCCCATCATCGTCGCCTCGGCACGGATCTCCGGCCGGTTGCACGCGGCGAGCGCATGATCCTTCAGGCAATGCCCGTCCTCGAGCAGCAACAGCCGAGTCTCGTCGATCGCCGAGGCGGGAATGGCGGAGGCGGGGATCGAGGTCCGGTCCGCGGGCACGTCCTCGGTCGGGAAGGCGACGAACAGCCGGTCGTCGAACAGGGGCTCGAACGCGACTTCGCCGCAGGCATAGGGCAGGGCGAGCAATACACAGTCGGTGCGGCCGTTGTGCAGCCCCTCGCACGCCGCGCCGCTCGGCTCCTCGCGCAGGAACAGCTTGAGGTCGGGATAGTCGCGTCGCAGCCGCGGCAGGATGCGCGGGAGCATGAACGGCGCGATCGTCGGGATCACGCTCATCCGCATGTCGCCCGACAGCGGCCGGCCGGCGGCGCGCGCCATGTCGCCAAGTTCCTCCGCCTCGCGCAGCACGCGGCGCGCCTTGTCCGCGATCCGATCCCCCAACGGGGTGAAGCGGACGACGCGGCGCGTGCGTTCGACGAGTACTACCCCGATCAGCGTCTCGAGCTCGCGCAGCCCCGCCGACAGCGTCGACTGGGTCACGAAACAGGCCTCGGCAGCACGACCGAAATGGCCATGGTCCTTCAGCGCGACGAGATATTGCAGTTGCTTGAGCGTGGGGAGATAGGTTGCAGCCATTGATCGCCCATATCGATCGTGCACCCCCTTTTGTCCATGCCGGGTCGATAATGAGGCCGTCAGCGCAGGGCGTCCGCCGCGGCGTTGCCCCCGCCCGCTGGAAATCGCCCCTGTGAACGCCTAAATGAGCGGACCGCCAAGGGGAATGCGCATGTTCAGCCGGTTAGGGGCTTATCTCGACTCGATCCGGGCGCGTGACCCGGCGCCGCATTCTCGCGCGGAGATCATGCTCTACCCCGGCGTCTGGGCGCTGGGGATGCACCGCATCGCACACCGGCTGTATAGTAGGCAGAATTTCTTCCTCGCGCGGTGCGTCAATCATTTGTCGCGGTTCCTGACCGCGATCGACATCCATCCCGGCGCGACGATCGGTCGCAACTTCTTCATCGACCACGGCTTCGTCGTGATCGGCGAAACCTCGCTGATCGGCGACGACGTGACGATCTATCAATGCGTGACGCTGGGCGGGACGAGCCCAGACAATGGGGTTGCCGGCAAGCGCCATCCGACTATCTCGGACGGCGCGATCATCGGATCGGGCGCGCAGGTGCTCGGGCCGATCACGCTCGGCCGGCGCTCACGAGTCGGCGCGAATGCGGTTGTGACGCGCGACGTCCCCGAGGGCACGACCGTCGTCGGCATCCCGGCGCGCGCGACGACGGTAGAGGGCGGCGCCGCCCCCGAGGCACCTCGCTTCGTGCCCTATGGCACGCCGTGCACCGAGGCCTTCGACCCGGCGACGCAGAAGATGGAGATCATGCGCTGCGAGCTGGAGATGATGCGCAAGCGTCTGGATTCGCTGCTCGCCGATCAGGACCTGTCGACCGATCGCGACGGGCTCCGTCGCGGCCCGGTCGAACAGGATCTGCGCGATCGGGCCTGATCCGTCCTGATGAACAACGTCACGCCCTTCCCGACCCGCAATACCGCCCCCACCCAGATCGGCTTCGATCGGCTCGAACTGATGCGGATCCTCGACCTCTACGGACGCATGGTCGCGGCGGGGCATTGGCGGGACTATGCGATCGATCTCGGCCGCGAGGCGGCGGTGTTCGCCTGTTTCCGCCGCGCGGCCGAACGGCCCGAATTCCGGATCGAGAAACGCCCCGCGCTTCGCAACCGCCAGGGCATGTGGGCCCTGGTCGGCGAAGGCGGGGCGGTGATCAAGCGGGGTCATGACCTCGGCCCGATCCTCGCCCCGGTCGAGCGACGGCTGATGAAGCTCGTCGAAAGCTGAGCCCGCCGGCGCGGTGGTCAGCCGCGCTGGAGCTTCGCCAAGATCGTCATCGCCTGGTCGGCGCCCGATTGCGGGACGATCTCGCCGTTGCGGTCGGTAATCGCCGCCCAGTGGGCCGCCACCCCTTCGACCGACAGGTTCTCGCCCGACAGCAATGCGCCCGGCGTCAGCGTGACATAGGCGGCCTGGAACACGCCCGCGCCGGCGCCGAGGATCATGTTGGTCGGGGCATCCTCCGACACCAGGAAGACCGCGCCCGGCGCGACCTTGTCGGGGGAGAAGGCCTTGAACGCCTCTTCGGGAAAGATGTCCTGCGTCATCCGCGTGCCCGCGGTCGGGGCGATCATGTTGACGCGGATGTTGTTCTTCGCCCCCTCGATCGCGAGCGTCTTCGTCAGACCGGCAAGGCCGAGCTTGGCGGCGCCGTAATTGGCCTGGCCGAAATTGCCGTACAGCCCGGTCGACGACGCGGTCATCAGGATGCGGCCGTAATTCTGCGCGCGCATCCCGTCCCAGACCGCCTTGGTCGCGTTGGCCGAGCCGTTCAGATGGACGTCGACGACGAAATTGAAGTCGGCGGGCTCCATCTTGGCGAAGCTCTTGTCGCGCAGCACGCCGGCATTGTTGATGAGGATATGGACGCCGCCCCATTTTTCGGACGCACGTGCCACCATCTCGACCATCTGGTCATAGTCGGTGACGCTGCCGCCATTGGCGATCGCCTCGCCGCCTGCGGCCTCGATCTCCTCGACGACCTTCAGCGCTGCGTCAGACTGCCCCGTACCGTCGCGCGAGGCGCCCAGATCGTTGACGACAACCTTTGCACCGCGCCGGGCGAGCTCGAGCGCATATTCGCGGCCGAGCCCGCCGCCTGCGCCGGTGACGATCGCAACGCGGCCAGCAAAACCGAAGGATCCAAAGCTGTCGGACATGGAAAAAGGCGCCCCTCTCTTATCGTGGAGCGCCTTTCCTAGAACGTAAAGCAGTCGGCGCAAGCCGCGGCGTCAGCCACGGCCCGCACCGCTGCGGATCGCTTACTTACCGCCGCGGTTCTTGCAGCCGTCCTTGACGGTGCGCGAGCAGGTTGGATATTCGGCAGGCGCCGGGGTCGGCGGCGTCACCGTCGGCTGACCGAAGACGATGTTCGCACCACCGGGTGCAGCCATCGGGGCCTGGGGCGCTGCGGGCGGCGGCGGTGCCATCGCTGGATCGGCAGGGGCTGCAGGATCGGCTGCCATCGCCGGATCGGCGGGAGCGGCGGGATCTGCGGCTGGCGGTGCCATTGCCGGATCGGCGGGCGCGGTCTGGGCGGCCGGGTCTGCTGGCGGCATCGTCTGCGGCGCGGTCTGCGCGAGCACGGGCGAGGCGAGCAACGCTGCAGCGGCGAGAAGAATGGACTTCATGCGAATCTCCTGAATACTTGGAGCGCAAATTCGTTAGCGCCACGGTTGAACGCACTAAAACCCGCTTGGGTCCTTCGTTTCGCGTCCGATTCTAACCGGCTTGTCTTGGTCCTGCACTAATGACGCGGTCGGCGACCGCTTGCAGCACCCCGAATTTCACCCGCCAGTATCAAGCGAATAGCCAGCCGAGCGCACCGTGCGGATGATATCGGGACGTTCGCCGGTGTTGATCGCTTTCCGCAGCCGCCGGATATGCACGTCGACGGTGCGCGATTCGATGTCCGAATCATGCCCCCACACCGCATCGAGCAGCCGTTCGCGCGAGAAAACCCAGCCGGGATGTTCGAGGAAATGCTTGAGCAGCCGGAACTCGGTTGGCCCGAGTGCGACGACCTCGCCCGAGCGACGGACCTTGTGGCCGACGGTGTCCATCTCGATGTCGGCATAACTCAGTGCCTCGCCGGCAAGCGCGGGGCGGACGCGGCGCAGCACCGCGCCGACGCGCGCGACCAGCTCGCGCGGCGAGAAGGGCTTGGTGACGTAATCATCGGCGCCGGTCTCGAGCCCGCGGACACGGTCTTCCTCTTCCCCACGCGCGGTCAGCATGATGATCGGCACGTTCTGGGTCTCGGGCGCGCGACGCAGGCGGCGACACACCTCGATCCCCGACAGGCCTTCGACCATCCAGTCGAGCAGGACGATATCGGGCACCTTCTCACGCGCGAGCAGCAGCGCCTCCTCGCCATCGGGGGTGTGCGCGATCTCGAAATCCTCGCGCTTGAAATGCCAGACCAGCAGTTCGGCGAGCGCCGCGTCGTCCTCGACCAGCAGCATCCTTGCACGGGCCATGTCGATTACTCCTGTATGCCGCCGCGGTCGCGGTCGGCCATCTGGGTGCCGGTCGCGGCAAAATAGACCATCTCGGCGACGTTGGTCGCGTGGTCGCCGATCCGTTCGAGATTCTTCGCGACGAACAGCAGGTGCGCGACCTGGCTGATCGTCTTTGGATTTTCGACCATATAGGTCACCAGCGTGCGAAAGATGCTGTCGTAGAAATCGTCGAGCGCGGCGTCGCTTTCGACGACGAGCATCGCCGCCTCGAAATCACGCGCGGCAAAGGCGTCGAGCACGTCATGCACCATCTCGCTCGCCATCCGGCCCATGGCGGGCAGGATCGAGATCGGATCGATCCGGTGCTCGCTTTCGATCATCGGCACGCGCTTGGCGATGTTCTTGGCATAATCGCCGATCCGCTCGACGACGCCCGCGATCTTTAGCGCGGCGACGACCTCGCGCAGGTCGATCGCCATCGGTGCGCGAAGTGCGATGATCTGCACCGCCAGCCGCTCGACCTCCGCCTCGATCGCGTCGATCTGCTTGTCCGCCGCGCGGACCTCGCGTGCGAGCGCGACGTCGTTGCGCTGGAGCGCCTTCATCGCATTGGCGATCGCGTCCTCGGCGAGGCCACCCATCTGCGAGATGAGGCCCCGGAGGCGTCCGATCTCGTCGTCGAAGACCTTTACGGTATGCGTGTTCATCGATCCCGTCCCCATCAGCCGTAGCGGCCGGTGATGTAATCCTTGGTGCGTTCCTCGCGCGGATTGGTGAAGATGGCGGAGGTGTCGCCATATTCGACCAGCGTGCCGAGGTGGAAAAAGGCGGTGCGCTGGCTGACGCGCGCCGCCTGTTGCATGTTGTGCGTGACAATCACGATCGCATAGCGGCCGCGCAGCTCGTGGATCAGCTCCTCGATCTTGGCAGTCGCGATCGGGTCGAGCGCGCTGCACGGCTCGTCCATCAGGATCACCTCGGGATCGACCGCGATCGCGCGCGCGATGCACAGCCGCTGCTGCTGCCCGCCCGACAAGGCGGTACCGCTGTCGGTCAGGCGATCCTTCACCTCGTCCCAGAGACCCGCACGCCGCAGCGACTTCTCGACGATCTGGTCGAGGTCGCTCTTGGCGCCCGCGAGCCCGTGGATGCGCGGGCCGTAAGCGACGTTCTCGTAGATCGACTTGGGGAAGGGGTTCGGCTTCTGGAATACCATGCCGACGCGGGCGCGCAGCTGGACGACGTCCATGTCGGGCGAATAGATATCGTGCCCGTCGAGCTCGATCTTCCCCTCGACCCGCGCGCTGGCGACTGTGTCGTTCATGCGGTTGAGCGTGCGCAGGAAGGTCGACTTGCCGCAGCCCGATGGGCCGATGAACGCAGTGACATTGTCCATGTCGACGTCGATCGACACATTGTCGATCGCGCGTTTCTGCCCGTAATAGACGCTGACGTCGCGCGCGGTCATCTTGTGGTTGGTCATCACCAGCGGGTCTCGAATTTGTTGCGGAGGTAGATCGCGACGCCGTTCATCGCGAGCAGGAAGACGAGCAGGACGATGATCGCGGCCGAGGTCTTCTCGATGAAGCCACGGCTGACCTGGTCGGACCACAGGAAGATCTGCACGGGCAGCACGGTCGCAGGGTCGCGCAGCCCCGAGGGCGGCGCGGCGATGAACGCGCGCATGCCGATCATCAGCAGCGGTGCTGTCTCGCCCAGTGCGCGCGCCATGCCGATGATCGTGCCGGTCAGGATGCCGGGCAGCGCGAGCGGCAGGACATGGTGGAACACGACCTGCACCGGCGACGCACCGATTCCGAGCGCGGCGTCGCGGATCGATGGCGGCACCGCCTTGATCGCGTTGCGCCCGGCGATCACGATCACCGGCATCGTCATCAGCGCGAGTGTCAGCCCGCCGACCAGCGGCGCCGATCGCGGCATGCCGAAGGTGCCGAGGAACACCGCGAGCCCGAGCAGCCCGAAGATGATCGAGGGCACCGCGGCAAGGTTGTTGATCGACACCTCGATCAGGTCGGTCCAGCGGTTCTTCGGGGCATATTCCTCGAGATACAGCGCGGACAGGACACCGATCGGGAAGGCGAGCAGCAGCGTGACGATCATCGTCAGCAGCGAACCCTTGAACGCCCCCCAGATGCCGACCCGCGTCGCATCGGTCGAATCGGCGGTCGTCAGGAACGTCATGCTCAGCCCGCGCGTCAGCACGCCGCGCGCCTTGAGCCGGGCGACGACCGCCTCCGCCTCGGGCGGGCCATCGCCCTTCGCAGCCATGTCGACCGGGCTTGCGACGGGCACCGCGATCACCGTCTTGCGCGACAGCAGACCGGGATCCGCCTTGAGCGCATCGCGCACGGTCACCCAGGCGCCGTCCGACAACAGGCCTTCGCCATCCTTGCCGAACGCGCGCGTCGCCGCGCTGTCGACCGCACCCTCGAGACCGGCGCTGGCGAGCGCGAGATCGGCGCCGCGGCTTGTCAGCCGCGCGGGTTCGATCGGCAGTGCGGCGGCGGCGAAATCGATCGGCAGCGCGACGCGGGTCTCGACGAACCCGCTCGCGCCCTGCCACAGCATCGACGACAGCAGGAAGGCGAGGAAGCCCGCGGAGAGCCAGACCGCGGCCAGCCCGGCGAGGCGGAACCGGCGCTCCGCGGCATAGCGGCGGCGGATGCGGCTCTGCATCGCCTTGGTGGCCCAGTCGGTCGGCACGCGCGCCGTGGCGGGCTTCGCCGAGGCCGTAGCGTCTGGCGTACCGATGAAGGGGGTGACGCTATTCATAGGCTTCGCGGTACCGTTTCACGACCGTCAGCGCGACGATGTTGAGGAGCAGGGTGACGACGAACAGGGTCAGCCCCAGCGCGAAGGCGGCGAGCGTCTTGGCGCTGTCGAACTCGGCCTCGCCGGTCAGCAGGTCGACGATCTGCTTGGTCACGGTCGTCGTGCTGGCGAACGGGTTGAGCGTCAGCGTCGCGACGCCGCTCGCGGCCATCACCACGATCATCGTCTCGCCGATCGCGCGGCTGACCGCGAGGAGGACGCCGCCGACCACGCCGGGCAGCGCGGCGGGGAGCAGTACGCGGCGGATCGTCTCGGACGAGGTCGCGCCCATCGCGAGACTGCCGTCGCGCATCGACGAGGGAACCGCGGCGATCGAATCATCGGCCATCGACGACACGAACGGGATGATCATGATCCCCATCACGAGCCCGGCGGCGAGCGCGCTCTCCGACGAGGCCCAGCTGATCCCGATCCACACCGCGAAATCGCGCACCGCCGGCGCCACCGTCAGAGCGGCGAAATAGCCATAGACGACGGTCGGCACGCCCGCGAGCACCTCGAGGATCGGCTTCATCCACTTGCGCGTGGTCGGGGCGGCATATTGCGTGAGGTAGATCGCGCTCATCAGCCCGAACGGGATCGCGACGATCATCGCGATCACCGCGCCGATGAAGAACGTCCCCCAGAACAGCGGCACCGCGCCGAGCGACGCGCCCGGATCGCGCGCGTCGACGACCTGCGGGCTCCAGTGCGTACCGAACAGGAAGTCGGTGATCGGCACGATCGAGAAGAAGCGCGCGGATTCGTAGAGCAGCGAGGCGACGATGCCGACCGTGGTCAGGATCGCGATCAGCGACGCACCGAGCAGCAGGATCATGACGATCCGCTCGACCCGCGTGCGCGCGCCGAACCCCGGCCGCACGCGCAGGAATGCGAACGCGCCGCCGGCAAAGGTGAGCAACAGCGCGAGCGCGGTCGCGATCCAGTCGTAGCGCGACTGCGCGGCGGCATAGACTGGCGACAGGACGCGCGCGAGCTCGTGGAACGCGCCGAAGCTTCGTCCCTCCGCCAGGCTGCGCGCCTCGGACAGGATCGAGGCACGGTCGAAGCCGGGCGGGGGCAGCTGCACCGCGGCTGGGCTGGCCAGCACGGTATCGGTGACGAGCGCGGGCGCGACCATCGACCAGCCGACCAGGAACAGCAGCGGCGGGATCGCGGTCCACAGCGCGACATACCAGCCGTGATGCGCAGGCAGCGAGCTGAACCGCGCGGTGTTGCCGACCCGGAACCGTGCGGCACGCATCCGTGCGCTCAACCACGCGATCAGGCCGAGCCCGAGAACGAGGAAGAAGAGGGCGAGTGCCGACATCAGGCCGTCTCCGCCGGTTTCAGGGCGGGGATCGTGTTCCAGTCGTGCATCACGACAGCACCGCCGGGTCGAGAATCGTCTCGTTGGCGATGATCGCCGCCGAGCGGGCCTGGATAGCAGGTGGTGCGGCGATCAGGCCGCGCTTCACCAGCGGTCCGGTCGCGCCCCAGTTGGCAGCATAGAGTTTCAGGAACGTCCGCAGCCCCGGGATCGCGCTCAGATGCGCCTTCTTGACATAGATGTAGAGCGGGCGTGAACCCGGATACCGCGTGTCCGCAATCGTCGCATAGGTCGGCTCGACACCGGAGATCGCGACACCGTTCACGTCGTTCTTGTTCTCTTCGAGATAGCTGTAGCCGAACACGCCGATCGCATTGGGGTTGGACTGGAGCTTCTGGACGATCAGATTGTCGTTCTCGCCCGCATCGACATACATCCCGTCCTCGCGGACGCGGGTGCAGAGCGCCTTGTGCGCATCGGGATCGGACTTGGCGAGCGGCTTGGCGCTGGGGTCGCTGGCCTCGCAGCCCTTGGTCAGGATCAGCTCGGCGAGCGCGTCGCGCGTGCCGCTGGTCGCGGGCGGGCCATAGACCTGGATCGGCACCGGCGGCAGCGCGGGGTTCACGTCGCGCCAAACGCGCGCGGTGTTGGGCCGGCCGCCGGGGCTGGCGGCGAGCGCCTTGTACAGGTCGGTCGGGGTGAGCTGCATCTTCGGGCCGTTCTTCGCCTCGGCAAAGGCGATGCCGTCGATCCCGACCTGGATTTCGAGGATCTGGCCGGCCCCGTTGGCGGCGCAGTCCTTATACTCGCTCGCCTTCATCCGCCGCGACGCATCCTCGATATCGGGATGGCCGGCGCCGATGCCTGCGCAAAACAGCTTCATCCCAGCGCCGGTGCCGGTCGATTCGATCACCGGTGCCTTGGCATCGGGATCGTTGGCGACGAGCTGTTCGGCGATCATCGTCGTGAAGGGGTAGACCGTCGACGATCCGACCGCGGTGATCTGATCGCGCGAACCCGCGCCGCCGCCATTTGCCTGATCGACGCATCCGCCGATCAGCGTCGCGCCCGCCAGTGCCGTGACCGCCAGTCCTGAAATCGCCCCGAAACGCTGCACGTCAATTCCCGTCATGCCTGCCCGATAGCGCGGCTAGACCGGATCCTGTGTGACAGTCGCGTTACCGTTTGATGACACGCGACGAATTGGCGGGGCCGGCACCGGCCGGCGGCAGGATTACCGCGACCGTCGTGCCGACCCCGACCTGGCTCGCGATGTCGAGGCGTCCGCGATGTCGCTCGACGATATGCTTGACGATCGCCAGCCCCAGTCCGGTACCGCCGAGCGACCGGCTGCGCCCGGCATCGGCTCGGTAGAATCGCTCGGTCAGTCGCGGGATGTGCACCGCGGCGATGCCGTCGCCCTCGTCGCGCACCGCCAGCCTGACCATGCCGGTCACGTCGCGTGCCAGGGTGATCGTCACCGGCGTCCCCGCACGGCCATATTTCATGGCGTTGCCGACCAGATTGTGGAGCATCTGCGACAGCTGCACGCGGTCGCCCGACACCGGGGGGACGGCGGGCTCGATCGTCGCGACCAGATCAAGGCCGCGGTTGCCCGCGCCGTCGGCCAGTTCGGCCCGCACGTCGCCGACCAGAATGGCCAGGTCGATCGGCGTGTCGGGGACGCGGTATTTCTCTGCCTCGATCCGGCTGAGCGAGATCAGATCTTCGATCAGCCGCAGCATCCGCTTGGCCTCGTCGTCCATCACCTTGAGGAAGCGCGCGCGGATCGCCGGATCCTCGCCCGCTTCCTCGCTCAGCGTCTCGATGAAGCCGAGGATCGAGGCGAGCGGCGTGCGCAGTTCGTGGCTCGCATTGGCGACGAAATCGACGCGCATCCGTTCGGCGGCGTAATTGCCGGTCTGGTCGATCAGATGGACGATGCGCTGGCCGTCGGACAATTCGCCGACGCGCATTTCCCAGCGCTGGTCGCGGGTGCCAAGGCCGACCAGCTCGATCGGCGGGGTCTCGCCCAGCGCGGCGGGGGACGACAGCGCTTCGGCCGCGGCGGGGTGGCGGATCGCCACGCGCGCATCGTCACCGATGATGTGTTCGCCCAGCAGCGCGCGCGCGGCGCGGTTGGCGAGTACGACGCGGCCGTCGCGGACCAGCAGCACGGGCTCGACGATCAGGTCGAGCGTCTCGTCGAGGATCGCCGGATTGACGGGCGCGGGATCCGCGGCGGCGGGCGGCTCGTCCCCGGTCCCGGCTGCGACCAGCGCGGCGGCGATCCCGCCGACTAGCGCGACCAGCCCCGCCTGGATCGACGTGCCGATCGCGAATACCGCGATTGCGGCGCCGCCGGCCACGATGATCGCCCAAAAGGTGCGCAGTCCAAATCCGGTCAACATGCGCGCGTGTCTAGGCCATTCGCTGCCCCGCGCGCCAGCCCGTCCCGCAGCGGCACAGCGCCGGCCCCATCGCCCCCTCCAAAGCCCGGTTGCTTGCGCGAGGTTCATGATTGTGAAAGGGCATGATGCTAGCGGAGACCCGATGAGCGACGACACGCGCCCCGACACCGATCCGATCGAGACGACGCCGTCGCGCCGCCGCGTCCTGACGCTCGGCGCGGTCGGTGCCGCTGCGGTCGTGTCGATCCGTCCAGCGCTGGCGCAGACCGCGGGATCGGTGCTCAATTGCGACATTCCGGTGCCCGATGCGGGTCGTGCGGGCAGCTTCATCGATGCGCAGGGCAAAAGCGTGCCATCGGGTACCAAGGGCGCGTTTGCGGGCGCCAGCCGGCCGTTCAAGGGTGAGGAGGTCCGGCGCGTGCTCAACAGCGGCGGCCAGCTCCCCGGCACCGATTCCGAACGCAGCCGCGCCTATGTGAATTACATCCGCCGGTTGCAGCGCGGCCAGGGCGGCTTCACCTGCTTCGCCTCGTTGCAGATGCCGCGCGGCTGAGGCCGTGGACAACGCCGCACCGGGGCCAATCTACCGCGCCGACCAGCCGGGCGGGCTGGTGCTCGCGCCGCTCGACGCGTTCACCGTGGTCTATCACCGGCGATCGGGCATGACGCACTTGCTGACCGAGCCCGCGCCGCAGATCCTGGCGATCCTCGGCGACGCCGGGCTGTCGCTGGACGCGCTGCTCTACCGACTGGCGGGTGACTTTGATCTCGCCGACGCCACCCGGCCGGCGCTGGCTGCGCGGCTCGACGAGCTGGTCGCCGCCGGGCTTGTCGCAACGTCGTGAGACACGCCCTCGCGCTGCGGATCGGTCCGATCGGATTTCGGATCGGATCGGACTGGCGCGCGCCGATCGACCAGCTGCGCAGCCTCTATCGCGACTATCCCGCGCCGCAGGACGGGGTGGCGGATTACACCGTCCGTCTCTTTGCACGTCGACCCTGGCGGCGGTGGCTCCGCCCGTCGGTCGAAATTGGCGGTGATTACATGCTGCCAGAGGCCGCGCCGCTGCCGCTGCGGCACGGGCTGCTCGCCGCCGAAATGGCGATGAACCTCCAGATGGCGCTCGGCGCACGCCGCCACCTGCTGCTCCATGCCTCTGCGGTCGAACGCGATGGCCGCGCGGTGCTGATGACCGGGGTATCGGGTGCGGGCAAATCGACGCTGGCGACGCTGCTTGCGGCGCGGGGCTGGCGGTTCATGGGCGACGAGTTCGCGCTGCTCGATTCCGCGACCGGGCTGCTTCACGCGTTTCCGCGGCTGATCAGCCTGAAGAATGCGGCGATCCCGGCGGCCGAGGCGGCCTGGCCAGACGCGCGGATGGGGCCGCTGATGGCGGCGACCCCGAAGGGCGATATCCGCCACATGGTCCCTGATGTAAGTGCGATCGCCGCGATGGATCAGCCGGCGACCCCCGCCTTGCTGCTGTTTCCCCGCTACGGCGATGCGGCGGCGGTCCGGCCGGTGCCGCCTGCCGAGGCGTTCGTGCGCATGACGCAGGCCTCGACCAATTATGTCGCGCTCGGCGAGCCGGGGTTCACCGCGATGACCCGCCTGATCGCGGATGTCCCCGCGGTTGCGATCGATTATCCCGACGGCGCCAGCGGGGTCGCGCAGGTCGAGGCGTTATGCGCGGCGCTGTGACAGACCTCCCGCATACCGTGGCGGCGGACGCACGCCTGCTCGCCCGCGCGCTCGCCGATCCGGGACGCGTCATGGCGCTCGGCGCGGAAGGCTGGACCAGCCTGCTGACGATCGCCCGGGCCGAACAGCTGATCGGGACGCTGGCGCTGTGCCTTGATGGCCTGCCGCTGCCGCGCGCCGTCGAGGCGATCCTCGGCGATGCACGCGCCGCCGCGGAACAGGGCCGCCGCGCGGCGCTGTGGGAGGCGGAGATGGCGCGGCGCGCGCTCGCACCGCTCGGCTGCCCGGTCGTGCTCCTCAAGGGGACGGCCTATGCCGCGGCGGGGCTGCTCGCAGGGCAGGGCCGGTCGATCGGCGATCTCGACATCCTCGTGCCGCGGGCGGCGCTCGACCGGGTCGAGGCGGCGGTGCTCGGCGCGGGGTGGGAATGGGTGAAGCCCGACCCGTATGACGACGCTTATTACCGGCGCTGGATGCACGAGCTGCCGCCGCTGATCCACCGCGAGCGCGACCGGATGATCGACATCCACCACACGATCCTGCCGCTCACCGCGCGGGTCACGCCCGATCCCGCGCGGCTGATCGCGGACAGCGTGCCGCTCGGCAACGGACTGCGCACGCTGTCGCCCAACGGCATGATCGTCCATGCCGCCGCGCATCTGTTCGCGGACGGGGACCTGGCGGGCGGCCTGCGCAATTTGTGGGACATTCGCTGTCTGGTCGAGGAGTTCGGCACCGAGGGGCTTGCAGAGGAGGCGGCGTGGCATGGTCTGCGCCTGCCCGTCGCGCGCGCGTTGCGCCTCGTCGACGGCCTGTTTGCCGGGGGGCGGACGTCGAGCAGCGACCGCCTCTATGTACGGCGGCTGACCGCGCGCGACGGCTGGGGGCGGCAAACCCGCCCGGTCACGCGGCTGGCCTTCTACGTCCGGTCGCACGCGCTGAGGATGCCGCCGGCGATGCTCGCGCGCCATTTGTGGACCAAGTGGCGCAAGGCCTGAGCGCCCGCGCGGGGGATCAGTGCAGCGTGCGCAGCCGGGGCGGCCGTGTCCGCCGCACCATCGCGATGATCGCGACGACGACGGCGATCGCGATCGTGTCGGCGATCCAGTCGCGAATGTCGCAGTCGCGGTGCAGCGACGGGATCGACTGCGCCACCTCGACCATCGCGCCGAGGAAGGACAGGCGTTCGAGCACCTTGCGTCCGCGCGCAGCGGGATAGGCGAACGACGCCAGCGCGGCGAGCGTCGCGAAGGCCAGCATGTGCTTAAACGTGTCGCCGAACTGGTCGATCGGCAGGTGCGGCGGCTTGGGGAGCAGTGCCATCGTCACGGCGAAGACGATCGCCAGCGCCAGCGCGATCTTGAAGAACCCGGTCAGGTCGCGGTCGCGGCCGTTCACGCTGCGGTGCGCCGGGCGAGGTCGTCGAGCGCAGGGATCAGCGCATCGAATCCGTCGATCACTGCCTCTGCCCCAAGCTCGTCGACCGGCTGCATCAGAAAGCCGAAGCTGCACGCGATCGTCGGCAACCCTGCCGCCTGTCCCGCCTGGATATCGAAGATCGAATCGCCGACGAACGCCGCGCGGGGGGCGGCACCTTGCGCCCCGGCGCGCTTCGCGTCCGCCACCACGGCGCACTGGCGCACCATTTCGAGGATCGGCATCGGCGACGGCTTGCCCTCCGCCATCGTGTCGCCGCCGAGGATGCAGGCGAACCGGTCGGTCAGGCCGAGTTCGTCGAGCACGGTGCGCGCGAATCGTTCGATCTTGTTGGTGACGATCCCGATCGTGACACCGCGCGCCGCCAGCGCGTCGAGCGCCTCGATCACCCCGGGATAGGGCCGTGTCAGCACACAGATATGCGCCTCGTAATAGGCGAGCAGCGCGGCGTGCAGCCGGTCGAGCATCGCCTCGTCATAGCCGCCGGTCGCGGTCAGCCCTTGTTTCAGCATGTGCCGCGCGCCGCCGCCGATCATCGGCTTGACCTGTTCGACGCTCAGCGCCGGCCGGTCCGCAAGCGCGAGTGCATGATTGACCGCCGCGGTCAGGTCGCCGCTGGTGTCGAGCAGGGTGCCGTCGAGATCGAACCCGACGATATCGAATGAAAAATGCGTCATCGCCGTGATGCCTGCCAGCGCGGCTATGGAATTGGCAAGGCTTTCGTGGCAGCGGTCCTTCCATGACGACGCATATGCACGACCAGTCCATCGCGGTGATCATCCTGGCGGCCGGCAAGGGCACCCGGATGAAGTCCGACCTGCACAAGGTGCTGCACCCGATCGCGGGGCGGCCGATGCTGCACCATCTCGTCGCGAGCGCGGCGACGCTGCACCCGGCGCGCACCGTCGTGGTGACGGGTGCCGGGCGCGAGCAGGTCGAGCGTGCGGTCGCCCCGCTCGGGATCGCGACGGCGCTTCAGGCCGAACAGCTCGGCACCGGCCATGCCGTGGCGCAGGCGCGCGCCGCGCTGGCCGGGTTCGAGGGCGATGTGCTCATCCTCTATGGCGACGTGCCGCTCGTGACCGCCGCGACGATGCAGCGGATGATCGACCGGTTGCACGGCGACGACGCGCCCGCAGCGGTGGTGCTCGGTTTCCGTCCCGCCGATCCCGGTGCCTATGGTCGCGTCATCGCCGATGCCGCCGGGCGGATCGACCGGATGGTCGAATATAAGGACGCCTCCGACGCCGAACGCGCCGAGACATTGTGCAATTCGGGGCTGATGGCGGTCCATTCGCGCGACCTGTTCGCGTTGCTCGCGCGCGTCGGCAACGACAATGCGGCGGGCGAATATTATTTGCCCGACATCGTCATGCTCGCCGCCGCCGACGGCCGGGCCTCGGCGGTGATCGAGACGGGCGAAGGCGAAGTGGCGGGCGTCAACAGCCGCGGCGAGCTCGCCGCGGTCGAGGCGGCCTGGCAGGCGACGCGCCGTGCCGCCGCGATGGCGGACGGCGCGACGCTGATCGCGCCCGACATGGTCTGGTTCGCGCACGACACGCTGCTCGGACGCGACGTGACGATCGAGCCGAACGTCGTCTTCGGCCCCGGCGTTCGCGTCGCGGATGGTGCGGTCATCCATGCCTTCAGCCATGTCGAGGGTGCGGTGATCGGCGAAAAGGCGGACGTCGGCCCGTTCGCGCGCCTGCGGCCCGGTGCGGATCTCGGTGCCGGATCACGCGTCGGCAATTTCGTCGAAGTAAAGAAGGCGACGATTGGCGTCGGCGCGAAGGTCAATCATCTGAGCTATATCGGCGATGCCGAGATCGGCGCGCGCGCGAACATCGGCGCGGGCACGATCACCTGCAATTACGACGGCTATTTCAAATATCGTACCGTCGTCGGCGAGGACGCGTTCATCGGCTCGAACTCCGCGCTGGTCGCGCCCGTGACCGTCGGCCGCGGCGCGATCGTCGCGGCGGGGTCGGTGCTCACGCGCGACGTCGACGCCGACGCACTTGCGCTCGTCCGTCCGCCCCAGGTCGACAAGCCCGGATGGGCGGCGCGGTTCCGCGAAATGATGGTGGCCCGGAAAGCCGCCAGACGGTGACGCCCCGCGCGACCGATCGCGCGCGGCTCCCGACTGGACCAGGATCATGCGGAGCGTGTCGCACGCCTCGCTCGACAAGACGAATGGATAGATAGCATGTGTGGCATCGTGGGAATCCTGAGCAATGACGCGGTTGCCGAGCGGTTGCTCGACGGTCTCAAGCGGCTCGAATATCGCGGCTATGATTCGGCCGGCATCGCGACCGATCATGACGGCGCGATCGAGCGCCGGCGCGCATCGGGCAAGCTGGTCAACCTGGCGAACGAGCTCGCCGCGCATCCGCTGCCCGGCAGGACCGGGATCGCGCACACGCGCTGGGCGACGCATGGCGGGCCTACCACCAACAACGCGCATCCACACGCGACCGGCGAGGTCGCGGTCGTCCACAACGGCATCATCGAGAATTTCAAACCGTTGCGCGACGAGCTGATCGCGCGTGGGCGGACCTTCACCAGCGAGACCGACACCGAAGTCGTCGCGCATCTGATCAGCGAGAAGGTCGAGGCCGGCAGCGATCCGATCTCGGCGGTGCGCGAGATCTTGCCGCGTCTGCACGGCGCGTTCGCGCTCGCCATCCTGTTCCGCCAGCATCCCGACCTGCTAATCGGCGCGCGGCTCGGCTCGCCTTTGGTCGTGGGCCACGGCGACGGCGAGATGTTCCTCGGGTCGGACGCGCTCGCGCTCGCGCCGCTGACTCAGCGTATCGCCTATCTCGACGAAGGCGACTGGGTCGTGCTGACGCGCGACGGCGCGCAGGTCTATGACCGCGACAACGCGCCCGTCGAGCGCGCGATCACGCTGTCGGGGATCACCGGCGAGGTGATCTCGAAGGGCAACCACAAGCATTACATGCTCAAGGAGATCTACGAGCAGCCGATCGTCGTCGCGCAGACGCTGCGTTCGTATCTGAAGCGGATGGAGGGCGAGGTCTCGCTGCCGATCCCCGAATTCGACCTGTCGACCATCAAGCGCGTCACGATCGTCGCCTGCGGCACGAGCTTTTACGCCGGCATGGTCGCCAAATACTGGTTCGAGCAGTTCGCGCGCGTCCCCGTCGACCTCGATGTCGCGTCCGAGTTCCGCTACCGCGCGCCGGTGATGGAAGAGGGTGGCCTCGCGCTGTTCATCTCGCAGTCGGGCGAGACCGCGGACACGCTAGCCGCGCTGCGCCATGCCAAGGCCGAAGGGCAGAAGATCGCGGTCGTCGTCAACGTGCCGACCAGCAGCATGGCGCGCGAGGCGGACCTGTTGCTGCCGACGCATGCCGGCCCCGAGATCGGGGTTGCCTCAACCAAGGCGTTCACCTGCCAGCTTGCGGTGCTTGCGGCGCTCGCGGCCAATCTGGCGCGCGCGAAGGGCCTGCTGACCCGTGAGCAGGAGCGCGAGATCGTCCGCCACCTCGCCGAGGCGCCCGCCGCGCTCAACGGTGCGCTGGCCTATGACGAGGCGATCGAGGCGATGGCGCACACCGTCGCCGGCGCGCGCGACGTGCTGTATCTCGGCCGGGGCACGGATTATCCGCTCGCGCTCGAGGGGGCGCTGAAGCTGAAGGAAATCAGCTATATCCATGCGGAGGGCTATGCCGCCGGCGAGATGAAGCACGGCCCGATCGCGCTGATCGACGAACATGTGCCGGTCATCGTCATCGCACCGTCGGGGCCGTTGTTCGACAAGACCGTCAGCAACATGCAGGAAGTGATGGCGCGCGGCGGCAAGGTCGTGCTGATCAGCGACTATGACGGCATCCAGGCGGCGGGCGAGGGCTGCATGGCGACGATCACCATGCCCAAGGTTCACCCGCTGATCGCGCCTCTGGTCTATGCGGTGCCGGTCCAGCTGCTCGCCTACCACGTCGCGGTGCTCAAGGGGACCGACGTCGATCAGCCGCGCAACCTGGCGAAATCTGTCACCGTCGAATAAGGGCGCCGCGGCTCAGGCCGCCTCGCGGTGGGGCAATGGCGGCATCCGGTCGTCGCCGTTGAACCGCGCGATCCATGGCAGGACGTCCTGCGCTTCGAGCGGGCGGGCGAAAACATAGCCCTGTGCCTCGTCGCACGCCATCCGCGTCAGCGTGTCGACGGCGCCGACGGACTCCACGCCCTCGGCCACCACGCGGAAGCCGAGCTTTTTCGACAGTGAGATCATCGTCGCGATCACCGTCCGGCTGCGGGCGTCGTCGGTGTCGAGCGGGTCGACGAACGACTTGTCGATCTTGACCACGCTCGCGGGCAGCGTCTGGAGATAGGCCAGGCTGCTGTGGCCGGTCCCGAAATCGTCGATTGCGACGCGGACCCCGGTCGCCGCCAGTGCCTCGAGCCTGGCGAGCGACTGCGCCGAATTCTCCATCATCGCGCTTTCGGTCACCTCGACCTCGAGCATGTCGGGCGCGACATTGTGCGCGTCGAGCGCCGCGGCGATTGCCGCGACGAGTCCGTCCTCGTCGAGATTGGTCGCCGAGATGTTGATCGACAGAGGCAGCGAGACGCCACACGCCTGCCACGCCGCCAGCTGACGCAGGGCGGTGTCGAGGACGAATGCGGTGGTCGGCTTGGCCAGCGTGGTCCGTTCGACGATCGGGATGAACTCCGCGGGCGATACGTCGCCCAGCGTCGGGTCGTTCCAGCGCAGCAACGCTTCCGCCCCGACGCAGCGACGTGATCCGAGGTCGATCCGCGGCTGATAGACCAGGCGGAGCGACGCGCCGTCCTCCAGCGCGGTGCCGAACGCGCTGAGCAACACGATATTGCGCCGGTATTCGGAATCGTTTGACGTCGCATAGACGCTGATCAGGCTGTCCTTGGCCTGCGCATCCTGTGCGGCGCTGTGGGCAGCGCGCAGGATTTCCTGTGACCGGATCGCGCCCAGCGTCACGGGGACGATCCCTGCCGCCATCGTCGTCACGAACCGCGCGATCGAGCCCGCAGTACTGACCGCGAGCCCGGCGCTCACCACGTCAAGATAGCCGGGCATCGTTGCGCCGGGTAACGACAGGAACGCAAACTGGGTCGCGGCAACGTGATAGAGCGTGCGCGCAGACCCCAGTTGCTCGCGCAAGGTACGCGCTGATTCCTTGACCAGCGTTTCGATATAGCCGGCGCCCATCACCCGGATCAGCGCATTCAGCTGGTCGGCGCGCGCGAGGTCGAGCAGCACGACGAAGCGCTGCTCGCCGGGCGTGTCACGCGCGAGATCGTCGAGATCTTCCAGAAACCGGAAGCGGTTGGGTAGCGCGCTGACCGGATCGACCCGCCCGACCGCATGCTGGAGGTCGATCTGTGCCATGACCATCGCCGCAAGGTCGGTCAGCGCGGCAAGCTCCTCGGGCGAGGCGGTTCGGGGTTCGGCGCCCAGCACGCAGAGCGACCCGAGCCCATGGCCCTCCCGCGTGATCAGCGGCGCACCCGCATAGAAACGGATGCCGGACTGCGCGAGCGGGCTGTTGGCATAGAAGCCGTCGGCGGCGAGGTCGGGTATCACCAGACCCTGCGTCGTCTCGGCGACCTCCGCGCACGGGGCCTTGGCCCGCGCGATGTGGTCGTGCGTGATCCCGACGCGCGATTTGAACCATTGCCGGTCAGTATCGGTCAGCGAGATTGCGGCGATCGGCAGCCCAAAGATTTGGCCCGCCATCCGGGTGATGCGATCGAAGCTTTCGCTGGCGCTGGTGTCAAGCAGGCGCAATTGGCGCAATGCATCAAGCCGTGCCGCCTCTTCATACGCCCGCATTTGTCTGCTCCAGTCGCCAGCATTATGCGCAACGAGTCGACTTGCGCGATAGACTTATGTTGTTAACATGGAGTAAATTACAGCAACTTGACGGATCTGCCCCGCCGGACGAATTGCTGCAGCCAAAGCATTGGTTTGGGGACAGGGATGAGCGAAATACCATTGGTGGCCGGGATCGAACTTGGCGGAACCAAGTGCATCTGTATCCTGGCGCGAGGGCCCGATGCGATCGAGGAAATCGTACGAATTCCGACAACTCGCCCCGATGAGACGCTTGCCGCGATCGAAGCCGTGCTCGACCGCTGGACCGGTTTCGTCGCCATCGGGATCGCAAGCTTCGGCCCCGTCGGGATCGACCGGCGCGGTGGTGACTACGGCCATATCACCTCGACGCCCAAGCCCGGTTGGGCGGGGACCGACGTCGCCGGGCGCCTGCAGCGTCGCTATGCGGTACCGACCGGCTTCCATACCGACGTCGTCGGCGCGGCGCTGGCCGAGGCGCGCTGGGGTGCGGCGCAGGGCCTGGCGGATATCGCCTATGTGACAGTCGGCACCGGGGTCGGCGCAGGGCTGATCGCGGGGCATCGACCGGTCGACGGCCTGATGCATTCGGAACTCGGGCATATCCGGCCGGTCCGAACGCCGGGCGACGACTGGATCGGCACTTGCCCGTTTCACGGCGCCTGCCTCGAGGGGCTTGTATCGGGGCCGGCGATCGCCGCGCGGCTCGGCCATCCCGCCGATGAGGCCCCCGCCGATCATCCGGTCTGGACGGGCGTTGCGGAGGCGCTTGGCCAGTTGTGCCACACGCTCGTGCTCACCGGCATTCCGCGCAGGATCGTCATCGGTGGCGGCGTGATGGGCGCCGGTCACCTGTTTCCGCGGGTCCGTGCCGCGCTGACGCGCAGTCTCGGGGGGTATATCGCATTGCCCGAGCCGACGCTGGTCGATACGTTCGTCGTACCGCCGGCACTCGGCGGCAATGCCGGCCCGCTCGGCGCGATTATCCTTGGTGGCCAAGCGCTTGGTGACTCGGTCGGAGGGTCGGGAAGCTCGGCCTTCATGTCATATTAATTACAGATGCCTACCCACCGGGCCGCGCGATAGGGCCTGGAAAACCGCTTATACGGGCGGGGTCAGGTATCGCGAGGAACGGTGTCCGATGCGTATTCTGATTGTCGACGACGAACCCGGAGTTCATGACGACTACGCCCGTGCGATACTCGGGACGGAACCGGCGGCGGCTGACCCGCAGGCCGACGCGTTTTCGATAACCTCCGTCGGGACCGGCGTCGACGCGATCGACGCGGTCGAATCCGCCATCGCCGAGACCGCGCCGTTCGCGGTCGCCTTCCTCGATCTGCAGATGGCGTCGGGGCTCGACGTCTGCGAGACCGCGCGCCGGATCCGTGAACTGGACCCCGACATCAATTTCGTGATCGTCACCGCACTCGACGGTGCCTCGCTCGCCGGGATCGCCAAGGTGGCCGGGCCGGTCGACAAGGTCTTCCATATCGCCAAGCCGTTCGCCGGCGCCGAGCTGCGCCAGACCGCGCTGGCACTGACGCAGCGCTGGCAGTTCGACCATGACTGCAACGCGGTGCGTGCAGCGCTCGTGCGGCAGGTGGCGCAGCTCGAGGTCCGGGCGGCCGAGCTGGCGGCCAATGAAAGCCGTGCGATCCATCTGGCGACGCACGACTCGCTGACCGACGCGCCCAACCGGCTGGCGTTCCTCCGCGCACTTGCCGAACGCACCCGCGCGGACGGATGGTTCGCGACGGTGATGATCGATCTCGACCGGTTCAAGCTGGTCAACGACACGCTGGGGCATCTTGCCGGCGACGCGCTGATCCGCGAGATCTGCGCGATCCTCGGCCGGTCCTCGCCCGACGGCGCGCTGGTCGCGCGGCTCGGCGGCGACGAATTCGGCGTGTTGTTCAGCACTGCGGACGAGACCAGCGCCTTGCTCGCCTGCGAACGGATGATCGCGGCCTGTTCGGTCAGCCTCCAGGTCTTCGGAAGCTCCGTTCAGGGCGGCGCCTCGGCCGGGCTGGTCGTGACGCATGGCGGGCAGGGCAGCGACCCGGTCGACGTCATGCGGCGGGCCGACCTCGCGCTCAACGACGCCAAACGGAGCGGCCGGCGCATGGCGCGCGTGTTCGACGAGAGCATGGACGAGGATATCCGCTTTCGCCGGCGGGTCGAAAGCGGGCTTGGCGAAGCGATCGCGAACAACGAACTCAGCCTGGTGTTCCAGCCGATCGTGTCGCGCGAATCGATCGAGGTGGTCGGGTTCGAGGCGTTGCTGCGCTGGAACACGATGGCTTACGGCCCGATCAGCCCGGGCCTGTTCATGCCGATCGCGGAGGAATCGAACCTCATCCACGATCTGGGCGACTGGGTGCTGCGCAATGCGCTCGCGGTCCTGACGCAGTGGCCGGGTCAGTATGTCTCGGTCAATTTCAGCCCGCGACAGTTCCGGCGCCACCATTTCGTCGACTATGTCGGCGAGAGCGTCCGCCGTGCCGGGGTCGATCCCAGCCGGTTGCAGATCGAGATCACCGAGACCGCGATCTTCGACGATGCCGAGCGCGCGGCGGAGACGCTGGGCGCACTGCGCCGCATGGGGTTCCGCATCGCGCTCGACGATTTCGGGACGGGCTATTCGAGCCTGCACAACATCCGCACCTTCGCGCTCGACTGCCTGAAGATCGACCGCAGCTTCATCGAGGGGATGGGCCGCGAGCGCGAAAGCGCGGCGATCGTCCATTCGATCATCAGTCTGGGCCGCGCACTCGGCATCGGGGTCATCGCCGAGGGCGTCGAGACCGAGGCGCAGGTCCAGGCCTTGCGCCTGGCGGGGGCCAGCCATCTCCAGGGCTTCTTCTTCTCGCACCCGGTGCCTGCTGCGATCGCCCGGACCATGGCGGAAGCACGCGGTCTCGGCGGGGATCCCGCCGCTGCGCCCCGCGTCATGGCACCCCCGCAGGGCGTCTGATCCCACACCCGCGAAGCGAGCGGTGGGTCAGAGCAGGACGGGCTGTGCGTCGTCCGGCTCGTCACCGACCAGCCCCGACAGCGTCAGGCCGAGCAGCCGGACGCCCTGCGGGACCGGAAGCTGTGCCATCAGCAGGTCCAGTCCGGCGGCGACGAACGCAGCCTTGTCGACCACCGCGGCGCTCGACGAGCGGGCACGCGTGATCGTCCGGAAATCGGCATGGCGCAATTTCAGCGTCACCGTCCGCCCGCGCGTGTCGTGCCGTTCGATCCGCACCCACGCCGCATCGGCGACGCGGTGCAACGCCTCGCGCAGCGCTGCCGGATCGCTCAGATTGGTCTCGAACGTCCGCTCCGCACCGACCGACTTGGCGGCACGGTTGACGCGCACCGGGCGGTGATCGATCCCGCGTGCTGCCCCGTAAAGATAGTCCGCATAGCTGCCGAAATGCGCCTGGAGGAACGCCAGCGGGCGTTCGAGCAGATCCGCGCCGGTCAGGATGCCGAGCTGTTCCATGCGCTTGGCGGTGACCGGGCCGACGCCGTGGAACCGCTTGACCGGCAATGACGCGACGAACGCGGCCCCCCGTTTCGGCGTGATGACGCAGATCCCGTCGGGCTTGTTCTGGTCCGACGCCAGCTTGGCGATGAACTTGTTGTAGCTGACCCCGGCAGAGGCTGTCAGCCCGGTATCGGCCTTGATCCGCGCACGGATCTCCTCGGCGATCGCCTGCGCCGATCCGACCCCGCGGATATCGGCGGTGACGTCCAGATACGCCTCGTCGAGCGACAGCGGTTCGACGAGCGGGGTGAAATGCGCAAAAATCGCGCGGATCTGATCGGACACCGCACGGTACACGTCGAAGCGCGGCGGCACGAAGACGAGGTCGGGGCAGCGCCTGAGCGCGGTGACCGATGGCATCGCGCTGTGCACCCCGAAGGTCCGCGCCTCATAGCTGGCGGCGGCGACCACCCCGCGCGCACGTGAACCACCCACCGCGACCGGCCGGCCCTTCAACGTGGGGTCGTCGCGCTGTTCGACCGAGGCATAGAAGGCGTCCATGTCGACATGGATGATCTTGCGCTGCACCGGCGGCGGGGTAGGAGAAGCGGCCATCTGCACCGCAGATAGGTTCTGACGATGCGCGGAAACAGAGCGTCGTTACGGCGTTGAACGAATTCGGCCGGGCGCAAGCGGCGACGACAAGGGGACCTGGACGTGCGGATCGGAACCGAATGCTGGCGTATCGAACGCGCGGACCAGATGTCCGTGATCGTCGATGCGGAGGAATATTTCCGTCAGGCGCGCGTCGCCATGCTCAATGCCAAGCGGCGGATCATGCTGATCGGCTGGGATTTCGATGCGCGGATCCAGCTCGAACCCGGGGTCGATCGCCCCGGCGAACCGCCGACGCTCGGTGCGTTCATCCTGTGGCTGGTCGAACGCCAGCCCGAACTCGAGATCTTCCTGCTCCGCTGGGATACTGGTGCGATCAAGTCGCTTTTCCGCGGCTCGACGCTATTCACGATGATGAAGTGGATGCGGCATCCGCGCATCCATACCAAGCTCGATGGTCATCATCCGACCGCGGGGTCGCATCATCAGAAGATCGTCATCATCGACGACTGCCTCGCCTTTTGCGGCGGGATCGACATGACTGGCGACCGCTGGGACACGCGCGAGCATCGCCATGACGATGCGCGACGGCGGCGCCCTTCGGGCCGTCCCTACAAGCCGTGGCACGACGCGATCAGCGCGGTCGCAGGCCCCGTCGCGACCGCACTGGGCCAGCTGTTCCGCGACCGCTGGGTGCTGGCAGGCGGCGTGCCGATCGCCGAGGCGAACCCGGGCGCGGCGTGCTGGCCCGAGGAGCTCGGCGTGCATTTCCGCGATGTCGACGTCGCGATCGCGCGGACCGAGCCCGAGATGGACGACCAGGTCCCGGTGCATGAGAGCGAGGCGTTGTTCCTCGCGCAGATCGCGGGTGCCAAGCGGCATCTCTATATCGAGAGCCAGTATTTCGCGTCGCGCAAGATCGCCGAGGCGGTCGCGCGGCGGCTCGACGAGGCGGACGGGCCCGAGATCGTGATCATCAACCCGGTGACTGCGCAAGGGTGGCTCGAGCCGATCGCGATGGACACCGCGCGCGCGCGCCTCATGACCGCGCTGGCGCACCGCGACGTCCACAAGCGGCTGCGCATGTATCATCCCTACACCAGCGGCGGGGAGGCGATCTATTGCCATGCCAAGATCCTGATCGCGGACGACCAGATCTTCCGGCTCGGGTCGTCGAACATGAACAACCGTTCGCTGCGGCTCGACACCGAATGCGACCTCGCGATCCGCGCGCATGACGAGGCGACGAGCACGGGGATCACCGCGATCCGCAACGACCTGATCGCCGAGCATCTGGCGGTCGATGTCGAGGTGGTGACCACGATGATCGCCGAGACCGGGTCGCTGATCGAGACGATCGAGCGGCTGCGCGGGCAGGGCAAGTCACTGCGCGCCTATGAGGCGCCCGATCTGACCGCGGTCGAGGAATGGCTGGCGGACAATGAGGTGCTCGATCCCGAGGGGCCCGAGGAGATGTTCGAGAGCTTCGCGAAGCGCGGCCTGTTCCGCCGCCTCCGCCACCGCCGCCCGAAGAAGAAGTGAGCGATCCTCCCCCGCTAGGGGGAGGATCAGATTAGATTAGAACAGCCCTTCGATCAGCCCATCCGCATCGAGCCGGATCGCTTCGGCTGCGGGAACGCGCGGGAGGCCAGGCATCGTCATGATCTCGCCGCAGATCGCGACGACGAAGCCCGCGCCCGCCGCCAGCCGAACCTCGCGCACCGGCACGATATGCCCGGTCGGCGCGCCGAGCAGCGCGGGGTCGCTCGAGAAGCTGTACTGCGTCTTGGCAAGGCAGACGGGCAGGTGGCCATAGCCGGCATCCTCCCAGCGCTTGAGCTGCGCCAGCACGCTGGGCTCAGCGACCGCATGTTCGGCGCGGTAGATGCGCCGGGCAACCGTGTCGATCTTGTCGAACAGCGACAGCTCGTCGCCATAAAGCGGCGCGAAATTCGCGGCATGCGTGTCGCACAGCTCGGCCACCGCGTCGGCGAGCTTGGTTGCCCCCGCGCCGCCCTCGGCCCAGTGGCGGCACAGGATCGCGCGGGCGCCGTGCGCGCTCGCCGCCTCGTGCACGACCGCGATCTCGGCCTCGCTGTCGGTGTAAAAATGGTTGATCGCGACGACCGCGGGAACGCCGAACTGGCGGATATTCTCGATATGGCGGACGAGATTGACCGCGCCGCGGCGGACCGCCTCGACGTCCTCCGCGCCGAGATCGGCCTTGGCGACCCCACCGTTCATCTTGAGCGCGCGGACCGTCGCGACGATCACCACCGCATCGGGGGACAGCCCCGCCTGGCGGCATTTGATGTCGAAGAACTTCTCCGCGCCCAGATCCGCGCCGAAGCCCGCCTCGGTCACGACATAGTCGCCCAGCGCCAGCGCCGCGCGCGTCGCGATCACCGAGTTGCAGCCATGCGCGATATTGGCGAACGGCCCGCCGTGCAGGAAGGCGGGGTTGCCCTCGAGCGTCTGGACGAGGTTCGGCTTGATCGCCTCCGCCAGCAGGACCGCCATCGCGCCGTCCGCCTTCAGGTCGCGCGCGGTGACGGGGGTGCGGTCGCGCGTATAGGCGACGACGATGTCACCCAGCCGCCGCTCCATGTCCGCGAGATTCTCGCTGAGGCACAGGATCGCCATGACCTCGGACGCGACGGTGATGTCGAACCCCGATTCGCGCGGATAGCCATTGGCGACCCCGCCGATCGACTGGACGATGTCGCGCAGCGCACGGTCGTTCATGTCGAGCACGCGGCGCCACACCACGCGCCGCACGTCGATCTGCAGCGCGTTGCCCCAATGGATATGATTGTCGATCATTGCCGCGAGCAAATTGTGCGCCGCGGTGATCGCGTGGAAATCGCCGGTGAAGTGGAGGTTGATGTCCTCCATCGGCGCGACCTGTGCCCGCCCGCCGCCGGTCGCGCCGCCTTTGGTGCCGAAGCACGGCCCGAGCGACGGTTCGCGCAGCGCCAGCACCGTCTTGCGCCCCGTCAGGTTCAGCGCATCGGCCAGCCCGACCGAGGTCGTCGTCTTGCCCTCGCCCGCGGGCGTCGGATTGATCGCGGTGACGAGCACCAGCCGGCCACGCCGCGCCCCCTCGCGGCGGCCATGCGCCTCGAGCCAGTCGAGTGCGACCTTGGCCTTGAACCGGCCGTAGGGCTCGACCGCGTCGTCGGGAATGCCGAGCGCGTCGGCGACCCGCGCGATGGGGCGCAGCGCGACGCTGCGGGCGATGGCAATGTCGGTTGTCATGGGGCTAGTTCTTCAGTTTCCAGCCGCTCTTCAGCAGCATGTAGCACAGGGTGGCGAGCGCGACGTCGATCGCCAGGATGACGAGGCCGCCGACGATCACCGGCGAATCGGCGACGCCCAGAAAGCCGTAGCGAAAGCCCGAGATGATGTAGAAGAACGGATTGACGTGGCTGAACGCACGGAACGCGGGCGCCAGCGTGTCGACCGAATAGAAGGTGCCCGACAGCAGCGACAGCGGCGCGACGACGAAGTTGGTGACCGCGGCGGCATGGTCGAACTTGTCCGCCCAGATCGACGTCAGCACGCCGAGCAGCGCGAGGAAGGTCGCGCCGAGCAGCCCGAACCACAGGATTGCGAGCGGCACATGCGGCGTGACGTGCACGCCCGGATACAGCGCCATCGCCGCCCAGACGACGCAGCCGACCAGCACCGCGCGCGTCACCGCACCGCCAACCAGCGCGGCGAGCAGCTCGGCGGTCGACAGTGGTGGCTGAAGATAGTCGACGATCGTGCCCTGCATCTTGCCGACCAGCAGCGAGAAGCTCGCATTGGCGAAGGCGGGGCCCATCATGCCCTGGCTGATGATCAGCCCGGGGGCGATGAAATCGGCGAACATCACGGTCTCGCCGCCGACCAGCACGGGGCGTTTGGCGCCCGTCGCGATGGTGAAAACGATCAGGAACAGCAATGTCGTCATCGCCGGCGCCCACACCGTCTGCAGCTGGACCTTGAAGAACCGGCGCACCTCCTTGATATAGAGGGTACGAAGTCCCTCCCAGTTCACGTTGCGAATGACGGGAACGCCGGGGGCGGATTGCACCGCCGACTGGATTTCACCGATTGGGGGCTGGCTGCTCATGGGGGTTGCGGGTAATCGCTGCCGCTGTCGCCCGCAACCCGGTTGACGAAGACTATACCGGCCGACCCGAAGACTGAGGAACGAACATGTCCTGGACCGACGAGCGTATCGAGACGCTCAAGACGATGTGGGAAGCCGGCCAGACCGCCAGCCAGATCGCCGAAGCGCTGGGTGGCGTCAGCCGCAACGCCGTGATCGGCAAGGCGCACCGCCTCGAGCTTCAGGCGCGCCCGTCGCCGGTGAAGCCCAACGATCCCGACGCGAAGAACGCAGAAGCGAAGGTCGCGGAGGCGAAGGCGGCGGAGGCCAGGCCGGCCGAGTCGCCCGTTGTCGACACGCCGCCCGTGGTCGCCGCCGAACCCGTCGCCGCAGCGCCGGCTCCCGCGCCTGAACCCGCACCCGTTGCCGCTGCACCCGAGCCCGCACCGCGTGCGGCGCCCGTCGCCGCCGATGCGGATGAAGACGCCGACGAGGACGAGGATGAGGACGACGACGCGGTCGAACCCGCCGCCGCACCGGTCCGCGCACCACAGCCGATCCTGCGCTCGATCGGACCCGGCGGCTTTCTCCGCCAGGCGCCCGGCGAGCAGCAGCCGCCGAGCACGCCCGCCCCGCCGCGGCGTCTCGTCCCCGCCAAGCCTTCGCCTGAAATGGCGGGCAAGACGAGCCTGCTCGAGCTCAACGACCGCATCTGCAAGTGGCCGCTCGGCCATCCCGGCGAGCCTGATTTTCACTTTTGTGGTGACAAGGTGAACCCGGGCTTCCCGTACTGCGTCGCGCATTGCGGTCACGCCTATCAGGCACAGCTGCCCCGCCGCGACCGCCGCCCGACGCCGCCACTCCCCTTCGGCGGCCCGCGCGCACGCTGAGATGGGGGGGGGCGTTTTCGCTATCCGTGCTTCGGATGCATGCCTGTCGCGGAGCCAATCCCCAAGGCACCACCCCGGCGGAGGCCGGGGCCCAGTTGGGAAGGCCGTGGTAACGGCAGGCAACGCGTAATTGCCTCGGTCGCCCAACTGGGCCCCGGCCTTCGCCGGGGTGGTGTTTTGCGGAGACCATATTCACGAAAAAAGGGCCGCCTCCCTTATCGGGGAGCGACCCTTTATCCTCACCCGCGCCGCGGCGAAGCCGCGTCGTCGGACGTCGCTAGTGCGGCGCCGGCCGAGCTTGGGTGGTGTGACGCCGTTTGGCGTCACACCACCCTGCGCTTAGAACCGGAATGCCGCCGTCGCGCGCAGGCTGTGCCAGCGGAACTTGTCGTCGCTGCGACGGAAGTCCGTGCCGGTCGTGTTCGGCGCCAGCACGAACGGGTTCGTCGCCGGCTGGGTGCCCTGCGTCACGCGGACGCGGAAGTCGTCGTCCTGATACTGGTGGAACATATATTCCATGCCGACAGAGATGTTCGGCGTGACCTTTTGCTCGATGCCGCCGCCGCCGAGGATGCCGAACTGCTGGCGCTTGCCGCTCTGCTGATAGGCGTTGCCGGTGTTGGTGCTGTAGAAATCCCGGTCGATCTTGGCATAGCCCGCACCGAACGTGCCGTAGAACAGCGTGGTGTTGACCGCATAGCCTGCACGGCCGCGGATCGAGGCTTCCCAGTCGACGCTGCGCGTCATCACATAGCTGGCGGGCGTCGTCGAGAAAGCGGTGACGCTGTCGGTGATCTCGCTCTTGCCGAATTCGCCGACCACGCCGACGACGATGTTGCCGCGCTGCGCGTCCATGCCGACGCGGCCATAATATGCGGCGCCGTCCTTATCCTTGCGGCAGCCGCGGCCACCGGTCAGCGTCGTGGCGGTCGTCGCGCCGTTGCAGAACCCGCTGCTGAACGCGTTGGCGCCGGCTGCCGTCGTCACCGCATCCCCGAACCGTCCGTCGAGATTGCGGTCGAACAGGATCGACGATCCCGCGTCGTTCGGCTGCACGTCATAACCGCCCGCTGCGCCGACATAGAGACCGTTGAACGGTGCGTCCTCGGTGGTCTCCTGCGCAAATGCCGGCGATGCCGTGAGACCGAGAATGACCGCGCCAGCGAGGCCGGCATAGAGGGATGTGCGCATGTAAGCTCCGGATATGATTGATCTAAGACGACCAAGAAACGGAGCGTCCCGCCGATATATCCGCGATCATGACGTAAACATGACAGAAAGTTCATGTTGTGGCTTTTCCGCAACAGCGGTTGCGCGCTTGCACGGATCGCTGGCTAAGCCATATACCACGTCATGCCAGAAGACCTGCCTGAAGGCCTGTTCACGACCCCGTCAAAGACCGCCCCGACCTATGACGCGTCCTCGATCGAGGTGCTCGAGGGGCTCGAACCCGTCCGCCGCCGCCCGGGCATGTATGTCGGCGGCACCGACGAGCGCGCGCTGCACCATCTCGCCGCCGAAGTGCTCGACAACGCGATGGACGAGGCGGTCGCGGGTCACGCGACGCGGATCGAGGTCACGCTCGAGCCCGGCAACCGCCTGACGATCGTCGACAATGGCCGCGGCATCCCGGTCGATCCGCATCCCAAATTCCCGGACAAGTCCGCGCTCGAGGTGATTCTCTCAACGCTGCATTCGGGCGGCAAGTTCGCGGGCAAGGCCTATGCGACCTCGGGCGGTCTGCACGGCGTCGGCATCAGCGTCGTCAACGCGCTGTCGTCCGACACTGTCGTCGAGGTCGCGCGCGACCGCCAGCTATACCGCCAGCGCTTCGCCAAGGGGCAGACGCTCGGCCCGATCGAGCGGCTCGGCACCACCCCCAACCGCCGCGGCACCAGCGTCGCCTTCACCCCCGATACCGAGATCTTCGGCAACGAGCTGCATTTCAAGCCGCAGCGGCTGCACAAGCTCGTCCGGTCCAAGGCCTATCTGTTCGCGGGCGTCGAGATTCGCTGGCACTGCGCGCCCGAACTGATCAGCGACGATACGCCCGCGCAGGCGGTGTTCCAGTTTCCCGGGGGGCTCGCCGACCATTTGCGCGATCAGGTCGCGGGCCGCGAATGCGCGACCGCCGACTTCTTCTCGGGCTCGCAGGATTTCCCGAGCGCGCACGGCGAGACGCAGGGGCGCGTCGAATGGGCGATCGCCTGGCCGCTGTGGAGCGACGGCTCGTACAGTTGGTATTGCAACACCATCCCGACCCCCGATGGCGGCACGCACGAACAGGGCCTGCGCCAGGCGCTGGTGCGCGGCCTCCGCGCGTTCGGCGATCTGGTCGGCAACAAGAAGACCAAGGATATCAGTGCGGACGACGTGATGATCGGCAGCGAGCTGATGCTGTCGGTGTTCATCCGCGAACCGCAATTCCAGAGCCAGACCAAGGATCGCCTGACCAGCCCCGAGGCCGCGGGCCTCGTCGAGAAGGCGGTCCGCGACCATTTCGACCATTTCCTCAGCCACAATATGGACCGCGGCAAGGCGCTGCTGAACTATGTGCTCGAGCGGATGGACGAGCGCCTGCGCCGCAAGCAGGAACGCGACGTCAAGCGCAAGACCGCGACGTCCGCCCGCAAATTGCGGCTGCCCGGCAAGCTGACCGACTGTTCCGCCAACTCGCCCGAGGGCACCGAGCTGTTCATCGTCGAGGGCGATTCCGCTGGCGGCTCGGCCAAGCAGGCGCGCGATCGCAAGACGCAGGCGATCCTGCCGATCCGCGGCAAGATCCTGAACGTCGCGTCCGCGACCAGTGCGAAGATCTTCGCGAACCAGGAAATCGCCGATCTGACGCTGGCGCTCGGCTGCGGAACGCGGAAGGACTGCGTGGCGGACAACCTGCGCTACGAGCGCGTAGTCATCATGACCGACGCCGACGTCGACGGCGCGCATATCGCGACGCTGCTGATGACGTTCTTCTTCCAGGAGATGCCCGACATCGTCCGGCGCGGGCACCTCTATCTCGCGCAGCCGCCGCTCTACCGTCTGACCGTCGGCACCAAGAGCGTCTATGCGCGCGACGACGCGCACCGCGCCGAACTCGAACGCACGGTGTTCAAGGGCAAGAAGGTCGATGTCGGCCGCTTCAAGGGGCTTGGCGAGATGAACCCAGGCCAGCTCCGCGAGACGACGATGGACCCCGCCACCCGCGGCATGCTGCGCATCACCCTGCCGCAGGAATATGAGGAGCGGGCAGGCGTGAAGGACCTGGTCGACCGCCTGATGGGCAACAACCCCGCGCACCGCTTTGCCTTTATCCAAGAAAATGCCGGCCGGCTGGACGAGGAAGCGATCGACGCGTGACCATTGGGGCAAGCGGGGGCCGTTCGATAGCCGCCCCCGCTTGCCTCCGGGATCACTGCCTGTGTGCGACCATCGTCGAGGTCTTCCCGTGTTTCAGGTCGTTGACCGCGGTGGTCATCGTCGTGCCGTCGGGCGAGAGCGACATGCTATACGTACCGATCGGCGTATCGCCCTCGTAATCGGTTTCGAACAGAGTCGTCGGTCCGGTCTGTTTCAGAGCGACCTTCGTCCAGCCCGGATCCCCGGTCACCGTTGCCGGCGGACCGTCGATCGTCGCGGCATAGGATATGCCGGTCGGCGTCGAGAAGGCCATGGTCTTACCGTCCTGTGCGAAGGTGAAGACGAGGCCCGTGTCGGATACCTGCGTATCCGTGGTTTCGCGCCACGCACCCGATAACGCATGGGCACCCGCCGGGGCGGGTGCGACGCGCGCATTGACCGTCGTTCCCGTCACCTCCACGCCGCTCGGTGCGGTCCGGTCGACAAAGGCGGAGGACGAACTCTGCCCGTCCGCGGCCAGCGTCACCGTCGCCTCGGCGACTGTCTTTCCGCTCTTCCGGAACGCGCGCTTGACCGTCGTCGCATCCACCACCGCGACCGATGCCTCGTCATAATAGGGATTGCCGACGATCGGGTGAAACGCGCCATCGGCGGGGAATTTCAGCGCGGGCTTGCACGTCGTGCAGCTGAAGGTGCCCGCCTGCAGGAGGATGATCGAGGGATTCTCCGCGGGTTGGCTCGCCTTCACATCTCCCTTCCAGGTGCCGTCGAACACGCCCTTGGCAAGCGCGGGGGTGGTGGCAAGAGCCATGGCCAGCATCACTGCCAGGCCGGTCGCATAGCGTTTCATACGTCAACCTCCTCTCGATGGGGACGCGACTGGGCTTGCGCCGGCGCGTTTGCGACGTCGGATGGAGCCGAGGGGAAGATTGCGCGTGCTGCCGGGGCGCCGCAAGCGGAGTCCGCGCCTTGGTACGGATCAGACAGGGCTGCGTCGGACGTCCGCGGTGTTGACGCCCATCCCCCGTCACCGGTATTAGGCGCCTCCGGGGCGGTCCATCACGGGCCGCCCTTCTCGTTTCGAAGAGGAAGCGCCTGTGACCATCACCCCGCTCATGCCCGTCTACCCGCGGTGTGGCGTGCGTCCGGTCCGAGGCGAGGGCGCCTATCTGTTCGGTGAGGACGGCCAGCAATATCTCGACTTCGCCAGCGGTATCGCGGTCAACGCGCTTGGCCATGGCCACCCCCATCTGACCAAGGCGATCGCCGATCAGGCCGCGACGCTGATGCACGTGTCGAACCTGTACGGGTCACCACAGGGCGAGCATCTCGCGCAGCGGCTCGTCGACAATACGTTCGCCGACACCGTGTTCTTCACCAATTCGGGTGCAGAAGCGGTCGAGTGCGCGATCAAGACCGCGCGCCGCTATCATTTCGCGAACGGCAATCCCGAGCGTCACACGCTGATCACGTTCGACACCGCGTTCCACGGCCGCACGCTCGGGACGATCTCGGCGACCAATCAGGCCAAGATGCGCGACGGGTTTGAGCCGCTGTTGCCCGGATTCGCCTATGCCAAGTTCAACGATCTCGAGGGTGCGCTCGCGCTGATCGACGACAACACCGCAGGGTTCCTGGTCGAGCCGATCCAGGGCGAGGGCGGTATCCGCCAGGCGAGCCCCGAATTCCTCCAGGGCCTGCGCAAGGCGTGCGACGAGCACGGCCTGCTGCTGGTGCTCGACGAGGTCCAGTGCGGCTATGGCCGGACCGGCAAGCTGTTCGCGCACGAGCTTTACGGCATCACCCCCGACATCATGTCGGTCGCCAAGGGGATCGGCGGCGGCTTCCCGCTCGGCGCGTGCCTTGCGACCGAGGAGGCGGCCAAGGGCATGGTCGCGGGCACGCACGGCTCGACCTATGGCGGCAACCCGCTCGGGATGGCGGCGGGCGAGGCGGTGCTCGACGTAATCCTCGAGGACGGGTTCCTCGAGCATGTCGCCACGATGGGCGATCGGTTGCGGCAGGGCCTCGAACAGATGATCCCCAACCATGATCACCTGTTCGACAGCGTGCGTGGCACCGGGCTGATGCTCGGGCTGAAGCTGAAAAGCGACAGCCGTGCGTTCGTCGCGTTCGCGCGCGATCATCACAACCTGCTGCTGGTGGCCGCGGGGGAGAACGTCATCCGCATCCTGCCGCCGCTGGTGATCGACGAGAGCCATATCGCCGAATGCATCGACAAGCTGTCGACCGCCGCGCGCGTTTATGTGCCGGCCGCCGACGATTGAGCGCCTTTGCGCGGTCACTAAACCCCGTTCGTCCTGAGTAGCCACTGAGCGAAGTCGAAGTGGCGTATCGAAGGACTGGCCCGCTTGGGGCACTGTCCTTCGATATGGGTCTTCGGCTTCGCTCAGCCCCTACTCAGGACGAACGGAACTTCTTACGGGGTCGTTACCATGAACAACCGCCATTTCCTGAATCTCACCGACGCCGGCCCCGACGGCGTCGCCGCGATGCTTGCCGACGCGCTCGATCGCAAGGCCGCGCGCGCCGGCTTCCCCAAGGGCCGCACGGATGCTGACGCCCCGCTTGCCGGCCACACGCTGGCGATGGTGTTCGAAAAAAACTCGACGCGTACACGGTTCAGCTTCGACATGGCGATCCGCCAGCTCGGCGGGACATCGATCGTCGCCGATGCCGGCAGCATGCAGCTCGGGCGCGGCGAATCGATCGCCGACACCGCGCGCGTGCTGTCGGGCTATGTCGACGCGATCATGATCCGCACCGACGATCATGCCAAGGTCGAGGAGATGGCGCATCATGCCAGCGTCCCCGTCATCAACGGGCTGACCGACGCGTCGCATCCGTGCCAGATCATGGCCGACCTGCTGACGATCATCGAGAGCGGCAAGGCGCTGCCCGGGCTCAAGGTCGCGTGGCTGGGCGATGGCAACAACGTGCTCGCCTCGATCGTCGAGGCCGCCGGGCTGATGCAGTTCGACGTCGTCGCCGCCTGCCCGCAGGGGTTCCAGCCCGAGGAGGAGGCGATCGTCCGCGCCTCTGGCCGCGCGCGCGTCGTCGCCGATCCGCGCGAGGCGGTCGACGGTGCGGACATCATCGTCACCGACACCTGGATCTCGATGGGGCAGGCCAATGCCGAGAGCAAGCTGAAGGCCCTTGCCCCCTATCAGGTCGACGCCGCGCTGATGGCGCTCGCGCGGCCCGATGCGAAGTTCCTCCACTGCCTCCCCGCGCATCGCGGCGAGGAGGTCACGCCCGAGGTGATCGACGGTCAGCAGTCGCTGATCTGGCAGGAGGCCGAAAACCGCCTCCACGCGCAGAAATCGGTGCTGCGCTGGTGCTTCGGGCAGATCGGCTGAAGCGCCCGATTGGTTGATCGGGCGCAGGTCAGCCCCCATTTCCGTCATTCCCGCGGAGGCGGGAATCCATAAACTCCGAGCTGGTGATGAGACCACCAGCGTATGTCGCTTTGGATCCCTGCCTGTGCGGGGATGACGCCGCGACGGGGGATGCCGAAGGAACGATGGTGAACGACCCCAACATGACCGATCTCGACCGCGCGCTGGCGTTTGCTATCCCCGCGCGCAGCGCCCGTGGCCGGATCGTCCGGCTCGGTACCGCGCTCGACGAGGTGCTCGCCGCGCACGCCTATCCGCCTGCGATCGAGAAGCTGCTCGCCGAGGCGCTGACGCTCGCCGCGCTGATCGGCTCGACGCTGAAGGACGCGAGCGGCCAGCTGACGATGCAGACGCGGACCGACAATGGCGTCGTCCAGCTGCTGGTCTGCGATTACCGCGGCGGCGAGGTGCGCGGCTATATCGAATATGACGCGGACAAGCTTGCCCAGGCGCCCGCCGAGCCGACCCTGTTCGCCTTGTTCGGCCAGGGCTATCTCGCGATCACCTTCGACATGGCGAGCAGCAACGAGCGGTATCAGGGTATCGTCCCGCTCGATGGCGATACGCTGTCTGAGGCCGCGCAGAGCTATTTCACCCAGTCCGAGCAGATCCCGACAATGGTCCGTACCGGCATGGCGAAGGGCCCCGACGGGCGCTGCGTCGCGGGCGGCCTGTTCCTCCAGCATCTGCCTGAGGGCGAGGACGGCCGCGAGCGGCTGCATACCAAGCTCGACCATCCCGAATGGGAGCATGTCGCGACGCTCGGCAACACGATGGGCGCGGACGAGCTGACCGATGCGGCGCTGCCGCTCGAGACGCTGGTGTGGCGGTTGTTCAACGAGGACAGCGACGTCCGCATCCTTGCCGATATTCCGATCACGCGCGGCTGCCGGTGCGATCCCGATTATATCCGGGGCGTAATTGCGAAATTCCCGATCGACGAACGCCGCGACATGGCGGACGAGAGTGGCTTCATCCAGGTCGACTGCGCATTCTGTGCAAAGAAATTTCCGGTTCCGGTCGAGGAATGACGCGTTTCTCATTCACGTGACGGTGGGAAATTGCGCGGCGTTAATGCGCTGTTTACCGCGCCGGGCTATACCTCCCTCGTGCTTTAGAGATTTCAGCACGTTTCTCCCTTGAGGCTGCTATTAGCGCCAACCTTTCAGGGCCGCCTTCGGGCGGCCCTTTCTTTTTGCCGCGGTCTGGCCTAGCGCGTCGCGCATCATGACATCATCAGCTCCCTTAGCGGTCGCCCTCGTCTCGGGCGGCCTCGACTCGATGGTTTCCGCCGCCATGCTGCGGGAATCCGGCCGGCGCCTGCTCGCGCTGTCGTTCGATTATAACCAGCGCCACCGCGTCGAGCTCGACGCCGCGCGCCGCGTCGCCACCGCGCTTGGCGCCGAACGTCATATCGTCCTGCCGATGGACCTGTCCGCGTTCGGCGGCTCGGCGCTCACCGCGGATATCGACGTGCCCAAGGACGGCGTCGGCACCGACGATGCGGGTGGCATCCCCGTCACCTATGTTCCCGCCCGCAACACGATCTTCCTCAGCCTTGCGCTCGGCTGGGCCGAGGCGGCGGGCGCGCGCGATATCTATATCGGCGTCAACGCGCTCGATTATTCGGGCTATCCGGATTGCCGTCCCGAATTCATCGCCGCATTCGAGGGGCTGGCCGAACTCGCGACCAAGGCGGGGGTCGAGGGCGATCCGTTCCGCATCCAGGCGCCGCTCCAGCACATGACCAAGGCGGATATCGTCCGTGAGGGCACGCGGCTCGGGCTCGACCTCGGGCTCAGCTGGTCGTGCTACGATCCGACGCCCGACGGCAAGCATTGCGGCGAGTGTGACAGCTGCCGTCTCCGCTCGCGCGGCTTCGACGAGGCGGGGATCGCGGATCCCACCGTCTATGCGGTCAAGCCGGTCTGACATGAGTTACGCGGTCAAGGAAATGTTCCTGACACTGCAGGGGGAGGGCGTGAATGCCGGCCGCCGGGCGGTGTTCGTGCGCTTTGCCGGGTGCAATCTGTGGTCGGGACGCGAACAGGACCGCGCGACCGCGGTCTGCCGGTTCTGCGACACCGATTTCGTCGGCACCGACGGGCTGGGCGGCGGCAAGTTCGCCGATGCGCGTGCGCTGGCGGACGCGGTTGCGGGGTTCTGGGGCACGGGCACACAAGATCGGTTCGTCGTGCTCACCGGGGGCGAACCGATGCTCCAGACCGACGATGCGATCGTCGATGCGCTTCACGCTGCGGGCTTCCGGATCGCGATCGAGAGCAACGGCACCCTGCCGGTCCATCCCGGCATCGACTGGGTATGTATCAGCCCCAAGGCGGGTAGCGTCGTCGTCCAGCGTCATGGCGACGAGCTGAAGCTGGTCTGGCCGCAGCCCGGTACCGACATCGTCGATATCGAGACATGGGATTTCGCGAACCTGCTGCTCCAGCCGCTCGACAACCCGCAGGCGGATGCCAATCGCGATGCCTGCGTCGCGCTGGTGATGGAGCGTCCGCAGTGGCGCCTGTCGCTCCAGACGCACAAGATGCTGGGGCTGCGCTAGGCCGCCTTCCGCTCCGGCAGGGAAGGCCCCCGGCTCATGGGCCGGGGGGTGATCGTCAGCGGTTGGCGATGCCGACGCCCGCCGCGGGGGGCCAGTCGAGCGCGCCGCACTTCTTGGCGACCCATTCGGCCTTCTTGTTCCAGCAGATCGGGTCGAGCCGCGGCATCTTCACCCGGTCGCGGCCGATATAGCGTGGGAAACGCTGTTCGCCCCAGGGGATCAGGCTGTTGCGCAGCTCGCGCGTGCGCTGCAGCGTCAGGTCGCCGAACTTGCCGCGCGGCGTGAACAGCGCGTCACGGCCGATCGATGCGGTCGTCTGGCAAAAGCCATATTGCGCGGCGACGGTCGCGAAGTTCGAATAGGTGCGCGTGCCGAACTGGTCGAGCGCGGCCTGGCCGGCCTTGACGCCCTTGGCCTTGTTGACGCGGAGGAAGTATTTGCCGAGCGTGTCGAAGGCGCCCTGCAGTTCGGTGCCGTGATCGGCGAGGATCGCATTGTAGTTCGACACCGTCAGCAGCGTCGGTTCGAACTGGCACTGGAGGGCCGCGACGTTCAGCGCCGCGCGCATGTGCCAGACCATCGCCGCGCGCTTCTCCGCGCTGGTGGCGTCGGGCATCGCCTGGCCGAGATCGGCCTCGTCCCCGGTCACCGCCGGCGCGGAGAAATCGCGCGATTGCAGAAAAAACTGAGCCGAGGCGGGCTGAGCCAACGCCATCGAGCCGCTCGCCGCGCAGAGCGCCAGCGCAGTACGCACCATCTTCATTCCCAACTCCCCGGGCATTCCATCCCGAGATTTCTAAAGCGTTTCTTGCCAACTCCCAACTGTTTTGAGGGGCCCGGCAGCCGATCGCGGCTTCGGGTACGGTCCGGGCCGCAGATTTCCGTCGCAGCCGAAACGAGATCGCGCATCGCGGGCGGTCGACCGGGTTCGAGGTGGCATCGCACATCCCGCCGCCGCGCGGTCAACTTGGCCCCAACGACAAGGGGCCGCCCGGTTTCCCGGACGGCCCCTCGCATCACGTAATCTTCCGAAACCGGAAAATTACATCATGTTGTTGGTCATCATGGTGTCGTTCGACATCATCGTGTCGTTCGCCATCATGCCGTCGTTCATCGCGCCGTCAACGGCGGTCATGTTGTCGGTCATCGTGTCCATGCCTTCGGTGGCATTCATGTCGGTGACCATCGTGTTGTCGGTCGTGGTCTCGGTCTTCGGACCGCATGCCGAAACGGCAAGCGCTGCGCTGGCGATCAGCGAACCGGTCAGAACCTTGGAGATGAGTGAACGCATTTGGAAGCTCCCTAGATAGAGGATTTGGTAGGCCTGGAGGCCAGGTATATACCCAAATCGTAGTGGACATTAATCTGTAAAGGCCTGGCCCTCAAGCCTCGTTTTCTTGAGCCAAAGAAAGTGTTTCAAGGAACACGCCGCTCGTCAACGTCAGGGCAGCGTCAAAAGTTGCCATGTCGACCTTCGTGCCCAGCGATTTCAGACTGGTAACGGGGTATTCCGCAAGCCCGCACGGCACGATTCCGCCGAAATGCGTCAGGTCAGGATCAATATTGACCGCAAAACCGTGCAGCGTCACCCAGCGCTTCACGCGCACGCCGATCGCACCGATCTTCGCCTCGCGGCCGCCGAGATTGGGATCGCGCGTCCAGATGCCGACACGGCCCTCGACCGAAAACGCGGCGACGCCAACCTCGCCGAGCGCCGCGATCACCCAGTCCTCGACCGCATGGACGAAGCGCCGGACGTCGCGCCCGCGTCGTCCGAGGTCGAGCACCAGATAGCCGATCCGCTGCCCCGGCCCGTGATAGGTGTATTTGCCGCCCCGTCCGGTATCGAACACGGGAAAGCGCGGATCGACCAGGTCGACCGGATCCGCGCTGGTCCCCGCGGTATAGACCGGCGGGTGCTCGAGCAGCCAGATCAGCTCGCGTGCATCGCCCGTGGTCACCGCGGCGGCGCGCGCCTCCATCTCGGCGAGCGCGGCGGCATAGGGGGTCAGGCCGGTATCGGTCCGCCATTCGAGCCCGTCGGTTCGCGACAGTGGATCGGCGGGCGCGAGGCGGCCGGAGGTCGGGAAGGGGGAAGCGGTCACGCGACCCATCTGCGCACTCGCCGCCGGTGATGCAAGCGGGCAGGGGCCTGCCACGCCGGCTGGTCCAACCGTCGCGGGAGTGGTCAAGGCCTGGGGCTTGGGCTACGTCGCGGCGGTATCGGGCATGCGTGCCAGGCGGCGAACGGGGAACAGGCGGATGGGAAGAGGCGTGAAAATCGGCACGGTCTGGGATCGTACCACCGAGGTGCTGTCGGGGCGTAGCGGCCAGATCGCGGCGGTTGCGTTGCCGACCCTGGTCCTCCCGCCGGTCGTCAACAACGCGCTCGTCCTGCTCGTCCCGCCGCAGCCGGCGGTGCAGCTCGTCGCCGGCATCGTCGCCGGCATCGTCGCCGTGGCGTCCGCGTTGCTCGCGATCCTGGGGTCGCTCGCGATTCTCGCGCTGGCGACGCAACCCTCGACCGGCCGCACCGACGCCTATCGTCAGGCGTGGGCGCGGCTGCTGCCCGCGCTCGGCGTGTCGCTCGTCGTCGGACTGATCGCGCTGGTTCTGATGGCGCCGGTGTTCATCGCGCTGATCGCGTCGCATTTCGACTTCGCCGCCGCGTCCGCTGCCGCCAGCGCGCCCGCGCGAATGCCGCAGCTGCCGCGTGCGACGGCGATGTTCGTCGTCCTCTACAGCCTTGCGCTGATCCTGCTCGCCATCTGGGCCAGTGCGCGGCTGATGCTGCTGACCGCGGTCGTGCTCAACGAACGGCTCGGGCTCGGCGCGATCCGCCGCTCGATCGCGCTGACCCGCGGGCTCACCTGGAAGCTGATCGGCGTGCTTCTGCTGTTCGCGATCGTGTTCGCGATCGCCACCTTCGCCGCTCAGGCCGTTGTCGGGCTCGTCTTTCGCCTGATCCTCGGCGGGGACCAGATCCCGACCGCGATGTTCCTTGCCGGGATCGCCGGCGCGCTTGCCAGTGCGGCGCTGATGGCGCTCGCCTATGTCTTCACGGCACAGCTCTATGTCGCCACCCGAGAGAAACCGATCACCGAATGAAAATCGACTTTACGGGCGTGTTGAAAGACGCCTGGGCCCTGTTCAAGCGCGACCGCGATCTGCTGCTCCGGATCGCCGGGCCCTTCCTGTTCCTGCCTGCCTTCGCGCTCGCGCTCGTCGTGCCCGACCCGCCGCTGCCCGATGCGGCGACGCGCGGCGACGAGGCGCAGGCGCTGGTCTGGGCGCAGGCGGTGACCGACTGGGCGGGGGCGAATGGCGGCTGGTACTGCCTGGCCTATGCGCTCAGCTTCTTCGGCATGGCGGCGGTCTATACGCTGTATCTCGACCGTGACCGGGTCGATATCGGCACAGCGCTCAGGCGTTCTGCCACGCTCCTGCCGCGCTATCTGCTCGCGATGATCCTGGTGTCGCTGCCAGCGGGGGCGGGGCTGCTTCTCTATGCGATTCCCGGCCTCTACATTCTTGGCCGGACGATGATGACCGGGCCGGTGCTTGTCGCCGAGGGACCGATCGGCGCGTTCGCCGCGATCCGGCGCAGCCTGTCGCTGACGCGCGGCGCCGGCCTGCCGCTCATGTCGCTCGCCGCGTTCGGCTATATGAGCGGTTGGCTGCTCGGCATGCCGTTCATGGCGCTCGATGGCGCGATGCGCGATGGTGGACAGGGCAATCCGGTGGCGATCGCGCTCGTCGATGCCGGCGCGGCGGCGGCTGCCACCGCCTCGGGGGTCGCGATGGCGCTGATCGCGGTGTCGGTCTATCGGCGGCTGGGGCGCTAGGCGGTCGCGGACCGTCGTGATCCGCCCGCGGGTCTAGCGGCGTCCGCCCAGAAACGGGATCTGCGGCGCGACGTCGGCGGGCAGCATCCCGGTCGCGCGCGGATCGGGAAAGGTCTCGATCGTCCGCCGCGTCGCGACGAAGCCCTGCGCGCGGTAGAAGCCGAGCGCGTTTGGATGGTCGAGCGTACAGGTGTGCAGCCAGACCCGCTCGACACCCCTGGTCCAGGCCCGCGCAAGCGTCTCCGCCATCAACCACCGACCATGTCCCTGGCCGGCGAGTTCGGGGATCAGCCCAAAATAGGAGATCTCGCAAGCGCCCGCCCGGCGCAGGTCGAGTTCGAGCATCCCCACCTCGATCCCCGCCGGGTCGACCACCGCATGCACCGCAATGCCCGGATCGCCAAGGATCGCAGCAAGCGCGGCATCGTCCATCGCCAGCCGCGAGAACCACAGCCAGCGCGATCCGACCCGGGCGAACAGCGCACGATAGCCCTCCAGCGTCGGCCGCTCCCAGCGCAGCAGCCGCAGTCGCGACGTCGGCATCGGCCTGAGCGGCGGCTTGCGCGGCATTTCGAGCGTGGTCACGATCGTGGCGAGCACGTCGTCCGCGACGGGGATCAGCGCCACCGGCCCCCGCTCACGACCATGTGGCGCGGGGCGGCAGGCTCATCAGGATCGCCTCGATATTGCCCCCGGTCTTCAGCCCGAACAGCGTGCCGCGGTCATAGACGAGGTTGAACTCGGCATAACGACCGCGCCATTCGAGCATCGCGGCCTCGTCCTGCGGTGTGAACGGCGTGTCCATCCGCCGCCGGACGATCCGCGGATAGGCGTCGAGAAACGCTTCGCCGACGTCGCGCGTGAACGCGAAATTGGCGTCGAAATTGCCGTCGAGATGATCGAAGAAGATCCCGCCGACGCCGCGGTTCACCTTGCGGTGGGGGATCTGAAAATAGGTCTCCGCCCAGTCCCGGAAGCGCGGGTAGTAAGCCGGGTCGTGCGCGTCGCAGGCGGCCTTCATCGTCGCATGGAAATCGGCGGTGTCCTCGGCGATCGGCAGCGGCGGGTTGAGATCGCCGCCACCGCCGAACCAGCGCTTGGTCGTGTTGAGGAAGCGGCAGTTCATGTGCACCGCTGGGACGTGCGGGTTGGCCATGTGCGCGACCAGGCTGATCCCGGTCGCGAAGAACCGCGGATCCTCGCCCGCTCCGTGGATCGACTTGGCGAACTCGCCCTCGAAGGTGCCGCCGACGGTCGAGACGTTGACGCCGACCTTTTCGAACACCTTGCCCTTCATGACGCCGCGCACGCCGCCACCGCCGGGTTCACCCGACGGATCGATCCGATCCCAGGGGGTATAGTCGAACACGGCATCCGACCCGGCCTCGCGCTCGATCGTCTCGAACTCCGCGCAGATCCGGTCGCGCAGCGATTCGAACCAAATGCGGGCGGCGGCTTGCTGGGGGTCGAGCTCGGTCATGGCACTGTCCTACAAATCCTGGTCGGGGCGGGGAAGGGGCGCGTTCGCCCGACACTCCCCCCGGTAGGTCAGGCGGGCCAGCCGTCCGTCTGCCGCAACGCCTCTGCCGCGACGATCGCGGTCGCGACCGAGATGTTCATCGATCGCAGGCCGGGCCGCATCGGGATCAGCACGCGCAGATCGGCGCGGGCATGGACGTCGTCGGGGACGCCCGCGCCCTCGCTGCCCATCAGCAGCACGTCGTCGGACTGGAACGTCGCCGCGTCGAGCCGGACCGCGCCCTTCGTCGTCAGCAGGACGATGCGCCCGCGGACCTGGTCGCGAAACGCCGCCCAGTCGACATGCCGGACGATCTCGACCGCGCCGACATAGTCCATCCCGGAGCGTGCGACCGCCTTTTCGTTCCAGGTGAACCCCATCGGCTCGATCAGATCGACCGCGAGTCCGAGACAGGCGGCGGTCCGCAAAATGGCGCCGACATTGCCGGCGATATCAGGTTGGTAGAGGGCGATACGCATACCGCTGCCTCTAATCCGGAACGCGCTGCAGTCAAAATGCTGTTGGCAAAGCGGGCTTGCGCCGTCTATCACCTATGGGCCTCCGTGGGGACGGTCGGGCAGGATGGGCGTGCGGTGCGGCGAACCGGCATGCGCATCGGGCCACGAGAATAAAGATAAACTGCAAGGGCGAGATGAATGGCGATAGTCGACGACATGGTTCCACCCGGCGAGTCGCCTGAACCGTTTCACGAAGAGGCGCACGATCCGCGCCGCCGCGATTTCATCAATATCGCCGCCGTATCCTTCGCCGGGGTCGGCGCCGTCGCGATCGTCCTGCCGCTGATCAACCAGATGAACCCTTCGGCCGACGTGCTGGCGCAGTCGACCACCGAGATCGACCTGTCGAAGATCCTGCCTGGCCAGGCGATCAAGACGAGCTTCCGCAAGCAGCCGCTGTTCGTGCGCAACCTGACGCCGAAGGAAATCAGCGAGGCCGACGCGGTCGACGTATCGACGCTGCGCGACCCGCAGACGCTCGAGGAGCGGACCAAGGCGGGCAAGAAGAATTGGCTGATCACGCTGGGCGTCTGCACGCATCTCGGTTGCGTCCCGCTCGGCGCGGGCGAGGGTGAGAACAAGGGCCCGTTCGGCGGCTATTTCTGCCCGTGCCACGGTTCGGCCTACGACACCGCCGCGCGCATCCGCAAGGGCCCCGCACCGACCAACCTTCAGGTGCCGGACTATGCCTTCAACTCCGACACCGTCGTCACGGTAGGCTGAGGAAACAACCATGAGCTTTCCCTGGGCCAAGCAATACGAACCGAAGCTGCCGCTGACGCGGTGGCTGGATGAACGGCTTCCCGTTCCTCGGCTCGTCTACAACGCGGTCGGCGCCGGTTACCCGGTCCCGCGCAACCTCAATTATTTCTGGAACTTCGGCGTCCTTGCCGGTGCCGCGCTGGCGATCCAGATCATCACCGGCATCACGCTGGCGATGCATTACGCCGCCAACGGCGCGGTCGCGTTCGACTCGGTCGAACACATCATGCGCGACGTCAATGCGGGCTGGTTCCTGCGTTATGCGCACGCCAATGGCGCGTCGATGTTCTTCATCGTCGTCTACACGCACATCTTCCGCGGGCTCTATTACGGCTCGTACAAGGCGCCGCGCGAGATGGTCTGGCTGCTCGGCGTGACGATCTTCCTGCTGATGATGGCGACCGCGTTCATGGGCTATGTCCTCCCCTGGGGGCAGATGAGCTTCTGGGGCGCGCAGGTCATCACCGGCTTCTTCTCGGCGATCCCGCTGGTCGGCGACACCATCCGCATCTGGCTGCTCGGCGGATTTGCGCCAGACAACGCCGCGCTCAACCGCTTCTTCTCGCTGCACTATCTGCTGCCGTTCGTGATTGCGGGCGTCATCATCCTGCACATTTGGGCGCTGCACATCCCGGGGTCGAACAACCCGACCGGCGTCGACGTGAAGGGCAAGCAGGATACCGTGCCGTTCCACCCCTATTACACCGCGAAGGATGGCTTCGGGCTCGGCATCTTCCTGCTGGTGTTCGCCGGCCTGCTGTTCTTTTTCCCGAACTATCTCGGTCATCCGGACAATTACATCCCGGCGAACCCGCTCTCGACGCCCGCGCATATCGTCCCCGAATGGTATTTCTGGCCGTTCTACGCGATCCTGCGCGCCTTTACCGCGGACTTCATCCTGCCCGCCAAGCTCTGGGGCGTGCTGGCGATGTTCGGCTCGATCCTGCTGCTGTTCTTTCTGCCGTGGCTCGATAATTCGCCGGTGCGCTCGATGAACTACCGTCCCAAGGCGCGGATCGCGTTCTGGGTGCTGGTCGCCGACATCCTGATCCTGGGCTATTGCGGCGGTGCACCGGCGACGGCGACCTATGTGATCCTCAGCCAGATCTGCGCTGCCTATTATTTTGCGCATTTCCTGATCATCCTGCCGCTGATCTCGCGGTCCGAACGGCCCCGGCCGCTGCCCAATTCGATCACCGAGGCGGTGCTGGCCAAGCGTGGCGGGACGAGCCCGGCGCACACCGCGCTCTCCCCCAAGCCCGCGCACTGATACGGACTAGAGGATACATATATGGTTCGTCTCATCGCATCCCTGGTCGGCGCCGCCTTCGTGCTGGTGCTCGGCATCGCGCTCTTCGGCAGCGTGTCGGGCGTCATCACCGACCCCGTCGCGCCGTCCGCCGAGAGCGTCGCGCACAAGCATCCCAAGGAGCTCGAGCTCGCCTCGAACGGGGTCTTCGGCAAGTTCGACCGCCGTCAGCTCCAGCGCGGATTCCAGGTCTATAAGGAAGTCTGCTCGGCCTGCCACTCGCTGCGGCTGGTGTCCTTCCGCGATCTCCAGAAGATCGGCTATTCGGAGCCCGAGGTTAAGGCAATCGCCAACCAGTGGGTGATCGAACAGCCGACGATCAACCCCGAAACCGGCGAAGCCGCGACACGAAAGAACATCCCGTCGGATCGCTTCCCGTCGCCGTTCGCCAACGAGGTCGCCGCCCGCGCCGCCAACAACAACGCGCTGCCACCCGATCTCTCGCTGATCACCAAGGCGCGCGAGGAGGGCACCGCCTATGTCCACTCGCTGCTGACGGGCTACACCAATCAGCCCGCCGCGCTGATCAAGCAGTTCCCCGACATCAAAACGCCCGAGGGTCTCTACTACAATCCGTATTTCGCGAACCTCAACATCGCGATGCCGCCGCCGATCACGGCGGACGATCAGGTGGCCTATGCGGACGGGACCAAGGCGACGAAGGAACAGATGTCGGCAGACGTCTCGGCCTTCCTGACCTGGACGGCAGAGCCGAACCTGGAGTCGCGCCACGCCGTCGGCGTCGCGTCGATCCTCTTCATCCTCGTCTTCTGCGGCCTTGCCTGGGGCGCCTATCAGAACGTCTGGCGCGACGTGAAGCATTGATCCCGCGCCGCGGCTACCGCGGCATCAGGGTGTGAACGACGGCGGATCGGGGCAACCCGGTCCGCCGTTTCGCGTTTGGCGACCCGCTGGCTGCCCGTGTCCGTGCCTGTGTCCCGGCGCCGCGCGCCCATGGCCCACCTACGGTCCCGGCGCGCGTCAGCCGTCGTTCATGGAACCTGCGGTAGGTCGGTATTGTTGTGCGACCAATGGCGGCGCGTTGGGTCCGCTCTCCAGGTACGGGAGATTTTCGATGTTTTTCAAGCGACTAGGACTGGTCAGTCTCGCCATTGGTGTCGGCCTCGGCGTGGCCGGTTGCACCGATGGGTATGGCTATGGCGGCGGCGGGATCGGCTATGCGAGCGATCCCTATTATGGCGGCGGCTACGGCAACGGCTATTATGACGGCTATGGCGGCGGATACGGGGCCGGTTATGCTGGCGTCGGCCTCGGCTCCTATTATGGCTGGTATGGCGACTATTATTATCCGGGTACCGGCGGATACGTCTATGATCGCAACCGTCGTCCGCACCGCTGGAACGGCGCGCAGCAGCGCTACTGGCAGGGGCGTCGCGGCAATTATCGCGGTGCCGGCAACTGGGGCAATTTCGCCCGCGGCAACAGCCCCGCCGCGCGCGACTATCGCCAGGACCGGCGTGGCGCGAACCGTGACTTCCGTCAGGGTCGGCGCGAGGACCGTAACCAGCTGCGCGACGGTCAGATCACGCGCGAGCAATATCGCGGCGAACGACGTGAAGCGCGGCAGAGCTATCGTGGCGAGGCACGTCAGGACCGGCGTGAATATCGTCAGCAGCGCGGCAATGGCGGCGGGTTCCGCGGTCGTGGCGGCGGCGGCGGCGGCCGGGGCGGCGCCTATATGAACGTCCCCGTCCCGAAGTGACGGATCAGGATGCAGGCGCGCCCGTCGGGCGCGTCTGCATCAGCGCGTTCGACACGAACGTCATCACCATGACATCGTCCTGATTGAACACCTGCATCCGGCTTTTCACGATCCCCATTTCGGGGCGGCTGGCGGAAACCCGTTTGTCGAGCACCTCGGTCACGCAGCGCAGCGTGTCCCCCGGATAGACGGGCTTCAGCCACTTCAGTTCATCGATCCCGGGCGATCCGAGACTCGCCTGGCGATGCTCGCCGATATGCTCGACCAGCATCGCCATCGTCATCGCGCAGCTATGCCAGCCGCTTGCGGACAGCCGGCCGAAGTGCGTCTTCGCCGCGGCTTCGTCGGACAGATGAAAGGGCTGCGGGTCGTATTTCTCGGCAAAGGCGATCACCTCGTCGCGCGTCACCGGATAGTGGCCGAACGCCGCGGTCGCCCCGACTGCGATATTTTCGAAATACTGCACGCCCGCTGCTCCTCCTATCGTCGCAGCACCTTTTGGAAGGGCGCGTCGTTGCCGTCCAGCCCCGGTTCCGCGGGCAGCCCGATCAGGTCGCGCAACAGCGGCTCGACCGCGACATTGTCGAAGCTCGCGATGGTCTTGCCACCGATGAACGCAGGACCGTTCGCGATGAACAGCGCGCGCATTTCCGGGGCGGCATTGTCATAGCCGTGCGAGCCGCCGGCCGAGATCTTGGTGGGCGTCGTCCGATCGACGCGCCAGCCGACGTCGGCGAGGCACAGATAGCTCGGGACGCGCGGATTGCGGCCATAATGGAAGCGCGCCGGGATCTCCGCCTTGCGCCAGCATTGCAGGTGGTCGTGCTTGCGCAGCAGTCTGGCCTCAAGCGCGGCCTCATGCCCGGGCACCGCGAACAATGTCGCATAGGCGCCCGTCTCGACGAGGCGATAGTCGGCCGGTGCCGCAATCCGGTCCATCGCGACGACGCGTGTGCTGCTGGTCGCCGCCATGCCGTGGTCCGACACGATGACCAGATTGGCCGGCTGGCCGAGCGTCGCGAGCCCGTCGACGAGGCTGCCGATGCTGCCATCTACCTCGGCGGCTGCCTGCGTCGTCAGGGGGGAGTCGGGGCCGTTGTCGTGCGCGGCCATGTCGACGGTATCGAAATACAGCGTCACCAGCTTTGGTCGGATCGCGGCGGGTCGCCGCATCCAGTCGAGGACGGCATTGACGCGCTGCGTGGCGCTGATCTGCTGGTTGAACTGCTGCCAGTCCTGCGGCCGGGTGCCGCCGTCGATCGCGCCGTGGCTGTTGGGTTTCGGCGTGCCGCCGACCGCGACATTGGCGCCCGGCCAGAACATCGTCGCGGTCCGGATCCCCGCCTTTTCGGCATCGACCCAGATCGGCGAGCTTTGGCTCCACCAGAAGGGATCGTCGCTCGCCATGGTGAATTTCTCACCGGGCCGCGCGGGATCCTCCATCGTGTTGCCGACGATGCCGCTGCGATCGGGTCTGAGCCCGGTCACCAGGGTCCAGTGATTGGGGAAGGTGACGCTCGGGAAGGACGGTCGCATCGCCGCAAAGACGCCGCCGGCGCGCAACCGGTTCAGGTTCGGCGTGACGCCCCGGTCGAGATAATCGGGGCGGAAGCCATCGATCGACACGAGGATCGTCACCGGTGCCCGGACCGCCAGCGGCTGCGCGCCCTGAGGAGCGGCCGTGGCGGTCGCGGGGGCAGCCTGAGTCACCGGCGCCAGGGCAGGGGGCGTGGCCGGATAGGCACAGCCACCGAGCGCGAGTGCCAGAGCTGAAAACGTCGCGTGTCTCATGCCGTCTGTTCTGCTCGCTACGCCCGCCCCCGGCGCGTGACTACACACGCAGGGGGCGTGACATTGTTGGGATCAGCTGTGCAGGAAGTGCATCACGTCGCCGTCATGGACGACATAGGCCTTGCCCTCGGCGCGCAGCTTGCCCGCCTCGCGCGCCTTCGATTCTCCGCCCAGCGCGATGAAGTCGTCGAACGCGATCGTCTCGGCGCGGATGAAGCCCTTCTCGAAATCGCCGTGGATCTCGCCCGCCGCCTGCGGCGCGGTCGCGCCCGCATGGACGGTCCAGGCGCGTGCCTCCTTCGGGCCGACCGTGAAGAAGGTCAGGAGGTGGAGCAGCTTGTAGCCTGCGGTGATGACGCGAGCGAGGCCGGTCTCTTCCAGCCCCAGCTCGCCCAGGAATTCGCCGCGATCTTCGGCGGGCATCGTCGCGATCTCGGCCTCGATCGCTGCCGACACGACGACCGCCTCGGCACCCTCGGCCGCGGCCTTCTCGAACACGCGCGCCGACAGCGCATTGCCGTTCGCGGCATCGCCCTCGTCGACGTTGCAGACGTACAGGACGGGCTTGGCGGTCAGCAGCTGCGCCTGTGCGAACACGCGCGCCTCGTCCTCGTCCTTGGGTACCGTCAGCCGAGCGGGCTTGCCCTCGCGGAGCAGCTCGAGCGCCTGGCCGAGCACGGCGGCGCCGATCTTGGCCTCCTTGTCGCCCTGCATGCCCTTCTTGGCGAGGTTGGGGACGCGCTTCTCGAGGCTTTCGAGATCGCTCAGCATGAGTTCCGTTTCGACGGTCTCGGCATCGGCGATCGGATCGACCTTGTTGTCGACATGCGTCACGTCGCCATTTTCGAAACAGCGCAGAACATGGACGATCGCGTCGACCTCACGGATGTTGCCGAGGAACTGGTTGCCGAGCCCTTCGCCCTTCGACGCGCCGCGCACGAGGCCGGCGATGTCGACGAAGCCGAGCTGGGTCTCGATGATCTTCTGCGAGCCGGCGATCTTCGCCAGCGCGTCGAGCCGCTTGTCGGGCACGCCGACATTGCCGACGTTCGGCTCGATGGTGCAGAACGGATAGTTCGCCGCCTGCGCCGCGGCCGTCTCGGTCAGCGCGTTGAAGAGGGTGGACTTGCCAACGTTCGGCAGCCCCACGATGCCGCAGCGAAAACCCATGATATGCCCTTGGTATAAGATTGTGCGGGCGCTTTAGGGCAGGGCGAGAAGGAACGCCAGCAAGGACGCCTACGCACATGACCGAGCGCGACTCCCCTTATCTCTCCCACCCCGGCGAAGGCCGGGGCCCAGTTGGGGGACGTCGCTTATTGAGGTCGGCACGCCGTTACTGCCACCTTTCCAACTGGGCCCCGGCCTTCGCCGGGGTGGTCGCTGATTTCAACGTTCTACTGATCGACCTAAACGATTGCCGCAAAGCAGCAAAATTATCGTACCGCTCGGTAGATATTGCGAGTCCCGTGCGTATATCGCGCTCTGCCAGTCAGAATTAGGAATAGCATGACCACCACCGCCAAGGGCTACGCCGCCCAGTCGCCCGAGACGCCGCTCGCACCGTTCAGCTTCGAACGCCGCGCGCCGGGCAAGACCGACGTCGCGATCGACATCGCATTCTGCGGCGTCTGCCATTCGGACCTCCACACCGCCAAGGGCGAGTGGGAAGGCACACTGTATCCGTGCGTTCCGGGCCATGAGATCGTCGGCCGCGTCACCGCGGTTGGTGACGATGTCACCAAGTTCAAGGTCGGCGACATCGCCGGCGTCGGCTGCATGGTCGACAGCTGCGGCCAGTGCCCGTCCTGCACCGATGGCGAGGAGCAATATTGCGAGACGACCGGGTTCGTCGGCACGTATAACGGCCCCGATCCCGTGCTCGGCGGTCACACCTTCGGCGGCTATTCGGACCATATCGTTGTCGATGAGGGCTTCGTGCTGAAGGTCTCGCATCCCGAGGCCGATCTCGCCGCGGTCGCGCCGCTGCTCTGCGCCGGGATCACGACCTATTCGCCGCTGAAGCACTGGAAGGTCGGCCCCGGCCAGAAGGTCGGCATCGTCGGTCTCGGCGGTCTCGGTCACATGGGCGTCAAGATCGCCAACGCGATGGGCGCCGAGGTCTATGTCTTCTCGACCTCGCCGAACAAGCGCGAGGATGCCAAGCGTCTCGGCGCGAAGGACCTGATCGTGTCGAAGGACGCCGATGCCATGGCGGAGCATGCGAACAGCTTCGACTTCATCCTCAACACTGTAGCTGCGCCGCACAATCTCGACCCGTTCCTCGAGCTGCTCAAGCGCGACGGCACGATGACTCTGGTCGGCGTGCCTGCCGAGCCGCATCCGTCGCCCTCGGTCGGCAACCTGATCTTCCGCCGTCGCCAGCTGGCAGGCTCGCTGATCGGCGGGATTGCGGAGACGCAGGAAATGCTCGATTTCTGCAACGAGCACGGGCTGGTCTCGGACATCGAGATGATCAAGATGGACGAGATCGAGCCGGCCTATGACCGCATGGTCAAGAGCGACGTGAAGTATCGCTTCGTCATCGACATGGCGTCGATGCCGACGGCCTGATCGCCACTTTTCGTCATCCCCGCGCAGGCGGGGATCCATACGGGCTGCCCTTCGCGAGTAATCGTCAACGCCGGCCAGTCTGGATTCCCGCTTCCGCGGGAATGACAAGAGGGATGGTGCCACCCTTTTCCCGTCATCCTGACTTTCGTCAGGATGACGGGGTGGTGAGGTTCCTCTACCTTACCACCGATAATTGAAACTGATGCTGATCCGCTCGCCCTTGGCGGCATTCGGCACGACCTCGTGGCGCAGCCAGCTCTCCCACAGGAACACGCTCCCGGGCTTCGGCCCCGCATAGACGAACGTCCGCAGATCCTCCGGCGCGTCGTCGAGCCGAGTTGGCGCAGCCATCATCATCGGCAGCCGCGGATCCTCCAGCTTCAGCGCGCCCGCGCCTTCGGGGATCGTCACATACATCGTCCCCGACACGACGCTGTGCGGATGGATATGCCCCGAATGCGCGCCGCCTGGCTTCAGGACGTTCACCCACAGGCTGTCGAGCTTGAGTTTGCGCCCGCCCAGATCGAACGCGCAGTCCTTGGCGAATTGCGCGACATGCTTGTTGAGCAGCCGCACCAGATCGCCGAAGCGCGGATCGCGCAGCGGCAGGTCGTTCAGCGACGCATAGGACGTGTACCCGCGATAGCCATGCGCCTTCGACCAAGCGACGCCCGCGCGGTCCGCCTTGGACAGTTCGAGCGCGGCGTCCTCGAGCTCCTCGACCAGATTGTCGTCGCCGAGATCGGCCTCGTAGAAGCGCGTGGCGAACAGCGAGCGGGTGGTCATGGTTGCATCCTCACAGCGACATCATTCATGAAACGGACGTCGTCGCCCGCCGCCAGCCACGCCGCCTCCGCGGCGACCGCGCCGAGCATGTCGGACAGCGGCTCGATCTCCGTCTTGGCGTAATTGCCGAGCACATAGCCGGTGACCCGGTCCTTGTGACCCGGATGCCCGATGCCGAGCCGTACGCGCCGGAAATCGGGGCCCAGATGCTGGTCGGTCGAGCGGAGCCCGTTATGCCCCGCGGTCCCGCCGCCGGTCTTCACCTTGACGCGGAAGGGGGCGATGTCGAGCTCGTCGTGGAACACCGTCAGCGCATCGACGTCCAGCTTGTAGAAGCGCAGTGCCTCGCCGATCGCGCGGCCGCTCTCGTTCATGAAGGTCGCGGGCTTCAGCAGCAGGATCTTTTCCGATCCGATCCGGCCTTCCTGCGTCCAGCCCTGGAACTGCTTCTTGACCGCGCCGAAGCCGTGCACCGCGGCGATCGCGTCGGCGACCATGAACCCGACATTGTGCCGGTGCATCGCATATTGCGCCCCCGGATTGCCGAGTCCCGCCCAGATCTGCACGTGTGATTCTCCAAAAACGATCGTTGCCCGCGCCCCAAACCGTCATTCCCGCGGAGGCGGGAACCCATAGTGGCAAACCTCTCGATTCCATAGGAAGGTCCGAGGGTCTGGATCCCCGCCTGC